>NZ_JACVUR010000039.1:0-54418 GCF_016516495.1 Delftia sp. S65
CACGCTGGTGGCGGGACCGAAGGCACTGGCAGCGTTGGACACGGAGAACGCATAGTTGAAGGGCGTGCCCACAGTCAGGCTGCCAGGGTTGGCCTTGGTGACACTGAGGTTCACCACGCTCACAAAATGAATTTGTGCGGCGCTTGGCGAATACGCGTTTGCTCCCACGGTGAACGTGCCACCCAGGGTTCCTGCAGGAATGCTGGTGGCGATGCTGTAGGTACCACTCGCTGTGCTGGTGGCAGTGATCGAGCAGATGCCCAGAGTTGCGCCGCTTGTTCCAGTGGTGCAAGTGGCCGACGCACCTGCCGCACCACCGTTCAGCTTCACGCCGGCAGTACCGGCAAAGGTGACGACCTCGCCGCCCTTGGGATTGCCACCGGCATCGCGCACATACGCTTCCACCACATCGGTTGCCGTGCCATTTGCGGCCGCGTTGTCGCTCACGACACGCAGGCCCGAATTGCTTGCCGAGGCATTGCCGGCGACAAAGGCCATCGATTGCGGGCTGTTGCCGATGGCAGCTGCACCCACCGTGGCGGCAGCCGAGTAAGTCGATGCGGTCACGCTGGTGAACGACACCGAGCAGGTCGCCGCCGCACCGGCAGTCGTGCAACTGGCGGTGGCAGGTGCCGCTCCGGCAGGCGTCACGCTGAAGTTCACGGCAACGCCGGTGACCGGATTGCCGAACGCATCCTTGGTGACCACGGAAACGACGTCCTGACCGCCACCGGCTGCCTGGTTGTTCACATCGACCGACATGGTCGAATTGGCGGGATCGACGGCACCTGCCGTAAAGACATAGGCAGCCGTCGCACCGTACGTATTGCCACCGGCGCTGACGCCGCTGCCGCTCAATGCGCCGCTCGCGATGCTTGCGCCGGAAGTGTAGGAACCCGCGACGGTTGTCTTGGCGGTGACCTGGCAGGTACCGGCCGCATTGGTGGTGCAGGTACCGCTGAAGGTGATGTTTGCGGTGGGAGAGAACGTGACAACGCTTCCGGCCACCGGATTGCCGTTGACATCTCCCACAAACGCTTCAAGCACATCTGTCGCCGAGCCATTGGCCGTGACCGGACTGCTGACGGTACGCACCCCCGACTTGGTGGGGTCGGCGGCATTGGCCGTGAAGTTGATCACGGCCGGACTGCCGTTTGCCACGCTCTGGGTGGTGGTGCCGTTGTTGTCCGTGGCTGTGAAGCTCGCCGCGCCCGCCACGGTGGATGTCACCGTGATGGAGCAGCGCGCTGGATTCGCATTGGCCGCAATCGTGCAGGAAGTTGCCGACGGCGTGCCGGCGCCGGTATGGACAAAGCCGATGGTGTGGGCGACCGTATCGACGGTTGCATTGCCATTGGCGTCCTGCAGTGCGACGGTCACCGTGCCGGTGCTCGTACCGTCGGCCATCACCGAGAGCGGCGTGGCACTGAGCAGATTGCCACTGGCTGTATTGCTGGGCGGCCCGGCAATGAAGGTGACCGATACCGGGCTGCCATTGCTCACGGCCGTTCCGTTGTCCGTTGCCGTGAAACTTGCGGTGCCGACCGTGGCCGATTTCACCGTCACGGAGCAGGTGGCCGGATTGGCGTTGGCCGCGATCGTGCACGTGGGTGCGGCCGGCGTGGTCGTGCCCACGCCCGTTTTGGTGAAGACAATCGTGTGCGCCACCGTATCCGTGGCGGGATTGCCATTGGCATCGCGCAGGGCCACGCTGATCGAGCTCGTGGCAGTGTTGTCTGCGACAACGCTGAGCGGACTGGCACTGATCAGGTTTCCATTCGCGCCATTGCTGGGCGAGCCGGCCGTGTAGTTCACCACAGCCGTAGCCGTGGCGGCCGAGCCATTGATGGTGAAACCAAAGGTGCCACTGCCGACTGCGGTAGGTGCCGTGACGGTTGCCGTGTACACCCCTGCGCTGCACGAACCCGCGCCGACCGCAGGCGAGCCCTGTGTTCCGCTGTTCAGCGTGAAGGCCACCGTATTGGCACAGGTCGCAATCGAATTGCCTGACGCATCCTTGAGCTGCGCCGTCAATGTGCTGGTTGCGGTGCCATTGGCAATGATGGAGGTCGGACTCGCAACGATGGTCGAGGCACTGGTACTTGGCGGACCCGCCGTGTAGCTCACTGAAGCCGTAGCAACTGCGGCAGAGCCGTTGATGGTGAATCCGAAGATCCCGCTGCCGACCGCCGTGGGCGATGTGACGGTGCCCGTATAGATGCCGGCAGTACATGAGGCCGCGCCCACACTCGGCGTTCCCTGCGTTCCGCCGTTCAGGGTGAATGCCACCGTGTTCGTGCAGGTGTTGATCGGATTGCTGCTGGCATCGACCAGTTGCACGCGCAGCACGCTGGTGGAGCTGCCGTTGGCCACGATCGATGTCGGTGTGGCGACTATCGTGGATGCACTCGTGCTCGGCGTTGCGGCCACATAGGAGACCGTTGCGGTGGCAACAGCCGCAGACCCGTTGATGGTGAACCCGAAGGTTCCGCTGCCGACCAGCACCGGCGATGTCACCGTCCCCGTGTACATGCCGGCACTGCAGCCCGTGACGCTGACGGCAGGAACGCCTTGCGTCCCCGCATTGAGGGTGAAGGCCACCGTATCGGTACAGGTGGTGACAAGGTTGCCTAAAGCATCCTTCAACTGCACGGCCAAGGTGCTGGTGGAGACGCCGTTGGCCGTAATCGATGGCGGACTCGCGGCGATTTCAGACCCGCTCGTGCTGGCCGGCAGCCCGGTGAAGCTGTAAGCAACCGGCGAAGGCTGATAGGTCACTGCGCCAGATACCGGGCTTCCACCCAATGGAAGATTGGAGAACGTGGCACCAGCGACTGACGACGACAAGGTCACGGGTGTGGTGAATGTTCCGGCGACACTGCTGCTGGCATTGATGGGAGACGCGCATTTTCCGCTGGAGTTGGTCGTGCAGCTGACTGCGGCGGAGCTGCCATTGAACGTGACACCTGCAGGCGGCGCTGCGAAGGTGACGGTGTCACTGCCCCCTGTCCAGGCATTGCCTTGGCCGTCAACAATGTAGACCTCCAGCAAGTCGCTGCTGCCAACAGGTTGATTGTTGGTCGTCGCCAGAACGCCGGATTTCAGGGCACAGGGAAAACCGGTGACGCTTGCCGCCGTTGAAAGCTGCGAGGTCTGGGCTCCGCCGGAATTGCTGTCCGTCACTGTGACTCGCACCTGGCCGCTGAGATACGAAGGAACGGTCAGCGTTCCCGAGGCTCCGGCCATGGTTTCGGAGCCCAGATAGACCTGCGCATCGTTGACGCCCGCGCCGGTCGGCGACCAAAAGGCTTCCACCGTATACGGTGCCGGCTCGCTCGCATTGGCATTTGCCGTGATATTGAATGTCCAGGTGCAGGCGGCGGTGTCACTGGCGCCAACGCCAAGGGTGGGGGTCCATCCGGTTTGTCCATTGCCCGTCGTCAGCAAACTGATGCCCGAGTTTGCAGCCACAGGCACGGAAAACAGCGTGTTCTGAGAAATCTTGAAGAAATCACGCGTAGTGATACGAATGGCACTTCTCGACTGGCTTGTCATCTTGTTGTTGCCAATCAATCCTGGTGCCGTACCCGTACCACCGATATTCACCCCGTCCCCGCCGCCAGTGAAGTTGTTATCGGTCACCGTCACTACCTGCGTCGTGCCTGAGGCTGCCGTATTCACCGTTGGTGCCGACACATGCGTTGGCGATGACCCGGTATAGGCGGCGATAGGCAGCGAGAAGGTATTACCCGTCACGGCCAGACCAATTCCATTGGCCAGGCTGATCGTTCCATCAACCGACACCACGGCCCTGGGCGCATTTCCACCAGTCGGGCTCAGTGCGATATTCGAATTTTTGATCGTCAATCCGTTGACGGTCATGTTCGACATGACCTGGAAAAACTGCTCGAGCTGCATTCCCCCGATAGGGTTGGGCAGATTCGTTACCGTGAAATTATCGACAACGATGTTGGAAACCGTGCCTGCACCGTTGCTTGCGGCAACGGAAATGGCCGAGCCCTTGTTATTGCCGTAATTTCCATTCCATATCGCGGAGTTGATTGTGCTATTGGCAAAGAATACGTTTTGTGCGCCTTGATGAATCTCCGCGTACAGCTCGCAGTTGAACGGCGTCCCCTCTCCCGCAGGGGTTGGCGCCACATTCACCAGACCGACGCGATCAATGATGACATTGTTTGCCGAGGAGCCAACGACGAATACCGCTTCGCCACAGGTCATGTTGGGCGAATTGGTGAGAGTGATATTCTTCCCACCAAGATAAAAGGTTTCCCAGGCGGAGTCCGCCCAGTTCTGGACTTGTATGACTCCCCCGAAATCGATGGTCAATGAGCCCGTGCCGGCTGGAACGGTGCCTTTGATCCAGTACCAGGCGCCACCGGCACCAGTGGTGGTGCCCGTATCGCCACCGCTGATCATCTGGGTTTGACCACAGGCATTGGTGGCTCCCGTCACGGCGCCGGACTGGGCTCCGCTGACGAATGTATTGGCACAGCGCACGTAAACCGTCTGATTGTCGACATACGGATGGAGGTTTCCGGCCGCATCCTTGGATGTCCCACTCTGTATGGTTCGTACCGACGTAGTCAGTGTCGGCGCAAAGACGATGGAAACATCGGCACTCGGATCCAGCGTTTGCAGCGTGTAGTTGGCTGCCTGAATGGCCGCTCGCAGCGTGCATGCGCCAGCAAAGGTGCCCCCCAACGTGCTGACACAGGTGGTTGGTGTCGTTGCATTGGCATTTGGAGCGTCGCTGTTGTCGGTGACCGTGAAGACGATGGTCGCCGCCAGTGCCGTGGATGAGATACCCGCGCATGAGAGCAGCAGCAAAGAGAACAGGTATTTCGCTGCACGCCACTTGCGAAAAAATGCCGAACCAGGCAGGCGATTGAGAACATGCATGATATTCCCCGTTTTCTCAAGGAGATATGACAGGAAAATGATTTTCCCAATGGCAATGGCCAACAGTTGTACCCAGCGCATTTGCATCGCCGTACCTCGAATAGTTCTATTTGAATCACGAGCTCACAACTCACCTTGCAGCCGGTGAGGTTGGAAGCAAAATGTTTCGCGCAGATCCTGCGCGTCAATCAGAAAAGGCGGATTTCCATCAACGTTTGCGAGCTGCTCCGCTGCCCATTGAGCCGGACACACCTTCAGTCGGGTTTGCGACGCAAATCATTCCTCCCTCCACATATTCACCGTGCTTGTATTTTTTCAGTGCCGGACCAGTTTCCATGGACCTGCACCTGTGCAACGGTAAGTCGCCTATCAGACATATACACAACTCATGGTTAACCCATGCAGGTCCAATCGACCAGAACATGCACTGACAAACCACCGCACACATCGATAGGCTAAATCATGTTTTTTTCTATTTCAATAGTTTTTTTACATGCAGTCGGAGACTCGTGCCAGCGCTACGAGGGAGGCGCTTGAGCGATCTAGGGAATACCCTGAATCGGCCACACCACATACAGGTAGTAACTGGTGGTATCCCGAGTACGACTGGAACCGGCTGCGCAAGCCACATAGAATCGCCCCTGCAGGAGAGCAGGCGGGCACCACGGTGCCGAGCCTCACCGAAGGCGCAAACTCCCATACACGCTCAGGTTCCGTACTGCAAACACAACATGCCGTCTGGAGAGCCGCCGCACGCAATATGCGGCGCACCGAAGGAGCAAGCCCCGTTCCCATGGACGGCGGTGAATCTCTCAGGTACCAAGGACAGGGGGAGCGGCAGCTGCGTCACGACGGACGCCGGCTGCTTGCTATTGAATCCATAGCTATCAGCTTCCGCGTGACCGGCACATGCCTTTGAAAGGGCATTGTCATGCGCGTCATCGTTCTCGGAGCCGGCCTGATCGGCACCGCCTCGGCCTACTATCTGCAATCTCTCGGTCATGAAGTGACCGTCATCGACCGCCAGGCTGCGCCCGGCGCCGAAACCAGCTTTGCCAACGGCGGGCAGATCTCGGTCAGCCATGCCGAACCCTGGGCCAACCCCGGCGCACCGCTGAAGTTGCTGGGCTGGCTGGGCCGGCAGGATGCCCCCCTGCTGTTCCGCCTGCGCGCCGACATGCGCCAGTGGCTCTGGGGCCTGTCCTTCCTGCGCAACTGCACGCCCGCGCGCACGCGCCACAACATCCAGCAGATCGTTCGCCTGGGCACCTACAGCCGCGAGGCCCTGCAGCAGCTGCGGTCGGACACCGGCATCCAGTACGAGCAGCGCATGCAGGGCATCCTGCACTTCTACACGAACGCCCGCGAGTTCGAGGGCGCGCTCAAGCCCACCGAGCAGATGCAGGCCCTGGGCTGCGACCGCCGCCTGATCGACGCCGACGAAGCCGTGCGCCTGGAGCCGGCCCTGGCCCATGTGCGCGGGCAGATAGCGGGCGCCACCTATACGGCCGAGGATGAATCGGGCGACGCCAACCTCTTCACGCGCGAGCTGGCACGCATTGCCACCACCACGGGCGTGCAGTTCCGCCACGGCCACCACGTCATGGCGCTGCGCACCACGGGTGCGGGCGCCAGCCGCCATATCGACCATGTGGAGGTGACCAATGCCGACGGCCGCTACGAACGCATCCAGGGCGACGCCTATGTGCTGGCCATGGGCTCGTTCAGCCCGCTGCTGGCCCAGCCGCTGGGGTTGCGCCTGCCCATCTACCCGGCCAAGGGCTACTCCGTGACCCTGCCGGTGCTGGACCCCGCCAAGGCCTACCAGGTCAGCCTCACGGACGATGAGTTCAAGCTGGTGTTCTCGCGCTACACCGGCGCGCAGGGCGACCGCCTGCGCATTGCCGGCACGGCCGAGTTCAACGGCTACGACCGCAACCTGGACCCCGTGCGCTGCGAGGCCATCGTGCGGCGCGTGCAGCAGCTGTTCCCCGGCGCCGGCGATACCGAACGCGCGCAATTTTGGAGCGGCCTGCGCCCCGCCACGCCCAGCAATGTGCCGCTGATCGGACGCTCGCCCATCGCCAACCTGTTCCTGAACACCGGCCACGGCACGCTGGGCTGGACCCATGCCTGCGGCTCCGGCATGGCGCTGGCCGACCTGGTCAGCGGCAGGCAGCCGGCCGTGGATTTCGATTTTCTGGGAGCTGCAGCCATGGACCCGGATCGCAGCGCAGGCACGGTGCGCCCGCGCGCGGTCTGAGGTTCAGACGGTGTGTACCGATACGGCGTGTACGGCGTGTACGACGCCTAGGCAGTGAACACCGTCAACACCCCGGCGAAGCGGTGCAGGCGGGCGTCCATGATCTCGGCTTCGGCGACGAAGCCGATCAATGGCACATCGCCCAGTGCGTGGCGCAGGGTGCGCAGCTCGGCATCGGGGCCGCCGAACAGGCCGCCGCCGCGGCCCCGGCAACTGATGTAGATGGCGCCACGGATGCGGGGCTGTGCCTCGCCTTCGGGCGCCGCCTCCTCGGGCTCCGCCGCATCGCGCAGCGCAGCGCCCAGTTGCAGCAGTTCCTGGCGCGCGACCTGGGCCTGGCGGCGGCAGAAGATCACCGAATGCCCGGCCTCCACGGCCGATGACAGGGCCACGCCCTGGCGCAGCGGGTCCAGCCCGACCAGGGTCAGCACCTGGGCCTCTTCGGTGAGCACGCCGTGGGCCATGCCCCGGCCCGGCGGCGCAATGGCCGCCAGCGTGCTGCGCACCGTGGTCAGCGCGGGCTGCCAGTCGCTGCCTTCCAGCTCCACGCCCAGCAGTTGCAGCAGGCGCTGCAAGGCCGGATCGCCATTGAGCCCGGTGACCAGGGCGCCGCGCGCCTCGGTGATCTCCAGGCCCTCGCCCAGCGGCACGCAGCCCTGGGCCATGCCCGTGATGCAGGGCACGCCCGCACCGAAGGCCACGCCCGAGAAGCCTCCGCTGAAAATGCCGCGCGCATCCGCATGCTGCGCATGCAGGTCCTCGGTGCGGCAGGCGATCTGCACGCCCTCCACGCCATCGTCCCCGTCATCGCCCACGCCGCCGAACAGCAGGCCGGACTCGGTGCGCTCGGACAGCTCGTACAGCAACTCGGCCAGCTCGGGCTGGCCGCCTCCGGCATGGACCAGGGCCGAATGGGCAGTGAACCCGGCCTCGCCGCCCGGCGCATGCAAGGGCGCCAGGCCCGAATACAGGCGGTAGTGCGCCGCCGGCACATCGAGCAGCATCACCGCGAGCGCGGAGCCGGACAGGTATTCATGGGACATGGCCAGCACGCCACCGGCCGAGCAGCCAGCCCAGTCCGCCACATGGGGCAAGGCCCTGGCCAGATGCTGCAGCAGCGGTCTTGCATGGGCGGCATGCGCGTGGGACAGGTACACCAGGCCCAGTCGGGGCCGCTGCGCGTGGCCCGGATCGGCCATCTGCGAGCGCAGTTGCAGCAGCACCGCATCGGCCGCGGCGCGCCAGTCGGAATGGCTGGCATGGCCTACAGGAAACAACGACATTCCAACCTTCTTTCTAGCCCTGCCAGCGCCCGGCTTGCGGAGGGCTCTAGACCATCCATGGGTGCCGCCGTGCCGCTCAGCGCGGTGGCCGGCTCTTGGCCGGCGCCTTGCCTGCGGCCGGTGCCTTGGCTGTTGTCTTTGCGGTGGTCTTTGCCGCCGTCTTCCTGGCCGCTGCCTTGGCTGGCGCTTTGGCCGGAGCTTTCGGTGGGGCTTTCGCAGCCGCCTTGGCGGCTCCGGCCGGGGCCTTGGCCGCCGGTGCAGCCGCCTTGCCTGCCTGCGCGGCGAAGGCGCCAGCCTGGGCCGTCATGCGGTCCATGGCGGCCTTGGCGATGTCGCCGGCCATGCCGGTGGCGCGCTGTGCGGCAGCCACGGCCTCGGGGGCCATGGGCTCGGCCATGGCCTTGGCGGCGATCTGCTGGAATTGCTGGGTCAGTGCGCCCCACCATTGCATGGCCTGGCCCATGGCGGCGGCCTGGGCAGTCTCGTCCTTGGGCGCAGAAGCTTCAGGGCCTGAGGCCTTGCTGCCGGCATCCGCGGATGCAGCGGCCGCAGCAGCTGCAGGCGGCTCGGCAGGGGGCTGTGCGGGCGCGGCCTGTGGCTTTTCCTGCTTGCCGGCCTTGCCGGCGGAGGACATGGGCCAGTCCGAGTGGTCGGACTGCCCCGCGCTGGCGGCACCCTTGCCCGCAGTGGCTGCAGCAGCGGTGGCGGCTGCAGCGGCGGGGAACTGGAAGGCCTGCGCCAGTTCGCCCATGCTGACGTTCATGCCCTGCAGGGTGGACAGCGTCATGCGCTGCACTTCCAGGGCCTGGATGGTGGCGGCCAGCGCCTTGCCATTTTGGTCCAGCCAGAACTGCACGGCCTTGAGTTCGGTGATGCGCTTGTCCACCTCCTCGATGCTCACCGTGGGCGCCACCCATTCGGGCAGGCGCCCCAGGGGCCGGGCGGTGGCCGATCCCGCGCTCTGGGCCAGGCCCTGCAGGAAGTCGAAACCGGGGATGAACTTGCCGAAACCGAAGGAGGACGCGTCACTCATGGCAGCACTCGCTAGGACTGGGTTGGAAGAGCATGCCGGAGAAGGATGCCGGCCATGCTCCCAGCTTAACCCAGGCACACGCCAAGTCCACGGCAAGTCATGCGCATGCGGCTGCGCACAAACCCGGTGCAATGGCGCTGGCTCAGTGCGAATGGCCTGCGTGGCCGCCGCCGTGGCCCGCTGCCGGGGCAGCCGCCGCGCCGGGCGCCATCGCGCGCACGGGGACCTGCAGGCTCAGGCGCGAGGTTTCGCCCTTGGCATCCTTGAACACCAGGGTGATGGGCACCTGGCTGTCCTTGAGCAGCGGGCTCTTGAGCTGCTGCAGCATGACGTGGTAGCCGCCGGGCTTCAGGTCCACGGCCACGCCCTTGGGCAGGTCCAGGCCGTCGATGGCGCGCATGCGCATCACATCGCCTTCCATCTTCATTTCATGCACCTCGGCCACGCCGGCGGCGGGCGACTCCACGCCCACCAGGCGCAGCGGCTCCTCGGCCGTCAGGCGCATGAAGGCGCCCGTGGCCTGCTGGCCCGGCACGCTGGCACGCGCCCAGGCGGCGTCGGCCTTGACGTGGGCGGCATCGGCATGGGCATGGGCCAGGCCCATGGACAGGGAGGCGGCGATCAGGAAAGGGGCGGTCCATTGACGCAGTGTCATCACGGTTTCTCCAGAAAATTCAATACGTTGCAGCACGGTCTGTGTGCCTTGCAAAAACAAAAGCCAAGCGAAAGAGGCAGGGATTGAAATGGGGAGTCACCGGGGCGGGGCGCGGGCCTGCGGCAAGGCCGGCATGGCCACGCTGTGGACGGAGGCCGGGTGCGCCCGTGGCTGCGCATCTGCCATCAGCGGTGCCGGGGCCGCACTGCACCGGGCGGGCGGCGGCGCCAGCGGGGGCAGGCACAGCGGGCAGTCGATGCCGTGGCTTCCGGCAAGGGCATTGTCCTGACCGGCCGGCGATGGCACCCAGACCGATTCGCCAGCGGCCGAGCACAGGCGCTCCCAGCCCGAGGCACGCGCCAGCGGCGCAAACGCCGATGCCAGCGCCACGCACAGCCACAGCCCCAGCGCCCAGCGGGCGCAGGCAGCCAAGGTGGAGGGCAGGCGAAGCGGCATGGCGCCATTCTAGGGGTCTGCCCCAGTCGTCATCTCCGGGACCGCGCCATGCCCTGCCCGCCCCTACCATCACAGGCGCGCACCCTCGCCTTCACCACAAACAACCCAAGGAGACACCCATGCTCACCCTGTGCGGATTCGCGGCCAGCAACTACTACAACAAGGTCAAGCTGGCCCTGCTGGAAAAGCAGCTGCCCTTCAACGAGGAACTGGACTGGCTGGGCGAGACCGACATGGCACTGTCGCCGCTGGGCAAGGTGCCGTACCTGCGCATCGACGACGGCCGTGGCCTGTGCGAGTCGGCCGCCATGGTCGAGTACGTGGAGACGCTGTCGCCCTCGCCGGCCCTGCTGCCGGCCGACGCCTTCGAGGCGGCCAAGGTGCGCGAGCTGTGCGTGTACCTGGACCTGCACTTGGAGCTGGTGGCGCGCATCCTCTACCCGCAGGCCTTCTTCGGCGGCCAGGTCAGCGACTCCACCCGGGAGCGCACGCTGGCCCAGCTCGACAAGAACGTGGCGGCCTTCGCCAAACTCGCGCGTTTCTCACCCTTCGTGGCGGGCGACAGCTTCACGCTGGCCGACTGCTGCGCCATCGTCCACCTGCCCCTGGTCAGCGCGGCCAGCAAGATCGTTGGCGGGCGCGACGTGCTGGCCGACCTGCCCGTGCGCGAGTACCTGGCGCGCATGGCCGAGCGGCCCACGGTGCAGCAGGTCAATGCCGACCGCAAGACCAATACGGCGCTGATGATGTCCCGCTACGCCAGCGACAAGACCCCGGCCTGAGCCGCCGCCCTGCCCGCCTCAGTCCTGCAGCCAGCGCAGCAGCCCGCTGGCGCGCTGCGTGGGGCTGCCAACGGCCGAGGCCAGCAGGCCCGGCACCTCGGAGAACAGCGAGAAGGCCTGGCGGGCGCGCGTGATGCCGGTGTAGACCAGCTCGCGCCCCAGCACGCTGCCGCCGCGCGAGGGCAGCACCAGGGCCGTGTGCTCGAACTCCGAGCCCTGGCTTTTGTGCACCGTCATGGCGAAGGCAGTCTCCACATGGGCCAGGCGGCTGACACCGACCGAGCGCAGCTCATCACCCTGCAGGAAGTACACGCGCAGCGGCTGCCCGGGCGCACCCTGCGAGCCCCCCTGTGACCCGCCATGCGACCCGCCCTGCGACCCACCCGGCAGCGCAATGCCGATGTCACCGTTGAACACGCCCAGCTGCGCATCGTTGCGCGTGACCATGACGGGCCGGCCCGCATACCATTCGCCGCTGCGGCGGATCGCGCCCTGCGTTTCCAGGGCCTGCTCCACCGCCCGGTTGAGGCCGGACACGCCCCAGTCCCCCTCACGCACGGCGCACAGCAGCCGGAAGCGCTCGAAGGCCTGCAGCACATCGACCACCCAGGCCCGGTGCGCGGCCTCGTAGCCGCCGTCCGCAGCCGGCCTGTTTTGCAGCGCCCTGGCATACAGCGCATAGCTGGCCAGGCCGCCACGCCCGCGCACGGCCAGTTCGGTCACGGCCTGCACGCCGCCGCCCTGGCGCTCCCAGAGTTCGGAGTGCGTACCGCCTTGCGTGCCGGCATCGAGCAAGGCCTGGGCCTGCGCGGCGTGGCCGGCATTCACGGCGCGCGCCAACTGGCCGATGGGACCACCGAAGCGCCGGCTTTCGCGCAGCATGACGGTGTGTTGCGCAAGAGCCGGAGGCCGGTCGCCTGCCGGCGCCGCGAACTGCGGCGGCACCGCCTGGCCGGCCACGCGCAGCGCATAGTCCAGCGTGTCCGGCAGGTAGCGTCCGGCCTGGGCATCGCGGCACAGGTCGCCCAGCACGGCGCCCGCCTCCACCGAGGCCAGTTGGTCCTTGTCGCCCAGCAGCACCAGGCGGGCGCCGGCCGGCAGTGCCTCCAGCAGCGCCGCCATCATCTCCAGGTGGACCATGGAGGCCTCATCGACGATGAGCACGTCCACGTCCAGCTGCCGGCCTGCATGGAATCCCCAGTGCCGCGTATCGGGCCGCGCGCCCAGCATGGAGTGCAGGGTGCGCGCCGCGCCCATGCGCTGCACCAGGCCCGCCAGGTCGATCTCGCCGCCCATGCTGCCCTGCAATTGCAGCAAGGCCCCGTCGATCGATTGCTTCAGGCGCGCAGCCGCCTTGCCCGTGGGCGCGGCCAGGGCCACGCGCAGCTGGCCGGCGTCGGGCGCCGTGGCAAACAGCAGGGCCAGCAGCCGCGCGGCGGTATAGGTCTTGCCGGTGCCGGGGCCGCCCGTGATCACCGACAGCCGGCCACGCAGCGCCAGCGCGCAGGCCAGCTTCTGCCAGTCCACGGGGCTGCCTTCCGCCGCAGGCGGGAACAGGCGGTCCAGCCAGTGGCGGGCCAGGGCTTCGTCCAGCGGCTGGCCGGCCACGGCCTGCGCCGCCGTGCGCTGGATGACATGGGTGGCCACGGCGCGCTCGTAGTCCCAGTAGCGGCGCAGGTACAGCAGCGGCGCGGGGCCGTCGGCACCGGCCAGCACCAGGGGCTGGCCACGGTCCTCGCCGCCATCCTGGCCCGCGTCGCCGACCACGCGCACCACGGGGCTAGCACCCAGCGCCGCCACCCAGCCGGACAGGCGCGCGGGCAGCATCTGCCACAGGGCCTGCTGCGCGGGCAGCGCCTCGGCGGGCCAGGCCAGCACGTCGTTGGGGTTGCCGGCCAGCGGCGCCAGGGGCAGGCAGCTGTGGCCGCGCCCCTCCATCTGCGCCAGCAGCGCGGCGGCCACCAGCAAGGCGGGCCCGGCCTGCGCATCCTGCCCGGCGACGAAGGAGGCCAGCGCCGCATCCAGGCGCCGCAGCAGGCCGGCATCGGCCCAGCGGCGCAGCAGGGCCAGCACTTCATTGGTGTCTGGCGGCACGGCGCCCAGCGGTTTGCCGCCCAGCGATGCGTCGCCCGGCGGTTCGCCGCCCGGCCGTTCGTCGAACAGGTCCAGCGTGGCCGTATCGACGGTCCGCGAACGGGGGCGCGGGCTCATGGCGGCTCCTGCATATCGGCGCGGCCGGGACCGAGCAGTTCATCGAGCGCATCAAGCAAGGGCAGCTCGGGCGCCATGGCATGCATGCCACCGGCCGGGCCATCGATGCCGCGCAGAAAGTAGTACAGCGCGCCGCCCAGCTGGCGCTGCGGCTCGTAGGCCGTGCCCAGCCGGCTGCGCAGCAGCCGGTGCAGGGCCAGCAGGTAGAGCGCGGCCTGCACGTCGTAGCGGTGGTGAAGCATGGCGCGGGCCAGGGCCTCCTGGCCGTATGCGGCGCAGTCCGGACCCAGGTGGTTGCTCTTGTAGTCGAGCACCCAGTAGCGGCCCTCGTGGCAGAACACCAGGTCGGCAAAGCCCATGAGCATGCCGTGCAGCGAGCGCTGGGGCAGCGCGGGCCGCTCCTGCCCCGGCAGGATGAAGCGCCGGCACAGCTGGTCGATGCGCTCGGCCGGCAGCTGGCGCGCGGGCAGCCAGAACTCCATCTCGGACAGTTGCGGCCCCAGCGTGGCCAGCGTGACATCGAGCGGCGCCAGCGGCTGGTGGACCACGGCCGTGAGCCAGGCCAGCAGGTCGCGCGCCTGCTCGCCCCGGCCCGCGCGCTCGCAGCGGCGCACCAGGCGATCAGCGAGCGCACCCTGGCCGTCCACGGGCAGGGCAAAGTCTTCGCCGCCCAGCCATTCCAGCTGGTCATGCACGAAGTTGCCGACCACGGGGCCGCGCAGAAAGCGGTGCCAGACCGCAGGCCCAGCGGCCGGTCCATCCTGCAGGGGCTGCAGGCCCGCCAGGCCGGCAATGTCCGCCAGTTCCGGCGATGGCGGCGGCTCCAGCGCCTGCTCATCCTCGGCCGGGCGCTGCACGGCCACGGGCAGCACGGGCAGGCTGGGCGCGGCCATGGCACGCACCAGGGCCGAGAAGCTGCCGATGCCCCAGCGGGTGTCGAAGCGCGCGTCGTAGGCCGGGGCATCGTGCAGCGGGGTGGCGCCGGCCGGGGGCTGCCAGCGCGTGCGCTGCAGTGGCCCGGCATCCAGGTCGCGCCAGGCCATGTGCGGGTCTTCGCCGCACAGCTGCTGCAGGCCGTCGCGCCAGCCCTGGGCAGAGCGCGGCTCGGTGCCGCCCAGCAGGTAGCCCGCTGCGCCCTGCTCGTTCACGCAGGCCTTGCCGTTGCCACGCTTGAGCGGGGCCAGGCCCAGCCACAGCGCATGGCGCGGGCGGGTGAGCGCCACGTAGAACAGGCGCAGGTCCTCGCGCAGCCGCTCGCGGTCGGCCTGGGCAAGCTCCTCGTCGCTGAAGTCCAGCAGCAATCGGCGGGCCGGAGCCGCGTCGTCTTGCGACTCGTCCTGCGCGGACAGGGTCAGGAATGGCGTTCTGGCCCGTTCCATGGGGCGGAAGCTGCCCGCAAACGGCAGGCAGACCAGCGGGTACTCCAGGCCCTTGCTCTTGTGCACGGTGACGAGCTTGACCAGGTCGGCATCGCTTTCCAGGCGCACCACCTGCTCCTCGCTGCCGCTGCCCGGCGTCTCGATCTGGGTGGCCAGCCAGCGGATCAGGGCCTGCTCGCCCTCCAGCTGGGCGCTGGCGGTCTGCAGCAGCTCGGCCAGGTGCAGGTAGTTGGTCAGGCGCCGCTCGCCGCCCATGGCCGGGTCCTGCAGCCAGCGCACGGGCAGGTCCAGCCGGTACAGGGTCTGGCGCAGCATGGCCAGCACGCCCAGGCGCAGCCAGATGCTGTGCAGTTCGCGCAGCTGCTCGCTGCGCACGTCAAAGGCTTCCTCGTCGGCGGCCAGCCAGGCCAGCTCGTCCAGCGACAGGCCGATGAGCCGCGTGGCCAGGCCCGCGCGCACGGCCTGGGCATCCAGCGGCGCGGCGACGGCGCGCAGCCAGTACAGCAGGTCATGGGCCTCGTCGCTGGCGAACACCGAATCCTGGTCCGACAGGTAGACCGAGGCCACGGCGCGCGCCTGCAGTTCTCGGCGCACGGCGGCCGCCTCTCGGCCCGTGCGCACCAGCACGGCGATGTCGGCAGGCCGCAGGCGCACAAGGCGGCCATCGGGCTGCACAAAGCCGGCCTGCGGGTCGGCCAGCCACTGCACGATCTGCTCGGCGCAATGGGCCGCAAAGCGGCGCCGCACCTCGTCGGCCGACAAAGGCAGGGGAATGCCGGTGTCCTCGTCGCGGCCCGCACTCCAGGCCACGGTGAGGGCGGGCATGGCGCCGTCGCGCGTGTGCAATTGCTCGCTGCGCCCCTGGGCGGCCACGGGCTCGAACGGCAGCGGGTTGTGGCTGCCGCGCCGGAACATGAAGGCGCCCTCGCCCGGCCGCTGCTCGGCCTGCGCGAACCAATGGTTGACGGCGCCCACCAGCGCCTGGGTGGAGCGGTAGTTGGTGCCCAGCACGTAGTGGCGGCCCTCGGTGGCGCGGCGCGCCTGCAGGTAGCTGTGGATGTCGGCGCCGCGAAAGCCGTATATGGACTGCTTGGGGTCGCCGATCAGCAGCAGGGCGCTGTGCGGGTCGTTGGCCGCCGTGCGGTAGATCTGGTCGAACAGGCGGTACTGCAGCGGCGAGGTGTCCTGGAATTCATCGATCAACGCCACCGGGTACTGGGCCAGGATGCGCTCGCGCAGCACGGCGCCGTTGTCGCCGGCCAGGGCCGTGTCCAGGCGCTGCAGCATGTCGGCAAAGCCGAAGCTGCCGGCCTGGCGCTTGAGGTGGGCCAGCCGCTGCGCCACGCGCGCGGCCGCATGCAGGCGCACGGCCACGCTGACGGGCGGCAGTTGCTCCAGCTGCACCAGCAGCGCCTGCAGCTCGTCCAGCTCCAGCGGCATGAGCACATCGCCGGCCGATCCCTTGAAGGCCTCGGCCAGGCCCTCGGGGCTGAGGCGGTGGCGCGCGGCCTCGGTCAGCGCCAGCGGGCCGTCCAGCGGCGCGCGCGACCAGTCGGCCAGCGCGGCCAGCCAGCCGGTGTAGCGCGCGGGCTGCAGCTTGCGCTTGTCCCACAGCGCGCCATGGCCGTCGAGCTGTCCATCCAGCCACAGCTGCAGGCGCTGTGCCTTGTCGTCCCAGCCGGCCGCCAGGGCCAGCAGGCGGCTGCGGCGCTGCTCCATGGCGCGCTGCAGGCAGTCGGCCAGGCTGCCCTCGCCCGCGCCGGGCACGGGGGGCTCGCGCAGCAGGGCGCGCATGTCATCGACCAGGGCGCCGACGTGGGGCCAGATCTTCAGGACCTCGTCCAGCAGCTCGTCGGACAGCGGGTAGCACTGCTGGCGCCAGTAGTCCTGCGCGGCCTCGGTCTGGCGCTGGCTTTCGTCGGGCTCCAGCGTTTCGTCGAAGAGGTTGCCGCTGTCGAAGGCATGCTCGCGCAGCATGCGCTGGCACCAGGCGTCGATGGTGTGAATGGCCGCGTCGTCCATGCATTCGGCCGCCATGGCCAGGCGCCAGGCCGCGCGTTCACGGGCCGCGCCTTCGGGGTAGGCCTCGCGCAGCGCGTGCAGGAAGCCGTCGTGGGGCGCGGGCTCGGCCTCGCCGCGAAAGCACTGCACGGCCTCGATCAGGCGCTTGCGTATGCGGTCGGACAGCTCGCGCGTGGCCGCGCGCGTGAAGGTCATGACGAGGATGTCGGGTGGCATCAGCGGGCGCTCGAAGGCCGTGCTGCTGATGCCGTCCAGGCTGCCCTCGCCATGCCCCAGCACCAGTCGCAGGTAGAGCGCGGCGATGGTCCAGGTCTTGCCGGTGCCGGCGCTGGCCTCGATCAGGCGGCTGCCCCACAGCGGGAAGCGCTGTGCGTCGAGCACATGGCTGGTCACGTCGCCGTCCACATCGCCAGACGCGGCGCCGATCATTTCGCTCGCGCTCATTGCGCATCCCCCTGGTACGGCAGGACCTGCACCTGCGCGGCCACCCAGTCGAGCAGCGGCGCGTGGGCGGCATGGGCCAGGGCCTCGAAACGGCCATCGGCGCTCAGCCGTTCGAAGTCCGGGTAGCAGCGGGCCCAGGACGGGTCCTCGCCTTCGCCGCCGACCAGATGACCGCCCTCATAGGCCTGCTGTGCCGCAGCGGGAAAGCCTTCGGCCATGGCCAGGCCGCTGCGCAGCGGCAGGGGCAGCGGGCCGTTCTGGCCTTCGCGCCACAGGGCCATCAATTCACGCAGCCGTGCCAGCGCGTCGGAGGGGTCCATGGGCAGCACCTGCACCAGGCCGTCGCGCGCCACCACGCGCAACTCGGCCTGCGAGCCGCTGGCGGCCAGCGCCAGGCTGCGCAGGTAGACCGGCATGAGCTTGTCGGCATGGGGCCTGCCCTTGGCATTGAGCAGGTTGCGCGGGTCCAGCAGCAGCCAGCACTGTGCGTCGTCCGCATCGGGGGACTCTTCGGTTTCGCAGGACTGGCGCAGCCCGTCGATCCAGTCGTCGAACACCAGGCCATCGTCCTCGATCAGCAGCCGCCTGCGTGGCGCGGGATGGGCATACCGATCCAGTTGCTGGCGCCAGGCCCGCAGCGAAGGCGTGACCGAGGACTGCAGCGCCCGCGCGCCGCGCTCGCCCAGCCCCGCCAGCGGCAGCCGCCCCGAGCGCGTGAGGCGCGCCACGGCCGCACGCACGCTGTCTTCCATGGCCTGGGGCGCCTGCCCGGGCTCGTCCAAGCCGGCCGCCACCTGCTGCTGCAACTGCTGCACCAGAAGGTATTCGGTCAGGCCGTCGAGCTGGAACAGCTCCTCGTCCACCACGGGGTTGTCCTCCTGCTCGAAGCGCACCTGCAGGCGCTGGCGCAGGTAGGCGCGCGCCGGGTGGCGCAGGAAATCGGTGAGCCGGGCCAGCGTCAGCGGCGCCGAGGCGTCGGGGACAAAGGGCGGGCGCGGCTGCGCGGGCAGCGCAGGCAACGCGTCCGTGCCGTCCGACTGCGCATGCGCGGCCCGCCATTCGCGCGCATAGGTGGACCACGGCGAGCCTTCTTCGAAATAGCGGCGGCTGAAGGGCTGCAGCGGATGCTGCTGCGTGCGCTGCGCCAGCAGCGGCTTGCCGCCTTCGCCGCGCCAGCCTGTCTCCAGGTAGTCGCGCAGCTGGGAGACCAGGACCGAGGGCGGCTGCTCGCTGTTGTCGCGCACATGGTGGCCGGTCCAGCTGATGTAGAGCGCGCGGCGCGCGGACAGCAGGGCTTCGAGCATGAGCTGGCGGTCATCGTCGCGGCGCGCGCGGTCGCCGGGGCGCTGCTGGCCGGGCAGCGCCATCAGGTCGAAGTCGCTGCGCATGGCGCGGCGCGGATAGTCGCCATCGTTCATGCCCAGCAGGCAGACCACCTCGAAGGGAATGGCCCGCATGGGCATCAGCGTGCAAAAGGTCACGCCACCGGCGCGAAAGCGCTGCGACAGCGAGGGCTGCTCCAGCGCCTGCATCCAGGCCTCCTGAGCCACGCCCAGTTCCACGGCGTCCGCATAGCCGGCCTGCTCGCAGGCGCGCTGCCAGTCCGTGAGGGCGGCGTCCAGCGCGGCCAGCATGGCCTCGTCCTCATCGTCCTGCGCCTTGAAGAAGTCCTGCAGCAGTGCGCGAAAGCGCTGCGCCCAGACCTCGGTCGTGGCGGGCCGCCCGGCCTCGCGCCACCAAGCCAGCATGCGCTCCAGCAGCGCGGCCAGCACGCCGGCCAGCTCGGCCGACAGGCCGCCCACTTCGTCATAGGGCTCGATGCCGCCAAAGGCCTGGCCGTCCTGCGCCACGCCGCCGGCATAGCCCAGCAGCATGCGCTGCAGGCCGAACCAGGCGCTGTTGTGCTCGCCACAGGCCTGCAGGCCCAGGGCGCCGCGCTGCGGCGCATTGAGTCCCCAGCGGATGCCGGCCCCGGCCATCCAGCGCGTGAGCTGGGGCAGGTCGTCGGCCGCCAGCCCCATGCGCGCGGCAATCGCGGGCACGTCCAGCAGATCGCACAGCTCGCTGAGCCGGCAGCGCTGCTGGGGCAGGCGCAGCAGCCATTGCAGGGCCACGGCCAGCGGGCTGCTGGCGCGCGCACCCAGGTCGGCGATGTCGAAGGGAATGTGGCGCGGGTCATGGCGGCCGTACTGGCCGAAGACCGCGCGTATCGAGGGCGCTGCCGTCTCTATGGACGGCAGCATGACCACCACGTCACGCGGGGCCAGTGGCGCTTGCCCTGGCTGGGCGGGATCCGTTGGCCGGGCCAGCATCTGCAGCAGCTGGTCGTGCAGCACCTCCAGCTCGCGCACCACGCTGTGGGCGCTGTGAAAGACGATGGAACGGTCGGCCCGCGCCACCTCCAGCGGCGGGTGCTCGGCCAGCGGCACCAGGTCGCGGATGCGCTGCTGCACCTGGGCCAGCAGCGGCGCGGTGCGCAGGTCCTCGGCATCGGTTTCGTCGAACAGGTCCACGCGCGGCATCTGCAGCTGCGCGGCGGCACCCGTGGTGTCGAAGGCGTCGAGCTGGCGCACATAGTCGCGGCTTTGCCGGCCCCAGGCGGCCAGCAGCGGATGGGCGTGGGCGTGCATGGCCTCCAGCGGCAGCTGCGCCAGATCGCGCCCGCCGCGCAGCGGCTGGCGGCGCCGCGCCATGCGCAGCAGCTCGCGCCCGTCGATGGCGTCGGCCCAATGGAAGCGGCAGGGATTGGGCACGGCCAGCAGCACCTGGCTGTGGCGGGCAATGGCGGCCAGGAATTCCAGCAGGCTCAGCGGCAACTGGCTGATG
This sequence comes from Delftia sp. S65, assembly GCF_016516495.1. NCBI lineage: Bacteria > Pseudomonadati > Pseudomonadota > Betaproteobacteria > Burkholderiales > Comamonadaceae > Delftia > Delftia sp. S65. Next base: position 20,275 of record NZ_JACVUR010000039.1, read on the forward strand.
CCGAACACCACCACGCGGCGCGCCAGCGGCGCGGCCGGCGCCTCGCCGGACTGCAGCGCGGCCAGCACCCGGCCCTGCAGGCGCGCGCGCGTGGCGCCGCGCTGGTCCTCGTCCAGCTCGGCCAGCACGGCGCGCCACAGGCGCGGCTGCCACTGCTGGCCTTCGGGCACCGGGGCGTCCGCCACACCAGGGCGCAAGGGCATGGGCAGCACGTCATGCCCGGCCTCCCAGGCGTCCAGCCAGTCGGCGCGGTAGATCTGGTATTGGTCGAAAAGGTCGGCCAGGCGCTGGGCCAGCTGCAGCAGCCGCTCGGGCTCGCCGGGGCGCAGAAAGCCTGCAATGGGGGCGAAGGCCGGGTCATGCAGGCACTGCGGCAGCAGGCGCATGAGCCGCCAGGTCATGGGCGTCTTGTCCAGCGGCGATTCGCGCGGCACGGCCTGGCGGCCCAGCACCTGGCGGTAGCTGCGCCAGACAAAGCGCGCGGGCAGTTCCACGCGCGCGGCGGCGCACACGCCCAGCTGCTCGGCCATGCGCATCTTGAACCACTCGGCCATGCCGTTGCTCTGCACCAGCACCACCTCGGGCTCCAGCACATCCAGCGGGTGCGCAGCCAGCCATGCCAGCACCGTGTCGGCCAGCACCTCCGTCTGATTCCCGTGCAGGGCGATCAAGCCCGGCTGCCAATGCGATGCCACCTCTGCGCCCCCGTGCTCCAAGCCATGCGAGCAGCGAGCTTAACGCGGGCAGGGCCTGCCTGCAGGCTGTTTACCAGTGCAGGTAGAACATGGCCTTGGCCAGCAGCACGATGGCCAGCACGTGGCAGAACACGCTCAGGTGCAGGCGGTGCGAGCGGCGCCCGCCCAGCACACCGCGCCGGCGCCACCACATGGCCGCCAGGAAATGCCCGAACACGCTGAGCGCCAGCACGATCTTGAGCGCCAGCAGCAGGCCGAAGCTGCTGGCCAGCGGAGCGGCAAAGGCGGCAGCCAATGCCGCGCGGTGCTGCCAGGCCAGCCCCAGCCCCGCGCCGTACAGCACCATCAGAACCCAGGGCATGACGGCGACCGCGCGGTCGCCCAGCGCCTGCTCGGTGGCGCGCGCCACGGCAGCGGGCAGGTGGCGGCGCGCCCCGGCCAGCAGCACGACTTCGAAGAACACCGTGCCTGCAAAGGCAATGGCCGCCAGCAGGTGCAGGGTCAGCAGCAGTCCGTAGCTCATGCGCGGCTCCTTTGCGTCAGAGGCAGAGGCAGAGGCAGAGGCAGGGGCAGGGGCAGCGGCAGGGATGCGGGAGCCGGCAGCAGATCGGCCAGCGTGAAGCCGTCCAGATGGGCCATGAAGCTGTCCAGCGCCCCGCCCAGCACGCCGGCCAGCCGGCAGTCCTGCGCAAGCGTGCAGGCCGGCGGGCTGGTGCCCGTGAAGCATTCGACGATGGCAAGGTCCGGCTCCATGCCGCGCACCACGTCGCCCAGGCCGATGTCGGCCGGCGCATGGGCCAGGCGCATGCCGCCGCCCTTGCCGCGCACGGTGACGATCCAGCCGCGCAGCGCCAACTGGTGTGTGACCTTCATGAGGTGGGCTTCGGAGATGGCATGGGCCTGGGCGATCTCGGCAATCGTGCACAGCCGCCCGGGGTGGCGCGCCACATGCATGAGCAGGCGCAGCGCGTAGTCGGTCATCAGGGTCAGGCGCATGGCAGGCCTGCGATCATGCCTGCCGGTCGGCACGCGGGCGCACCAGCAGCGGGGCGAAACGCCACAGGTACAGCGCAAAGGCCAATACCCAGGCAGCGGCCGAGGCATGCAGCGCCGCCAGCGACAGCGCCGTGGGCAGCAGGGCCGCCAGGCGCAGCACGGCAGCGGCAATGACCAGGGCATAGGCGGCGACCATGCTGCGGTCGGTGCGCAGCGGCAGGCCCAGGTGGCCCATCGACGTCCGTGTGCACATGCCGATGATGAGCAGGGCAAAGCCACCCGCACCGATCACATGCACGGGCCAGGCGGGGCGCAGCACCCATCCGGCCGCATGCGCGCCGGCCACCAGCAGGCCCGCACCCAGCGCCGCGTGGCCCAGGTAGAGAATCCACAGCAGCGGCACGCGGCGCACGGCCTGGGGCTTCCAGGCCAGCACCTGCCACAGGGCGATCAGGCCCGCCACGGCCAGGCCGGCGGCCAGGCCCGGCCACCAGCCCGCCAGCAGGCAGGCGATGGCCACCACGCCCGCGCCCAGTTGCCACTGGCCGCTGGCCGTGTGCATGGGGATCTGCAGGCCGGACACGGCGCGCATGGCGAAGAAGGGGATCACGCGCCGCGCGATCAGCAGCGCAATCACGGCCATGCACAGCAGGCCAGCGTTGAAGCGCTGCATGAGCGCGCCGTAGTCGCCTTGCCAGATGGACCACAGGTACAGCGCATCGGCCACGCCCAGGCCCGCCAGCAGCAGGGGCAGCCCGTAGTTGCGCCGGCTGCGCGCCACCTGAATGGCACGGCCCAGCGCCAGCGCGGCCCAGCAGAAGAAGGCCGCCTCGCACAGCGCGGCGACCACAAAGGCCTGCGGCCCCGGCAGCAAGAAGCCTGCGCGGGCCACCAGCCACAGCAGGCACAGCGCGCCCAATGCCCGGCCCTGCAGGGGGTTGCGCCCTGTCCAGTTGCTGCCTGCCGTGAACAGAAAGCCCACGGCAATGGTGGCCACGAAGGCCCACAGCATCTCGTGCGCATGCCAGAACACACCGGGCATGCGCCCCGCGATCCACTGCGGCGCATAGACCCACAGCGCCACCGACAGTGCAGCCCAAAGGCAGCCCAGCAGGTACAGCGGCCGGAACCCCAGCTCCAGGAAGGCCTTCCATTGCGGTGCCGGCTCCCGGGTTCGCAGGGGTTCCTCCAGTTCCAGCCATTGCGCCATGATGTCCACTCCTTCCGGCCCGCCGTGCGCCTGCATAAGATGTATTCAGCGTACATCTTCAGGCGCGCGGGCGGGGCCGCTGCGGCACCACCTTCTGACCCACATCAAGCAGGAGCCAAGCATGGCACTCGAACACGCAAAGCCACTGGATGTCATCGCCCTGCACGCCCGTGACGGCATGCACATCAGCACCAGCCTGATCAGAACGCCCCAGCTGCAGCTGCTTAGGCTGGTGCTGCCGCCCGGCCATGCACTGCCGCGCCACCAGGTGCCCGGCGAGGCCACCATTCACTGCCTGGCGGGCGAAGCCGGCATCGCCACGCGCGTGGCCAGCCTGCGGCTGGTGGCCGGCTCGGTAGTGCTGGTGCCGGCGGGCGAACCCCATGACGTGCACGCCCGGGGCGAACAGGGCTGCGTGCTGCTGGTGACCGTGACAATGCAGCCGCCCCCCGCCTGAGTGACTGAAGCGTGTGGCCTGGGCGTGCTGAACAACGGCAGGCTTTTCAGCAGCACAAAGAAAAACGGACCACTTCTTGCGAAGCAGTCCGTAATTTTTTACTGAATTTGGTGGCCTGGGACGGAATCGAACCGCCGACACAAGGATTTTCAATCCTCTGCTCTACCGACTGAGCTACCGGGCCGAGAACTAGATTATATGCAGGATTTTTTGACCCAAAAACGAAAAAGCCAAAATTCCTTCAAAAAGTCTATCCGCGCTTGTTGCGGCCCAGGTCCACGCCCAGCTGGCGCAGCTTGCGGTACAGGTGGGTGCGCTCCAGGCCGGTCTTCTCGGCCACGCGTGTCATGGAGCCGCCTTCGCGTGCCAGGTGGAATTCGAAGTAGGCCTTCTCGAAGCCGTCGCGCGCCTCGCGCAGCGGGCGGTCCAGGTCGAACCCCTGGTGTGCATGCGGCACGTTGTTGTCCACCGGCACGCGGCTGGCCGCAGGCGTGACCACGGCCGCAGTGTCCGGCTCGATCACCGCCACGGGCGCTGCAGCCGGTGCCTGGCTGGCGGCGTTGCGCGCCAGGCCCTGCTCCACGGCCTTGAGCAGCTTTTGCATGGTGATGGGTTTTTCGAGGAAGGACAGCGCACCGATGCGCGTGGCCTCAACGGCCGTCTCGATGGTGGCGTGACCGCTCATCATGATCACGGGCATGGTCAGCAGACCTGCCGAGGCCCATTCCTTGAGCAGCGATACGCCATCGGTGTCGGGCATCCAGATGTCGAGAAGCACGAGGTCGTAGGTGTTGGAGGCGCGCGCCGAGCGTGCCTGACCGGCGTTCTCGGCCACGTCCACACTATGACCTTCGTCGTTGAGGATTTCCGACAACAAATCCCGGATCCCCAGTTCGTCGTCGACCACCAGTATGTTTGCCATGTGTCTTAAGCCTATGTGCTGAGGCGCGGGGGGCGTCAGGCCTATCCCGTACGCTCAGGCGCAAATGATAGCGACACTTGCGCACCTTGAATCACCCCGTCGTCTTCCCTGTTGCCCAGGTCGATGCGGGCGCCATGCTCGTCTGCGATTTTCTTGACCACGGCCAGGCCCAGGCCGGTGCCTCGCACCTTGGTCGTGACGTAGGGCTCGAAGGCCCGTTGAAGGATGTTGGCGGCGAAGCCCGTGCCGCTGTCACTGATGCTCAGGCGCACGCGGCGCGCGGACTCGTTCCAGCGCGTCTCTATGGTCACGGGGCCGGGGGGCTGGCCGCTTTCCTGCGCGCGCTGGGCCGTGGCGTCCTGGGCATTCTGCAAAAGATTGTGAATGACCTGGCGCAGCTGCTGGCCATCGCCGGAAATCGGCGGGCATTGCGGGTCCAGCACGCAGTCCACGCGCACTTCGGCGTTCTCTTCCCCATACAGCTGGAGCACATCGGTGACCAGCGCGTTGAGGTCCAGCGACTGCAGGTTGGCGGCGGGAAGGCGCGCGTAGTCGCGGAATTCATCGACCAGGCGCTTCATGGCGCCGACCTGATCGACGATGGTCTTGACGGACTTGGCCAGCAGCGCCTGGTCAGCCGGCTGCAGCTTGTCGGTCAGCCGCATGGCCATGCGCTCGGCCGACAGCTGGATGGGCGTGAGCGGGTTCTTGATCTCGTGGGCCACGCGGCGCGCCACCTCGCCCCAGGCCTGGGCACGCTGGGCCGAGACGATTTCCGAGATGTCGTCGAAGACCAGCAGGCGCTGCGCATCGGGCAGTTCCGCACCGCGCATGACCAGTGTGGTGGTGTGCTGGATGACGCCGCCGTCGGTGGAGGCATGCAGCTCATGCACCAGTTGCCAGCGATCGCGCCCCTGCTCGCCCAGGAAGAGCGCGAACTGCTCCTGCACGACTTCGCCGAACTGCTCCAGCCCCGGCACCTGGGACAGCAGCCGGCCTTCATGGACGGCCATGGGCGCGCGCAATATGCGCGTGGCGCCGGGATTGCTCAGCACGATGGCGCCGCGCGCGTCCAGCACGATGACGCCCGAGGTGAGGTTGTCGAGGATGGTCTGCAGGTTGCCGCGTGCGGCATCGAGCTGGCCCATGCTGCGGTTGGCTTCGGCGCGGGCGTCGGCCAGTTGCTGGGTCATGAGCGCAAATGAGCGCGTGAGCCCGCCGATCTCGTCGCGCGTCTGCAGCGCGGGCTTGGGCCGCAGGTCGCCGCGCGCCACGTCGCGCATGCCCTGGGCCAGCAGCAGCAGCGGCCTGGCCAGCTGGTTGCCCAGCACGATGGCCAGCACCACGGCGCCGAAGACGGCCAGGAACAGGCTGAGCGTGAGCGTGCCTATGTACATGCGCTGCAGGCCACCGCGTGCCAGCGCGCGCTCCTGGTATTCGCGGTTGGCTGCCTGCACGGCCAGGGCATTGGTCACCAGGGCCTGCGGCAGTGCAATGGTGGCCTGCAGGTAGCGCGGCTCGGTCAGCAGGCCCACGCTCGGGTTGGGCACCAGGGCCAGGGTGCGGACCTGGGCCCCGGGCGCGGTGGCGCCGGGCTGGGCCATGCCGTCGTCGTCCAGGCCTTCGATGCTGGCCACGGCGCGCTGCTCGCGCAGCGAGCGCAGCATTTGCGCGCTGGGGCGTTCGGGCTGCAGGTTGAAGCGCGACTGGCCCACGCTGGCGATGGCACGCAGGCCCGCAAGGTCGCCGCCGCGGGTGGTCTGCGTCGGGCCCATGACGGCAAGCTCCGATGCGCTCCACAGCACGACATCGGTGGCACCCAACTGGTCGCGCACGCGCTCCAGGATCAGCGCGGCGCCGGCATCGGAGACCTGGGACAGCTGGGCGCCTGCGGTGCGCGTGTTGTTGGCCATGTCATTGGCCACGGTCTCCAGCGTGGCACTGGCCAGGCTGACGCCGGCCGACAGCGCGCCCTCGACCTGCACATCGAACCAGCTTTCGATGGAGCGCGAGACGAACTGGTAGGAGACGATGTAGATCAGCAGGCCCGGCACCAGGCCCACCAGCGTGAAGATGCCGGCCAGCTTGAGCAGGAGGCGGCTGCCGAAGCGCCCGCGCTGCAGCCGGATGGCCAGGCGGATGCCGCCCCAGGCCAGGATGGCCAGCAGCAGGCCGGCCACGACCACGTTGGCGGCGAACAGCCAGTTGTAGTTGCGCTCGTAGTCCAGGCGGTTGTTGGTGGCCAGGGTGAGCAGGAACAGCAGCAGCACGCCGACCAGGCCCATGAGGCCGGCGCCCACGCCCACGGCCCAGCGCGTGCCGCGCGACAGGCCGGCCGAGGCCGGCAGGGCCACGCGTTCGTCGTCGGCTGAGGCCCTGCTCATGGGGCGTCTTCCAGCATCTGGGTGCGCGACAGCTGCAGGTTCCAGCCCGAGCGGCCCAGCGCGCCGATCTGCAGCGGCCTGGGCAGCTGGGACAGGTCGATGCGAAAGCGCAGTTGCACCGATACGCCCGATTGCGTGGGCGCCGTGTCCATGATCTTCCAGCGCGAGATGCGCTGCATGGAGGCCAGCGCATCGTCCAGGCTTTCGAAGGTCTGGCCCAGCGCCAGCCCCAGGCCGCTGCTGGAGAACGGGGTGCTGGAGATGTGCAGGCGCCAGCGGCGCGTCAGCGGCTGGTGGCTGAGGCGGTAGTGGCGGCTGGCGGTGGCCAGTTGCTGATCGGACCAGTACCAGCGCTCGCGCTGGATCTGGGCATCGGCCACGAAGTACATGGGGATGCCCTGGCGCAGCGCATCGTCGATCTGGTAGGGCAGCTCGAAATGGAGGTTGGCCGACAGCAGCAGGCCGTCTTCGGAGCGATCGAGCTGCATGGGGCCGATCTCGGCCGTCAGGGCATCGGCCCTGGCCTGCAGGCCCAGGCCCGCCAGCACGCCGGCCAGCAAAAGCGCCCCGGCCAGCCGCGCCAGCAGGCGCAGCCAGGCTGGCGACCAGGCCCGATGGGGGGGGTCAGCGCGTCTTTTGCAGCAAGGCGTAGAAGAAACCGTCGTGGTCACCCAAAGCATTGTCAGCCAGCATGCCGGCTTTGTCGGCTTTGCCCGGGATTAAATGCCCCGGTGCCGCCAGGGTTCGCGCCTCACTGTTGCGTGTAACAAACGCTTGAACCTGTGCCTCGCCTTCTTCCCTGAAGACCGAGCAGGTGCAGTAGAGCAGGCGCCCGCCGGGCTGCAGCAGGGGCCACAGGGTGTCGAGCAGGCGCGCCTGGATCTCGGCCAGCTGGCGCACATCGCTCTCGCGGCGCAGCCAGCGCACGTCGGGCTGGCGCCGCACGATGCCCGAGGCCGTGCAGGGTGCGTCCAGCAAGATGGCGTCGAACCGCTGGCCGCCGCATTGCGCATCGAACCACTGGTCGGGCCGGGATGCATCGGCCACCACCACGCGGGCCTGCAGGCGCAGCCGCCCCAGCGTGTCCGCAATGCGCGCGGCGCGCTCGGCATCTATCTCCAGCGCCGTGACCTCCAGCGTCTGCGGGGCTGCGTATTCCAGCAGGTGGGCCGTCTTGCCGCCCGGGGCGGCGCAGGCATCGAGCACACGCAGCGCGCGGCCGGCGGGCTGCTCCAGCCCCTGCAGCAGCAGCGGCGCGGCCAGTTGCGCGGCCGCATCCTGCACCGAGGCCAGGCCTTCGTCGAAGCCCGGCAGGGATTGCACCGGCAGGGCCTGCTGCAGTTGCAGGCCGCTGTCGGCCACGGCCAGGGAAGGCACGTCCATGGCCTGCAGCGCTGCCTGGTAGGACTGGCGGTCCGTTTGTTGGCGGTTGACGCGCAGCGTCATCGGCGGCTGTTCATTGTTGGCCTGCAGGATGGCTTGCCAATGATCGGGATGGTCCTTGCGCAAACGGGCGATCCACCAGGCCGGGTGGTTCCAGACGGCCTGCGGCTGGTCGTCGGTGGCGGCGACCAGGGCATCGCGCTCGCGCAGGAAGCGGCGCAGGCAGGCATTGATGAAGCCGGACTGGGCGCGCGTCGGCCCCTGCTTGGCAGCCTCCACCGTCTGGTTGACCAGGGTGAATGGCGGGTACGGTGCCCGGGACTCATCCCAGGCCAGGGCCAGGGCCGTGTTCAGCAATGCGCTGACGCGCGGCGGCGGGTTGCGCGAGGCCAGCTGCTTTTGCAGCGCCTGGGCACGGCCCAACTGGCGCAGCACCTGGAACAGCAGCGCCTGGACGCCGGGGCGCAGCGGCTGCGCCACGCGCGCCAGCACGCTGCGGCTGGACTGGCCTTCAAGCACGGACTGCAGGCATTGGGCGACGGCGTCGAGCTGCTGCCAAAGAGGCGGTGCGGCAGGTGCCTGCGAGGGCGCCGCAGCGCGGCGCGGGGAAGAATGCGTGCGTTGGTTCATGTTCCACTTTCCTGTGCCTTGCTGGCGACAGGCTCGACCAGCAAGCTGCGCACCGGGCGAAAGCCCAGCAGCCAGGCCAGCAGCCTGGCCGGATATTGCGCAATGGCGGCGTTGTAGCGCTCGGCCGCGGCGTTGAATTGCTGCAGTCCCAGGCGGTTGCGCACCTGATGCTCGGTCCAGCGCTGCTGCCAGGGCTGCAGCGGATCGGGGTCCGGCGATGGGGCATCTGGTGGCGCAGCGCCAGTGCCAGCGGCGCCGGCGCCGGTGTCAACGGCGACCTTGGTCATGGCCTGCCAGGCCACGTCCAGCGCCGAACAGGCGTGCTCCAGCGAGGCCAGCGCGGTCTCGCGCAGCGGCCGGCCACGGGCATCGACCAGGGCCGCCTGCAGCTGTGCGGCGGTCTGGTGCAGTGCGGCCTGGGCATGCACAAGGGCGGGGCTTTGGCCTTCGGCCTTGGGCTGGGCCTCGAAGGCCTGCAGCATGGCATGCCACTGGCCCAGGTGCGCATCGAGCGCTCCGAACTGCTGCACGCAGCCGCTGCGCAGCCGAGCCAGCCGGTTGTATGCGCCAACGGCCCAGAACACCAGCAGTGCCAGCAGCATCCATTCAAGAGACAAGGACCACATCGTCTGCAATGGCCCGGCCGGAAGCTGGTCCGGCCGAACTCTGGTTATTCCCAAAGAAAAACGCTCCCGCCTGCGCAGGGCAGGCCGGGAGCGTCACGTCACTTCAAGGGCTCGCTTGCGCTCGCCCGAGTGTCTCAGTCAGCGGAAGCGTCACCGGCGACGGCAGCCACGCCAGCGTCGTCGTCAGCCATCACACCGGCCAGTTCGGCCGCTTCGGCGTCGGCGATGGCGCGGCGCTCTGCGTCGTCCATGGCGTCCTTGGCCTTGCGTGCCTGGTGGTAGGCCAGACCCGTACCGGCGGGGATCAGGCGACCCACAATGACGTTTTCCTTCAGGCCACGCAGCTCGTCGCGCTTGCCCATGATGGCAGCCTCGGTGAGCACGCGGGTCGTTTCCTGGAACGACGCGGCGGAGATGAAGGAGTCGGTCGACAGCGAAGCCTTGGTAATACCCAGCAGCACGTTGGAGTACGTGGCGGGGATCTTGCCTTCGCGCTGCAGGGCCTCGTTGGTATTGAGGATTTCCGAACGCTCGACCTGCTCGCCAGCGATGTAGGTCGAATCGCCGGTGTTCTCGACCACGACGCGGCGCAGCATCTGGCGAACGATCACCTCGATGTGCTTGTCATTGATCTTCACACCCTGCAGACGGTAGACGTCCTGCACTTCATCAACGATGTAGCGCGACAGCTCCTCGATGCCCAGCAGGCGCAGGATGTCCTGCGGATCGGCCGGGCCGTCAACGATGGACTCGCCCTTGTTGACCACCTGGCCTTCGTGCACCAGGATGTTCTTTTCCTTGGGCACGAGCTCTTCCCAGACCTTGCCATCCAGATCGGTGATCTGCATGCGCACCTTGCCCTTGGTTTCCTTGCCGAAGGAGATGGTGCCGGTCATCTCGGCCAGCGTGCCCTTGTCCTTGGGCGTACGGGCTTCGAACAGCTCGGCCACGCGGGGCAGACCGCCGGTAATGTCGCGGGTCTTCTGGCCTTCGACAGGGATACGGGCCAGCACTTCGCCGGGGCCCACGTCCTGGCCGTCACGCACCTGGATCAGAGCGCCGACCTGGAAGCCGATCGTCACCGAGTGGTCGGTGCCGGGGATCTTGACTTCCTGGTTGTTGGCATCGATCAGCTTGACCTGAGGACGCACGACCTTGGCAGAACCACGGCGCTTGGGATCGATCACCACCAGCGTGGACAGGCCGGTCACTTCATCGACCTGCTTGGCCACGGTCAGGCCCTCTTCCACATTCTCGAAGCGCACCTGGCCGGCGTACTCGGTAATGATGGGTCGGGTCAGCGGATCCCAGTTGGCCAGGATCAGACCGGCCTTGACCTGCTGGTCGGGCCTGACGGTCAGCACGGCACCGTAAGGCACCTTGTGGCGCTCACGCTCGCGGCCGTTGTCGCTGATGACGATTTCGCCCGAACGCGAAATCACGACCAGCTCACCCTTGGTGTTGCTGACGTAACGCATCGTGCTGTTGAAGCTGATGGCGCCGTTGGACTTGGCTTCCACGCTCGATGCGATGGCAGCGCGCGAAGCGGCACCACCGATGTGGAAGGTACGCATGGTCAGCTGCGTGCCGGGCTCGCCGATGGACTGGGCGGCGATCACACCCACGGCTTCGCCGAGGTTGATCTGGCCGCCGCGGCCCAGGTCGCGGCCGTAGCACTTGGCGCACAGGCCGTAGCGGGTTTCGCAGTTCAGCGCGGTGCGGACCTTGATCTCGTCCACGCCTTGCAACTCGAGTTCATCGATCCCGTCTTCGTTGAGCAGCGTGCCTGCGGGCAGCAGGACGGCCAGCGTCTCGGGATGCACGACGTCCTCGGCCGTGGTACGGCCCAGCACGCGGTCGCGCAGCGATTCGATCACTTCACCGCCTTCGACGATGGCGCGCATCAGTGCGCCATTGGTCGTGCCGCAATCGTCCTCGTTGACCACCAGATCCTGCGTCACGTCCACCAGACGACGCGTCAGGTAGCCGGAGTTGGCCGTCTTCAACGCCGTGTCGGCCAGACCCTTTCGGGCGCCGTGGGTGGAGATGAAGTACTGCAGAACGTTCAGGCCTTCACGGAAGTTCGCCGTAATGGGCGTCTCGATGATGGAGCCGTCAGGCTTGGCCATCAGGCCACGCATGCCGGCCAGCTGGCGGATCTGCGCGGCCGAGCCGCGGGCGCCGGAGTCGGCCATCATGTAAATGGCGTTGAACGATTCCTGCTCGACTTCGTTGCCGTGGCGGTCGATGACCTTTTCCTTGGCAAGCTGGGCCATCATGACCTTGGAGACTTCGTCGCCGGCCTTGCCCCAGATGTCCACCACCTTGTTGTAGCGCTCGCCAGCGGTCACGAGACCGGAGACGTACTGCTGTTCGATCTCCTTCACCTCGGCTTCGGCACGGCCGATGATCTCGGCCTTTTGCGGCGGCACCAGCATGTCGCCGATGGCGATCGAGATACCGGCGTGCGTGGACAGGCGGAAGCCGTTTTGCAGCAGCTTGTCGGCAAACACCACCGTGGCCTTGAGACCGCACTTGCGGAACGAGGCGTTGATGAGCTTGGAGATTTCCTTCTTCTTGAGCGCCTTGTTCATGTGGCTGAACGGCAGGCCCTTGGGAAGGATCTCGGACATCAGGGCGCGGCCCACGGTGGTTTCCACCAGGCTGGTCGAAGGCTCGAACTCGCCGGAGTCCTTGTTCTTGGTCCACTCGGTCAGACGCACGCTGATCTTGGCGGCCAGTTCGACCTGGTCGGAGTCCAGCGCGCGCTGCACTTCACCGATGTCGGCGAAGATCATGCCTTCGCCCTTGCCGTTGATGCGCTCGCGCGTTGCGTGGTACAGACCAAGCACCACGTCCTGCGAAGGAACGATGGAGGGCTCGCCCGATGCGGGGAACAGCACGTTGTTGGAGGCCAGCATCAGCGTGCGGGCTTCCATCTGTGCTTCCACCGACAGCGGAACGTGGACAGCCATCTGGTCACCGTCGAAGTCGGCGTTGAAGGCCGCGCAGACGAGCGGGTGCAGCTGGATGGCCTTGCCTTCGATCAGGATGGGCTCGAAGGCCTGGATGCCCAGTCGGTGCAGCGTGGGAGCACGGTTCAGCATGACCGGGTGCTCCTTGATGACCTCTTCGAGGATGTCCCACACCACGGGCGTGCCGGATTCGACTTCCTTCTTCGCCGCCTTGATGGTGGTGGCGATGCCGCGCTGCTCGAGCTGCGCGAAGATGAAGGGCTTGAACAGTTCCAGCGCCATCAGCTTGGGCAGACCGCACTGGTGCAGCTTGAGGTACGGACCCACCGTGATCACGGAACGGCCCGAATAGTCCACGCGCTTGCCCAGCAAGTTCTGGCGGAAACGACCGCTCTTGCCCTTGATCATGTCGGCCAGCGACTTCAGGGCACGCTTGTTGGCGCCCGTCATGGCCTTGCCACGGCGGCCGTTGTCCAGCAGCGAGTCCACCGCTTCCTGCAGCATGCGCTTTTCGTTGCGCGCGATGATTTCCGGAGCCTTCAGCTCCAGCAGGCGGCGCAGACGCGAGTTGCGGTTGATGACGCGGCGATACAGGTCGTTCAGGTCGGACGTCGCGAAGCGGCCGCCGTCCAGCGGCACCAGCGGACGCAGGTCCGGGGGCAGCACGGGCAGCACTTCCATGACCATCCAGCCCGGCTTGATGCCGGACTTCTTGAACGCTTCCAGCAGCTTCAGGCGCTTGGCGTTCTTCTTGACCTTGACTTCGGAGCCGGTCAGATCGCCGCGCAGACGCTCGGTCTCGACATCGATGTCGATGCCTTCGAGCAGATCCTTGATGCCTTCGGCGCCCATCTTGGCTTCGAACTCGTCACCGTATTCGGTGCGCTTGGCCTCGTAATCGTCCTCGGTCATGATGCTGAACTTCTTCAGCGGGGTCATGCCGGGGTCGGTCACCACGTAGGCTTCGAAGTACAGCACGCGCTCGATGTCGCGCAGCGTCATGTCGAGCACCAGGCCCAGACGCGACGGCAGCGACTTCAGGAACCAGATGTGGGCGCAGGGCGCAGCCAGGTCGATGTGGCCCATGCGCTCGCGGCGCACCTTGGTCTGGGTCACTTCGACGCCGCACTTCTCGCAGATCACACCGCGGTGCTTGAGGCGCTTGTACTTGCCGCACAGGCACTCGTAGTCCTTGATGGGGCCAAAGATCTTGGCGCAGAACAGACCATCGCGCTCGGGCTTGAACGTGCGGTAGTTGATGGTCTCGGGCTTCTTCACCTCGCCGAAGGACCAGGAGCGGATCTTCTCGGGAGAAGCCAGACCGATCTTGATGGCATCGAAATGCTCATCAGGCGTGAATTGCTTGAACAGGTCGAGTAGAGATTTCATAAGACTCTTTCCCTTTTCAATATTTAAGAACGCTCAAGCTCGATGTCGAGGCCCAGGGAGCGGATTTCCTTGACCAGCACGTTGAACGACTCGGGCATGCCTGCCTCGATGGCGTGCTCGCCCTTGACGATGGATTCGTACACCTTGGTACGGCCCACCACGTCGTCGGACTTCACGGTCAGCATTTCCTGCAGCACATAGGCGGCGCCGTAAGCTTCCAGCGCCCACACTTCCATTTCCCCGAAACGCTGGCCACCGAACTGGGCCTTGCCGCCCAGCGGCTGCTGCGTCACCAGAGAGTACGGACCCGTGGAGCGGGCGTGCATCTTGTCGTCGACCAAGTGGTGCAGCTTCAGGTAGTGCATGTAGCCGATGGTGGTCGGACGCTCGAAGCGGTCACCGGTGCGGCCGTCATACAGGTAGGCCTGCGTGCGCGACTCGGTCAGTCCCTTGCGCTGGGCCAGTTCCTCCGGATATGCCAGATGCAGCATGTCCTGGATTTCCTGCTCGGACGCACCATCGAACACCGGCGTGGCAAACGGCACGCCCGTGGTCAGCGCCTGCGCCATGGACACGATCTCCTTGTCGTCGAGCTGCGTCAGGTCTTCCTTGCGGCCGCGCGAGTTGTAGATCTCTTCCATGAAGGTACGGATCTCGGCAGCGCGGGCTTCCTGCTGCAGCATGTCGCCGATGCGCTGGCCCAGGCCCTTGCCGGCCCAGCCCAGATGCACTTCCAGCACCTGGCCGATGTTCATACGCGAAGGCACGCCCAGCGGGTTCAGCACGATGTCGGCAGTGGAGCCGTCGGCCATGTAGGGCATGTCCTCGACCGGAACGATCTTGGAGACCACACCCTTGTTGCCGTGGCGGCCGGCCATCTTGTCGCCGGGTTGCAGGCGGCGCTTGACGGCCAGGTAGACCTTGACCATCTTGAGCACGCCAGCGGGCAGCTCGTCGCCCTGGGTGAGCTTCTTGCGCTTTTCTTCAAAAGCCAGGTCGAAGCTGTGGCGCGTCTGCTCCAGCGAGTTCTTGATGGACTCGAGCTGGGTGGCGACTTCGTCCTCTGCAGGACGGATGTCGAACCAGTGGAACTTCTCCACGCCATCCAGGTAGGCCTTGTCGATCTTGGCGCCCTTGGCCAGCTTCTGCGGGCCGCCGTTGGCCACGCGGCCATTGAGCAGCTTCTCGATACGGTCGAAGGCGTCGGCCTCGACGATGCGCAGCTGGTCGTTCAGGTCCAGGCGGTAGCGCTTGAGTTCATCGTCGATGATCTGCTGGGCGCGCTTGTCACGCTGGATGCCTTCACGGGTGAAGACCTGCACGTCGATCACGGTGCCTTGCGAGCCCTGGTCCACGCGCAGCGAGGTGTCCTTCACGTCGGAAGCCTTCTCGCCGAAGATGGCGCGCAGCAGCTTCTCTTCAGGCGTCAGCGTGGTCTCGCCCTTGGGCGTGACCTTGCCGACCAGCACATCGCCGGGCTGCACTTCCGCACCCACGTAGATGATGCCGGACTCGTCCAGGCGGTTGAGCTGCTGCTCGGACAGGTTCGGGATGTCGCGCGTGATTTCCTCGGCACCGAGCTTGGTGTCGCGGGCCATCACCACGAGTTCTTCGATGTGGATCGAGGTGTAGCGGTCTTCGGCCACCACGCGCTCGTTGATCAGGATCGAATCCTCGAAGTTGTAGCCGTTCCAGGGCATGAAGGCGATCAGCATGTTCTGACCGATGGCGATTTCGCCCAGGTCGGTCGATGCGCCGTCGGCCACCACGTCACCCTTGGCCAGCTTGTCGCCACGCTTGACGATGGGACGCTGGTGGATGTTGGTGTTCTGGTTGGAACGCTGGTACTTGATGAGGTTGTAGATGTCCACGCCGACTTCGCCGGCCACGGCTTCCGCATCGTTCACGCGGACCACGATGCGCGTTGCATCGACATAGTCCACGATACCGCCGCGGGTTGCCGTCACCACGGTGCCGGAGTCCACTGCCGCCACGCGCTCGATGCCCGTGCCCACCATGGGCTTTTCGGGACGCAGCACAGGCACGGCCTGACGCGACATGTTGGCGCCCATCAATGCGCGGTTCGCGTCATCGTGTTCCAGGAACGGAATCAGCGAGGCAGCCACCGACACGATCTGTGCGGGCGACACGTCCATGTACTGAACGCGCTCGGCCGACACCAGGGTCGAATCACCCTTTTCGCGCGCCGACACCAGGTCGCCGATCAGGCGGCCTTCGGCATCCAGCTCGGCGTTGGCCTGGGCGATGATGTACTTGCCTTCCTCGATGGCCGACAGGTAGTCGATCTCCATCGTGACCTTGCCGTCGGCCACGCGACGGTAAGGCGTCTCGATGAAGCCGTACTCGTTCAGGCGGGCGTACAGGGCCAGCGAGTTGATCAGGCCGATGTTCGGGCCTTCAGGCGTTTCGATAGGGCAGACGCGGCCGTAGTGGGTCACGTGCACGTCGCGCACTTCGAAGCCTGCACGCTCGCGGGTCAGACCGCCCGGGCCCAGGGCCGAGACGCGACGCTTGTGCGTGATTTCGGCCAGAGGGTTGGTCTGGTCCATGAACTGCGACAGCTGCGACGCACCGAAGAATTCCTTCAGGGCGGCCGAAATCGGCTTGCTGTTGATCAGGTCATGGGGCATCAGCGGCTCTTGCTCGGCCTGACCCAGACGTTCCTTCACAGCCTTCTCGATACGTGCCAGGCCCGTGCGGTACTGGTTCTCGGCCAGTTCGCCCACGCAACGCACGCGGCGGTTGCCCAGGTGGTCGATATCGTCGACTTCGCCCTTGCCATTGCGCAGATCCACCAGGATCTTGACCACGGCCAGGATGTCCTCGTTGGACAGCACCATGGGGCCGGTGGCGCCATCGCGGCCGACCTTGGCGTTGAACTTCATGCGGCCCACGCGCGACAGATCGTAGGTGTCGGCGTTGTAGAACAAGCGCTGGAACAGGGCCTGCACGGCGTCTTCGGTCGGCGGCTCGCCGGGGCGCATCATGCGGTAGATGGCCACGCGTGCAGCGAACTCATCGACGGTTTCGTCGGTGCGCAGGGTCTGCGAGATGTAGGCGCCCTGGTCCAGCTCATTCGTGTAGATGCACTGCAGATCCTGGATGCCGGCGCTGCGCAGCTTCTTGAGCAGGGACTCGGTCAGCTCTTCATTGGCCTTGGCGATGATCTCGCCCGTGTCCGGATCGACGATGTTCTTGGCGACCACGCGGCCGATCAGGAAATCTTCGGGGACGCTGATGAACTTGGTGCCCGACTGCTCCAGCTCGCGGGTGTGGCGAGCGGTGACGCGCTTGTCCTTGGCGACCACGACCTTGCCCGACTTGTCGGTGATGTCGAAGCGCGCGACTTCGCCGCGCAGGCGCTCGGAGACGAACTCCATCTGCGCGCCCGAATCCATGAGGCGGAAGTTGTCGTTGACGAAGAAGTTGGCCAGGATCGATTCCGGCGTCAGGCCGATGGCCTTCAGCAGAATGGACACGGGCATCTTGCGGCGACGGTCGACGCGGAAGAACAGCAGGTCCTTGGGGTCGAACTCGAAGTCCAGCCACGAGCCGCGGTAAGGAATGATGCGTGCCGAGAACAGCAGCTTGCCCGAGCTGTGGGTCTTGCCCTTGTCGTGCTCGAAGAACACGCCAGGCGAGCGGTGCAGCTGCGAGACGATGACACGCTCGGTGCCGTTGATGATGAACGAGCCCTTTTCGGTCATCAGGGGCACTTCGCCCATGTAGACCTCTTGCTCCTTGACTTCCTTGACCACCTTGGACTGCGAGGTCGAAGACTCACGGTCATAGATGATCAACTGGACCTTGGCGCGCACGGCGGAGGCGAACGTCAGACCACGGGTCTGGCACTCGCGCACATCGAAAGCAGGCTTGGCGAGGTTGTACTCGACGAACTTCATCTCCACAAAACCGTTGTGGGAGACGATGGGGAAGGCGGAGTTGAAGGCCGCTTGCAGGCCTTCGATGGTGCGTTTTTTGGGGGCTACATCTGACTGCAAGAATGCGGTATATGCATCTTTTTGCATCTGCAGCAGGTAAGGCACTTCGAGCACGCTGTCGCGGCTCCCGAAGCTTTTGCGGATTCGCTTGCGTTCGGTGTAAGAATAGGCCATGAGATCTCCGGGCAAAGACATGAGTCCTGGGTCTGCGACGACTGCCCCACATGGAAAGCTCCCTGCGGGCTTGGCGGTTGGCCACTACCAACCATGGCTGACGGCGATGCGTTGCACATCGCCCGAACCAAGGCATCTTCTGCTGTCGGGTTGTCAGAAGACACTAAAAAACAGACTGTGCTGACTGCTTTTTAGTGTGCTCTATGGATCAGCGCTCCACAAGCGCCAAAGGCTGGAGGCCCTTTTTCGGAGCCTCCAGCCCTTGAGGGGACTGAATTACTTCAGTTCAGCCTTGGCACCGGCTTCCACCAGCTTCTTCACAGCGGCTTCAGCGTCAGCCTTGGCAACGCCTTCCTTGACGTTCTTGGGAGCGCCGTCGACCAGGTCCTTGGCTTCCTTCAGACCCAGGCCGGTGATTTCACGCACGGCCTTGATGACGGAAACCTTGTTCGCGCCGGCTTCGGTCAGCACAACGTTGAACTCGGTCTTTTCTTCTGCAGCAGCAGCGCCGCCAGCAGCGCCGCCAGCAGCGGGAGCAGCCATAGCGGCAGCGCTCACGCCAAACTTCTCTTCAATGGCCTTCACCAGGTCATTGAGTTCCAGGACCGTCATGCCGTCGAGCGCGGTCAGAAATGCGTCTTTATCGAATGCCATTTTGATTTCCTAACAATATTGGTTAACTGCCGCGCGCTCAGGCTGCGACTGCTTCGGCTGCCGGTTCTTCGGCAGAGCCTTCGCTCTTCTTTGCCGCCAGGGCGCCCAGCACAACGGCCGTACGCGAGATAGGCGACATCAGCAAGCCACACAGTTGTGCCAGCAGAACTTCCTTCGAGGGGATGTTCGCCAGTTGCTTCACACCGTTCACGTCCAGGGCCTTGCCTGCAAACGCACCACCGCGGATCACCAGCTTGTCGTTGGTTTTCGCGAAGTCGGCCACCACCTTGGCGGCGGCCACTGCGTCTTCAGAGAAGCCATAGATCAGAGGGCCGGTCATCTGGTCGGCGACAACGTCAAACTGGCTGCCAGCCACAGCACGGCGGGCCAGCGTGTTCTTCAACACGCTCAGGCTCACACCCTTGCTGCGAGCATCAGAACGCAGTTTGGTCATGTCGGCGACCGTGATGCCGCGGTATTCCGCGATCACAAGCGTTTGAGCTTTTGCGGCGAGGCTGGTCACTTCATTGATGACCGCTTCTTTCTCACTGCGATTAAGACTCAAGGTCTACTCCTTCAAATGCGCACTCGGGGCAAGCCCCTCATGCGCGCTCTTGTTGCAGCGACCAACTGTTTTGGAAATGCATCCATCTGCAGCGGGATCGCCATCTGCGTTGGCCCCGGGGGTTTAAGTGCCGCAAGGCACACCAACGGTCTTGGATGACCCGGCGCATCGCTGCACCGGCCCACCACTGAGGCACCCCGAAAGGTGTCTCAAGATTTCTTGGCTATCAGGCCGAGATGGTTTGCGTGTCGACGCGAACGCCCACACCCATGGTCGACGAAACAGCGACCTTGCGCAGGTACAGGCCCTTGCTCGAAGCGGGCTTGGACTTGTTCAGGGCGTCGATCAGCGCAGCCAGGTTGCCTTGCAGCTTCTCGTTGTCGAACGAGCGGCGGCCGATGGTGGCGTGGATGATGCCGGCCTTGTCGACGCGGTATTGCACCTGACCAGCCTTGGCGTTCTTCACAGCCGTGGCCACATCGGGAGTCACCGTGCCAACCTTGGGGTTGGGCATCAGGCCGCGCGGGCCCAGGATCTGGCCCAGCGTACCGACGACGCGCATGGCGTCGGGGGCAGCGATGACCACGTCGAAGGGCATGTCGCCAGCCTTCACGCGGGCAGCCAGGTCGTCCATGCCGACCACGTCGGCGCCGGCAGCCTTGGCTTCTTCAGCCTTGGCGCCTTGGGCGAACACAGCCACGCGGGCGATCTTGCCGGTGCCATGGGGCAGCACGACAGCGCCGCGAACCACTTGGTCAGACTTCTTGGCGTCCACGCCCAGTTGCACGGCCACGTCGATGGATTCATCGAACTTGGCGGTGGCAGCATCCTTCACCAGCGCAACTGCGTCAGCGAAAGCGTACAGCTTGGTGGACTCCACCTTGCCCTGGAGAGCCTTTTGCTTCTTGGTCAACTTGGCCATTTACACGCCCTCCACAATCACGCCCATCGAGCGAGCCGAACCAGCCAGCGTACGCACGGCGGCGTCCACGTCAGCAGCGTTCATGTCCTTCAGCTTGGTGTTGGCGATCTCTTCCAGCTGAGCGCGGGTGATCTTGCCGACCTTGTTCTTCAGGGGGTTGGAAGAACCCTTGTCCAGCTTGATGGCCTTCTTGATCAGCACAGTCGCCGGAGGCGTCTTGATGATGAAGGTGAAGCTCTTGTCCGCGAAGGCCGTGATGACCACGGGCAGGGGCAGTCCGGGCTCGACACCTTGGGTCTGGGCGTTGAACGCCTTGCAGAATTCCATGATGTTGAGGCCGCGCTGACCCAGCGCAGGACCGATCGGGGGAGAGGGATTGGCCTTACCAGCTGGCACTTGCAGCTTGATGAAGCCGACGATTTTCTTCGCCATTGAATGCTCCTTGCGGGTATAGCGCCGCCGGCCCAACCAACAACAGTTGCAGCCGACAGCTCCCCGGGGGTTAAAAGACTCTTGTGAGAACGCCCTGCACCAAGCCTAAAAATGCAGAGCCAGAGATTGTAAGCGGTAACTCAGGTTTTTTCAACCTGGGCAAATTCAAGCTCGACCGGCGTGGAGCGACCGAAGATCATCACGGAGACGCGCAGACGGCTCTTCTCGTAGTTGACCTCTTCGACAGAGCCGTTGAAGTCCGTGAACGGACCTTCCTTGACACGCACCAGCTCGCCGGGCATGAACTCGACCTTGTGGCGCGGCTTTTCCGTGCCTTCCTGCATCTGGCTGACGATCTTGCGCACTTCCTCTTCGGAAATGGGCGCAGGACGGTTCTTGGCACCGCCCACGAAACCCGTCACCTTGCTGGTGTGCTTGACCAAGTGCCAGGTATCGTCGTCCATGACCATCTCGACGAACACGTAGCCAGGGAACAGACGGCGCTCGGTAGTGCGGCGCTGGCCATTCTTCATTTCCACCACTTCTTCAGTAGGGACAAGAATGCGACCGAACTTGGACTGCATGTCAGAGCGCGCGATGCGCTCGATGATGTTGCGCTCAACAGCCTTTTCCATGCCGGAGTAGGCATGGACGATGTACCAGCGCAGATCCGGATTGGCAGGCGCTGCCCCTCCGTCGTTCACACCCGTTTCGACAGCATCCATTACTTCCTCCAGCCCAAAATCAGGTCGTACAAGACCCACTCAAGCGTCTTGTCCGTGAACCACAGGAACAAGGCCATGATGACGACAAAGCCGAAGACGTACAAGGTCATCTGCATGGTTTCCTTGCGCGTCGGCCAGACGACCTTCTTGACTTCGCGCCAGGCATCCTGGGCAAAGCTCACGAAACGCTTTCCGGGCTCGGAAACAAGGAACGTGCCAGCAGCTGCAGCCAGGCCGACCAGCAGCACCAGCCACTGGACGATGGGGCCTTGCTTGCTCAGCAGATAGAAACCTGCGATCGCAGCAACGACTAAAGCCGCGACTGCGGCAAGCTTGGCTTTGTCAGCTCCGGAGCTGACCGTTTCAACCTGAGTAGTGGCCATAATCCATTTCTAATGCGCATCTTTTGCGCAACGCCAAGACACCGAAGCCCGCTTTGGGGCGGGCTCGTTGCGATTCCACCATCAGGTGGCAGGGGCAGTAGGAATCGAACCTACAACCTTCGGTTTTGGAGACCGACGCTCTGCCAATTGAGCTATACCCCTACGAATCAATTAGGCAATGATCTTGGCAACCACGCCAGCGCCCACGGTACGGCCACCTTCGCGGATAGCGAAGCGCAGACCTTCTTCCATGGCGATGGGGGCGATCAGCTTGACGGTGATCGACACGTTATCGCCAGGCATCACCATTTCCTTGTCGGCGGGCAGCTCGATGGAGCCGGTCACGTCGGTCGTACGGAAATAG
This sequence comes from Delftia sp. S65, assembly GCF_016516495.1. Taxonomy (NCBI): domain Bacteria; kingdom Pseudomonadati; phylum Pseudomonadota; class Betaproteobacteria; order Burkholderiales; family Comamonadaceae; genus Delftia; species Delftia sp. S65. The sequence goes on from NZ_JACVUR010000039.1 coordinate 42,123, forward strand.
AACTGGGGACGGTAGTTGTTGAAGAACGGAGTGTGGCGACCACCTTCGTCCTTGGACAGCACGTACACCTCAGCCGTGAAGTGGGTGTGGGGCTTGATGGAGCCGGGCTTGCACAGCACTTGGCCGCGTTCCACGTCTTCACGCTTGGTGCCGCGCAGCAGCAGACCCACGTTGTCGCCAGCTTGACCTTGGTCCAGCAGCTTGCGGAACATTTCCACGCCGGTGACGATGGTCTTCTGGGTGTCGCGGATACCGACGATTTCGATTTCTTCGCCGACCTTGATGATGCCGCGCTCGATACGGCCAGTCACCACGGTGCCACGGCCAGAGATCGAGAACACGTCTTCCACGGGCATTGCGAAGGCACCGTCCACAGCGCGCTCGGGCGTGGGGATGTAGGAGTCCAGTGCTTCAGCCAGGCGCAGGATGGCAGGTTCGCCCTTGTCGGACTGGTCGCCTTCCAGGGCCAGCTTGGCCGAGCCGCGGATGATGGGGGTGTCGTCGCCGGGGAAGTCGTACTTGGCAAGCAGCTCGCGCACTTCCATTTCGACCAGTTCCAGCAGCTCTTCGTCGTCCACCATGTCGCACTTGTTCAGGAACACGATGATGTAGGGCACGCCCACCTGACGGGCCAGCAGGATGTGCTCGCGGGTCTGGGGCATGGGGCCGTCAGCGGCCGAGCACACCAGGATGGCGCCGTCCATTTGAGCAGCGCCGGTGATCATGTTCTTGACGTAGTCGGCGTGGCCGGGGCAGTCAACGTGAGCGTAGTGGCGACCGGCCGTTTCGTACTCGACGTGGGCGGTGTTGATCGTGATGCCGCGAGCCTTTTCTTCAGGTGCTGCGTCGATCTGGTCGTAAGCCTTGGCTTCGCCGCCGAACTTCTTGGACAGAACGGTAGCGATAGCAGCCGTCAGGGTCGTCTTGCCGTGGTCCACGTGACCGATGGTGCCAACGTTGACGTGCGGCTTGGTACGCTCGAATTTTGCTTTAGCCATTTTTCCGACTCCGAAAAAAATCTAAATCACTACAACAGGATTTGGCGCAACCCCATCTAGCGAGCGCACCAGAGATAATGGTGCCCATGGGCAGGATCGAACTGCCGACCTCTCCCTTACCAAGGGAGTGCTCTACCACTGAGCCACATGGGCCTTGAGGCTGCCGAAGCAATCTCAAAAAACTTTGCTCGCCAACTGGAGCGGGAGACGGGAATCGAACCCGCGTCATTAGCTTGGAAGGCTAGGGTTCTACCATTGAACTACTCCCGCACAGATTGACTGCACGTCGCCATCTTTTCAGATGACTTCTCTTCTTCACCATTACTGGTGGAGGGGACTGGATTCGAACCAGTGTAGGCGTAAGCCAACAGATTTACAGTCTGCCCCCTTTAGCCACTCGGGCACCCCTCCGAAGAGATTTGAATTCTAGCACCGTTTTTTTCTTCAGAAAAATTTCAGTGCATTTTTTTCTCAGGCCACCTGGGCGATCCAAGAAAAATTGTGGTGCGGCTGGCGGGGATCGAACCCACGACCCTTGGCTTCGGAGGCCAATACTCTATCCACTGAGCTACAGCCGCTCAGGGCATCGCTGCCCTGCACAAGCCGAGCATTGTCGCATGACTTTGCCCCGGCACGTCCAAGCCCCCCAGGACCCGACGCTATTGCGCCTGCGGCACCGTGAAGCCCAACCCCCGCAGGCAGACATCCACCGCCTGCGCGCCCACCTGCTTGAGATCGAAGACCCTTCCCAGCAGCCAGCTCTGCAACAGGCCATCAAACATGGCGCACAGCGCGATCGAGGCCTGGGGAGCCGGCATGGACATGGTCACCGCATGGCTTTCGGCAGCCGCGCGCAGCGCCAGCTCCAGTTGCGCGGAAAAAGAGTCCAGTGCGGCACGGTTGCGCTCCTGCACGGGCATGAGCTCGCCCACGTATTCCACCTTGAGCAGCAGGATCTCGAAGACGCGCCGCGTGCTGTCGTCATCGGCGATGCGCCCGAAGACCACCGCCATCAGGCGCCGCACATATTCCAGCGCATCGCATTCGGAGTCATCTCCGCAGTCGCCCTGAGCAGCCTGCTCCAGCGGGAGCGTGACGCGGTCCAGCATGGCGTAGAAGAGATCCAGCTTGTCCTTGAAATGCCAGTAGACCGCACCGCGCGTGGCGCCGGCTCGCTGGGCAATCTCGTTGAGCGAGGCCCGGGCGACACCCTGTTCGTAGAACACTTGCTCCGCAGCGTCCAGCAGACTGTTGCGCGTTGCAAACGCATCTTCTTTCGTTCGTCGTGCCAAGATGTATTTCCTTCCATCGTTGAGCCCGGCCATGCCACGCTACGCCATGCTTCGCGCCGCCTTGCAGCAACAGCGGTCATTATACATTCATGTATGTATGTATAATCCGCGACTTGCCCGTGGACACGGGCGTTCCGGATAGCGCTGACCGGAACGTCAACATCGTTATTTGATTCAGCACAAGGACCCATCATGCCCAGCACACGCAGCAATGTGTCAGCCGCTCCGTCCCCTTACAGCAGTCTGCGCCTCACCACCGTGGCCCTGGCCGTCACTGCCGCAATGGCCATGGCGGCCTGCGGGAAAAAGCCCGAAGAACAAGCTGCCGCGCAGCAGCAGATGCCCGCCGTGCCGGTGGGCGTGGTGGTCGCCACCCCCGCCGACGTGGGCCTTGTGACCGAACTCCCTGGTCGCGTGGATGCGCGCCGCGTGGCCCAGATCCGCGCCCGCAGCGCCGGCATCGTGCAGGAACGACTGTTCCGGGAAGGCAGCGATGTGAAGGCCGGCCAGGTGCTGTACCGCATCGATCCCGCACCCTACCAGGCCACGCTGCAAAGCGCCAAGGCCACGCAGGCCCGCGCCGAAGCCAACCAGGCGCAGGCACTGGCGCAGCTGGAACGCTACCGTCCGCTGGTTGCCGCCAACGCCATCAGCAAGCAGGATTTCGTCAACGCCGAGGCAGCCTACAAGCAGGCCCAGGCCGATGTGGCGGCCGGCAAGGCGTCGGTGCGCACGGCCGAGATCAATCTGGGCTACACCAACGTCACGGCCCCCATCTCCGGCCGCATCGGCCAGTCGCTGGTGACCGAAGGTGCGCTGGTCGGCCAGGGCGAGGCGACTCCGCTGGCCGTGGTCCAGCAGATCAATCCTGTCTATGTGAACTTCACCCAGTCGTCCAGCGAGGCCTTCCGGCTGCGCCGCGCGATGGAGCAGGGCAAGCTCAAGAAGGCCGATGGCGCCGAGGCTGCCAGCGTCGAGGTGCGCCTGGACGACGGCACGGCCTATGAGCTCAAGGGCAAGCTGCTGTTCACCGACCTGACCGTGGACAGCTCCACGGGCCAGGTCACGCTGCGTGCCGAGGTGCCCAATCCCAAGGGATTGCTGCTGCCCGGCATGTATGTGCGCGTGCGCATGGAGCAGGCCCAGGCGTCCAACGCCATTGCCGTGCCCCAGCAGGCGGTGACGCGCACCGAGACCGGCGACACCGTGAGCGTGGTCAGCGACGACGGCAAGATCACCAAGCGGCAGGTGAAGGTGACCACGGCCCAGAACAACCAGTGGCTGGTGAGCGAAGGCCTGCAGGCGGGTGAGAAGGTCATGGTCGACGGCTTCCAGAAGCTGCAGATGCTGCCGCCCGGCACACCGGTCAAGCCCGTGCCCTGGCAGCCCGAGGCCGCAGGTGCCCAGAAGCCGGCCGGCGCGGCAGCGCCAGCCCCGCAAGCCGCAGCCGATGCCAAGCCTGCGGACCAGGCAGACAAGAAGTAATCAAGGGGCTCAGCAATGGCCAAGTTCTTTATTGACAGACCGATCTTTGCATGGGTCGTCGCGCTATTCATCATCGTCCTCGGTGGTATCGCGCTGACCAAGCTTCCGATCGCTCAATACCCCAAGGTGGCTCCTCCGGCCATCGTCATCAACACCGCCTATCCAGGCGCGTCCGCCAAGGTGCTCGAAGACAGCGTGCTGTCCGTGATTGAGCGCGAGATGAACGGCTCGCCCGGTCTGGTCTACATGGAGTCGGTGGCCCAGGCCGATGGCACGGGCAGCATCACCATCAGCTTCGAGGCCGGCACCAACGTGGACCTGGCGCAGGTGGACGTGCAAAACCGCCTGTCGCGCGCCACACCGCGCCTGCCTGCGTCCGTGACGCAGCAGGGCGTGCGCGTGGACAAGGCGTCGTCCAACTTCCTGCTGTTCATCATGCTGTCGTCCGAGGACGCCAAGGCCTATGACACGGTGGCCCTGGGTGACTACGCCTCGCGCAACATCGTTCCCGAAATCCAGCGTGTGGCCGGCGTGGGCCAGGCACAGCTGTTCGGTACCGAAAAGGCGATGCGCATCTGGTTCGATCCCGCCAAGCTGCAGGGCTACAAGCTCTCGGCCGAGGACGTGACGGCCGCCATCCGCAGCCAGAACGCCCAGGTGGCCAGCGGCGCCATTGGCGACCTGCCCAACATCACGGGCCAGAAGATCGCCGCCACGGTGACGGTGATGGGCCAGCTGTCTTCGATCGGCCAGTTCGAGAACATCGTGCTGCGCGCCAATCCCGATGGCTCCACCGTGCGCCTCAAGGACGTGGCCACCATCGAGATCGGCGGCCAGGCCTACGCGACCTCCGCCCGCCTGAACGGCAAGGATGCCGTGGGTATCGGCGTCCAGCTGACGCCCAGCGGCAATGCGCTGGCCACGGCCAAGGCCGTGCATGCGCGCATGGAAGAGCTGCAGAAGTTCTTCCCCAAGGGCGTGAAGTACTCCATTCCCTACGACAGCTCCAAGTTCGTGAGCATCTCCATCGAGAAGGTCGCCCACACGCTGCTGGAAGCCATCGTGCTGGTGTTCCTCGTGATGTACCTGTTCCTGCAGAACTGGCGCTACACGCTGATCCCGACCATCGTGGTGCCCATTGCACTGCTGGGCACCTTCGCGGTCATGCAGGCCGTGGGCTTCTCGATCAACGTGCTGGCCATGTTCGGCATGGTGCTGGTCATCGGCATCGTGGTGGATGACGCCATCGTGGTGGTGGAGAACGTCGAGCGCATCATGAGCGAGGAAGGCCTGCCGCCGCGCGAAGCCGCGATCAAGGCCATGGGCCAGATCTCGGGCGCCATCGTGGGCATTACGCTGGTGCTGATCGCGGTGTTCATACCGCTGGCCTTCTTCGCGGGGTCCACCGGCAATATCTACCGGCAGTTCTCCATCGTGATGGTCGCCTCCATCAGCTTCTCGGCCTTCATGGCGCTGACGCTGACGCCGGCCCTGTGCGCAACGCTGCTCAAGCCCGTGGAAGCCGGTCACCACCACGAGAAGAAAGGCTTCTTCGGCTGGTTCAACCGCACGTTCGCACGCTCGGCCAAGTCCTATGAAGGCTGGGTGGCCCGACTGCTCAAGCGCTCGGTGCTGATGATCGGCGTGTACCTGGCCGTGATCGCGGGCGCCGTGGTGGTGTTCCGTGGCCTGCCGACCTCGTTCCTGCCGACCGAGGACCAGGGCTACTTCATCGTCAACGTGCAACTGCCCCCTGGCGCCGCCAAGGAGCGCACGCTGGAGGTGATGAAGCAGGTGGAAGAAGCCGTGCTGCCGCAGCCCGAAGTGGCCAACATGGTCAGCGTGCTGGGCTTCAGCTTCTCCGGCCAGGGCCAGAATGCCGCCCTCGCCTTCGTGCCGCTCAAGGACTGGTCCGAGCGCAAGGGAGCGAACTCCACGGTGGACGCCATGACGGGCCGCATCATGGGCATGACGTCGGGCATCCGCGATGCCTTCGTGTTCGCCGTGAACCCGCCGCCCATTCCCGAACTGGGCAACGCCGTGGGCTTCTCGTTCCGCCTGCAGGACCGTGCCGGCCACGGACACGATGCGCTGATCAATGCCCGCAACATGATGCTGGGCATGGCCGGGCAGAGCAAGGTGCTGGCTGGCGTGCGTCCCGATGGTCTGGAGGACGCGCCCCAGCTGCGCATCGAGATCGACCGCGACAAGGCCAACGCCCTGGGCGTGGACTTCACCTCGATCAATGCCGCGCTGTCCACGGCGCTGGGCTCGTCCTACGTCAATGACTTCCCCAACCAGGGTCGTCTGCAGCGCGTGATCGTGCAGGCCGATGCTCCGGCCCGCATGCAGCCCGACGACCTGCTGCGCCTGAACGCGCGCAATGCCAAGGGCGATCCGGTGCCGCTGTCCACGTTCGCGACCACCAAGTGGGTCAAGGGCGCCCAGCAGACGGTGCGCTACAACGGCTACCCAGCCGTGCGTATCGAAGGCTCGGCCGCACCGGGCTTCAGCTCGGGCGATGCCATGGACGAGATGGAAAAGCTGGCTGCCAAGCTGCCCGAAGGCTTCGGCTTCGAGTGGACCGGCCAGTCGCGTGAGGAAAAGCTGGCGGGTTCGCAAGCCATCTTCCTGTACGCCTTCGCCATCCTGGCCGTGTTCCTGTGCCTGGCTGCTCTGTATGAGAGCTGGTCGATTCCGCTGTCGGTGATTCTGGTCGTGCCGCTGGGTCTGCTGGGCGTGGTGCTTGCCACCTTGCTGCGCAACTACTCCAACGACGTGTACTTCCAGATCGGACTGGTGACGGTGATCGGCCTGTCGGCGAAGAACGCGATCTTGATCGTGGAGTTCGCCAAGGACCTGCAGGCCGAAGGCAAGGGACTGATCGAGGCTGCGCTGGAAGCCGCCCACCTGCGGTTCCGCCCCATCATCATGACCTCGCTGGCCTTCGGCCTGGGCGTGGTGCCTCTGGTGATCGCCACGGGCGCGAGCTCGGCCAGCCAGCGTGCCATCGGCACCGGCGTGCTCGGCGGCATGATCACCGGCACCGTGCTGGCCGTGCTGTTCGTGCCCACCTTCTTCGTCGTGGTGCGCAAGCTGTTCAAGGGCAAGATCAAAACGCACAACCCGCCGTCCACACCGGCCGGCAAGGAGGCCTTGAGCCATGATTAATCGCAGTACCCCGGTGGCCATCGCCACCGCCGTGCTCCTGGCGGGATGCTCGCTCATCCCCACCTACGAGCGCCCTGCCGCTCCGGTCGCGGCGCAGTACACCCGCGCGAACGCCACCGCTGCGGCGGAAGGCGGCACGGCTGCAGCGCAGCTGCCCTGGCAGGATTTCTTCCAGGACGCACGCCTGCAGCAGCTGGTTCGCACCGCGCTGGACAACAACCGTGACCTGCGCGTGGCCGCGCTCAACATCGAGCGTGCCCAGGCCCAGTACCGGATCACGCGCGCGGACCAGTTCCCGACGGTGGGTGCCGGCGTCAACGCCAGCCGCGCCCCGAACACCACGGGCTCGGGCACCAAGTACGTCAACAGCTACCAGGTCGGCCTGGCCGTCACTTCCTGGGAGCTGGACTTCTTCGGCCGCATCGGCAGCCTGAAGGAAGCGGCCCTGGCACAGTACCTGGCGACCGAGGAAGCTCGCCGCGCCGCGCAGACCAGCCTGGTGGCCGCTGTGGCCAGCGGCTGGTACACGCTGCTGGCCGACGAGCAACTGCTGAAGATTTCGCGCGACACGCTGCAGACCCGTGAAGAGTCGATCAAGCTGACCAAGCTGCGCTTCGACACGGGCGTGGCGTCCGAGCTGGACTACCGCCAGGCCGTCTCGCTGACCGAGGCTGCGCGCGCCACGCTGGCGCAGCAGCAGCGCCAGCGCGCCCTGGACGAGAACGCCCTGGTGCTGCTGCTGGGCCAGTCCCTGCCAGCGGACGTGCTCGCCAGCCTGGGCTCCAGCCAGGGACTGCGCGACACGGCCGACCTGCCCGCCGTGCCTGCCGGCCTCCCGTCGGATCTGCTGACGCAGCGGCCCGACATTCGCCAGGCCGAGCAGCAGCTGATCAGCACCAACGCCAACATCGGTGCCGCGCGTGCCGCCTTCTTCCCGCGCATCACGCTGACAGGGCAGTTCGGCACGGCCAGCAACGAGCTGTCGGGCCTGTTCAAGAGCGGCAGCTGGGGCTTCACCCTCGCGCCATCTGCCCTCCTGCCCATCTTCGATGCGGGCCGCAATTCGGCCAATCTGGCTGCGGCCAAGGTCGAGCGCGAAGTGGCCATTGCCCAGTACGAGAAGTCTATCCAGAGCGCCTTCCGCGAGGTCTCCGACGCACTGGACAGCCAGGGCACGCTGCGTGACCAGATCATGGCCCAGCGTGCCCAGCTCGAAGCCGAGCAGGCACGCCTGAAGCTGTCCGACCTGCGATACAGCAACGGCGTGGCCAGCTACCTGGACCTGCTGGATGCACAGCGCACCCTGTTCGCGCTGGAGCAGTCCACCGTGAGCGTGCGTCTGGCGCAGCTGCTCAACCAGATCGAGCTGTACAAGGCGCTTGGCGGCGGCTGGACCGACAGGACGGCGACAGCAGCGGCAGCCACGCCGGCTCCCGCGCCCGCGCAGTAAGACCCAAGGCCGGTATCTGCCGCGCCAACCGCACAGAGGTGTTCTCCGCAAGGTGAACACCTCTTTTTCATGGCGCGCGGAAAGCATTTGCCATTTGCTTGATCCATCTCATGGCATATGTGCGCCCCAGGTCAACCCGGGTCTGCGCGCAGTGTCTGCAAGAGGCCCGTCGATATAATTTGTTGTTGACTCACGCCCCCACAACACAAGAGGACTTCATGAGCGCAACCCACACCGAAGAAGCCCATACGGGCCCGATCAAGAACCCCAAGCAGCTGCTGATGGCGGTGTTTTTCTCGTTCGTGGTTCCGGTGTTCGTGATCATCGGCCTCGTGCAATATGTGAGCTCGGCCGACAAGGCCGGCGCCGGCGCTTCCCAGACCGAAATGGCCAAGGCCCAGCGGCTGCAGAAAATCGGCCTCGTGGAAATCCGGGATGCCAATCGCCCGCTGCGCTCGGGTGAAGAAGTCTTCAAGGGCCAATGCGCGGCCTGCCATGCCACAGGTGCCGCAGGTGCTCCCAAGTTCGCGGATGCCGCGGCCTGGGGCCCGCGCCTGGCACAAGGTCTAGAAGGTCTGGTGCACTCGGCCCTCAAGGGCAAGGGAGCGATGGCGCCTCAAGGCGGCGGCGATTTCAACGACACCGAAATTGCCCGTGGCGTGGTCTACATGGCCAATGCCGCAGGTGGCAAGTTTGAAGAGCCCAAGGCCCCGGCCGCAGAAGGCGCTGCAGCAGAAGCTGCAGCGGCACCCGCCAACTGAGCAAGGCCCAGGATGCCTGGCACCAACCGGCTTCGGCCGGTTTTTTCATGCCCGGGCCGGACTGCGCACAAAACCGTAGCGTTGCGGCAACGTCTGTGCCGGCACCTCTTCACAGGCAGGCAGCATGCCGGCGTCCAGCGCGGCAGCGGCATCGACCATGTCCTGCGTATGGACCAGGCCCAGGCCGGAGGGCATGGCCAGATACAGGCGCCCTGTCTCATCCATCAAAACCTCCTTGATGTCTGCGGCCTGCAGCTCTGCCCCTGTGTGGCTGTGCACCTGCAGGCGCTCGCCATCCCAGCGCAGCCGCCATATCCAGGGTGTGCTTTCCAGTTCCACATACACGCGCTGGGGACCATTCTGGAAAAACCACCGACCATCAGGCTCGGCAAGATAGTTGCGGGCGATGAAGTCCGCCAGCTTTTCGTTGCGCACCTCCGCGCCCTTGGCTCCCGGGATGCCGCTGTCGAAAGCGCCGCAGGCCTGAGCCTCTTCATCGCGCAGATACCAGCGCCCGCGATCGTCCAGCCCCAGCCAGCCGCTGCAGGCGGGCACATGGGGCCATTTGGCCATGGCCTGCTTCACGATATCGTCCATTGCATTCATCCTTGTTCGCTGTCTGCCAGCCACTGCGTGACGGCCTGCGGCATGCCCAGTACATGCCCTGGCCAATGTCCCTGTGCAAAACCCACATGACCGCCATGCGGCGGTTGCCACAGCGTAACCCGTGGGCCGACCTCGCCTGGCCCTGGCAGGCTGCATGCAGGGACAAAAGGATCGTCCAGCGCATTGAGCAGCAGCGCAGGCACGGCAATGCTGCCCAGCACAGGCTTGGCTGCCGCCCGGCGCCAATAGTCGTGCGCATCGAGAAAGCCATGCACGGGTGCCGTGAACGCGTCATCGAACTCCTTCAGATCGCGCGCGCGCACCGCGGCATCGCGGTCGAAGAGCCCGGGAAATTGCGCCCATTTGACCCGCGCCTTGGGCACCAGCGTGCGCAGGAACATGCGTGTGTAGATCCAGCGGTTCAGACCCTGCCCCAGCGCCATGCCGCCAGCCGCCAGATCCAGCGGCGCACTCACCGCCGCAAGGGCCTGGACCACCTCGGCGGCCTTGTCTGCCTGCAGACCGGCCCAGCGCGCAAGCGCATTGCCGCCCAGGGAAACACCCACCACATGGAGCGGGCGGGAAGACCGTGCGCGCAGGCGGCGCAGTATCCAGTCCACCTCCTGCACATCGCCCGAGTGATAGGCGCGCGGGCCCCGGTTGACCTCGCCGCTGCAGCCGCGAAAGTGCGGCACGGCCATGTGCCAGCCACGCTGCGCGGCCACCCAGGCCATGGCCTGGGCATAGTGGCTGTTCGCCGAGCCTTCAAGGCCATGGAAAAGCACCAGCCATGGCGCATCGGCAGGCAGGGTGGGAGCACCGCCGAAGGCGACATCGATGAAGTCGCCATCCGGGGTATCCCAGCGCTCCCAGCGCCAGGCGGGCGCCGCCTGGCCCGCCGGCCAGCGGCGCGCGAACAGTGCCGGCCAGATGGTCTGGGCATGGCCCCCGGGCAACCAGCGCGCCGCCGTGAATTCGTGCATAAAAGCCCTGTTAGCAGTCCTTGCCACACCGCTGCGCAATGGCCTTTGCCCTACAGGGCAGCAGGCCGGGCGCGCAGCACAATCGCCAGCATTGCGCATGCATCGTGCGCGATACTGTTTTCCATTGTCGCTTTCAGGTTGCCATCTTATGAAACGTCTACTCGCCACGCTTGCCACCGTCCTGGCATTGACCGGCTGCGGCTACAACGACTTCCAGCGTCTTGACGAACAGACCAAGTCGGCCTGGAGCGAGGTGCTCAACCAGTACCAGCGCCGTGCCGACCTGGTGCCCAACATCGTGGCCTCGGTCAAGGGCGAGGCCAATTTCGAGCAGGAAACCCTGACCAAGGTAGTGGAGGCACGCGCGAAGGCCACCTCCATCCAGGCCACGCCCGAGCTGGTCAACAACCCCGAGGCCTTCAACAAGTTCCAGCAGGCGCAGGGCGAGCTGTCCAGTGCCCTGTCGCGGCTGATGGTGGTGGCCGAGCGCTATCCCCAGCTGCAGGCCAACCAGGGCTTCCGCGACCTGCGCGTGACGCTGGAGGGCACGGAGAACCGCATCACCGTGGCGCGCAACCAGTACATCCAGGCCGTGCAGTCCTACAACGTGCTGGCGCGCAGCTTTCCGACCAATCTGACGGCCAAGGTCTTCAGCTACGAACCCAAGCCCAGCTTCAGCGTGCAGAACGAGGCCGAAATCTCCCGTCCGCCCACGGTGGACTTCGGCAACAAGTAAGCCGTGACCATGTCCCTGGTGCCACTGTGGCGCATGCTTTGCGCCCTTGCCCTGACCATGCTGCTGCTGCCCGAGAGCACGCTGGCGCAGGCGCCGCAGCCCGTGCCGGCCCTCTCGGCGCGGCTCATCGACCAGACGGGCACGCTGTCGGCCGATGAGGCACGCGCCATTGAAGACAGGCTGCGTGGCATCGAACAGAAGTCGGGCTCGCAGGTCGTCGTGCTGATGGTGGCCACCACCGCGCCCGAGGACATTGCCGCCTATGCCTGGCGCGTGGCCAGTGACTGGAAGATCGGCCGCCGCGACGTGGGCGACGGCCTGTTGGTGGTGATTGCCAAGAACGACAGACGCATGCGCATGGAAGTGGCCCGCGCGCTGGAAGGCGCGATCCCCGACCTGGCAGCCGCGCGCATCATCGACCAGCAGATGGCACCGCGCTTTCGCCAGGGGGACTATGCGGGCGGCATCACCGCTGCGCTGGACCAGGTGGCAGCGCGCATTGCGGGCGAGCAATTGCCGGCGCCCTCCTCCAGCCCCCAGTCTTCCAAAAGCCCGGACAGGGGCTTCGACATGGAAGACCTGATGCTGTTCTTCTTCTTCGGCGTGGCCGTGGTCGGTCCCATCCTGCGCTCGGTACTGGGCCGGCCGCTGGCCTCCGTGCTGGCGGGGGCAGGCGCCGGCATTGCCGCCTATGTGGTGACGGCCAGTCTGCTCGTCGCCGCAGGAGCGGGAGTCGTCACGCTGCTGTTCACCCTGCTGGGAAGCGGCCGCTCCGGCAGGGGTGGCGGCGGTGGATGGGGCGGTGGTGGCGGCT
>NZ_JACVUR010000003.1:0-324529 GCF_016516495.1 Delftia sp. S65
GGGCAACAGCCCGGGGGGGGGGCGCCCCCCCGGGGGAAAAGCGGGGGGGGGGGGGGGGGGGGGGTTGTGGGCCCGGCGGTGGGGGGGCGGGGGGGCCGCGCCCGAGGGCTTTTACTGGCGCGGCAAAGCCTACCTGCTGGCCAGCAAGCTCAATACGCCGGCCGACGCGGCTCGCGTGCTGCACCACGAAGTGCTGGGCCACCATGGCCTGCGCGGCATGTTCGGCCCGGAGCTGAACAAGATCCTCAACCAGGTGGCCACCATGCGCCAAGCCGAGGTTGCGGCCAAGATCAAGGAATACGGCCTGCCGGGCGTCACGGACCTGAGCCGGCGCCACGCGGCCGAGGAAGTGCTGGCCGAGATGGCCGAGAAGACGCCGCAGTTGCATTTCGTGCGCCGCGCAGTGGCCGCCATCCGCAACTGGCTGAGGGCCAACGTGCCTGGGTTCAGGGGGCTGAAGCTCTCGGATGCCGACATCATCCAGGGCTACATCCTGCCGGCGCGCGATTTCGTGGAGCGCGGGCAGCGCGCCGTGTCCGACCGCGTCGAGCCTGTGTTCAGCCGCTCCGACTCGCCGTCCATCACGCCTGACGCAATCATTGGCAGCACGCTGGGCAGCGCATCGAAGCACCCGGACTACGCGGCGGCGAAGGGGGGGGATGTCGCAGCGGCTACACGGCTGGCTGTGGACCTCGTCACACCCGAGATGGTGGCGAAGGTCGCTGCTGCACTGGGTGGCGCCCGCCCGCGCGTGTTGCCGGTGGCGGCCGAAGAGGCCTCGGGGCGCAACAAGATCCCGCGCGCCGTGTCCGAAGTTCTGGCAGCGCGCCTGGGCCTGGAAACGGCGACAGGCATCGTGCAGGCGAACCGCGCGCGTCGCACCGGCCTGGATGGGCTGGACCGCATCTTTGCGCCCGTCGATTTCGCGGGCGCCGTGGAGCCTGGCGACTATCTGCTGGTGGATGACACTCTCACCCAGGGTGGCACGTTCGCGGCCCTGGCCAGCCACGTCCGCGAGGGCGGTGGCAACGTGGTGGGCGTGGTTGCGTTGACCGGCAAGCAGTACAGTGCAAAAATCCAGCCCTCTCCTGAAATTCTCGCAACTCTCCGGCAAAAACATGGTGACCTCGAAGACCAATTCCGTGCAGCCACAGGCTACGGATTCGACGCGCTCACCGAGTCCGAGGCCCGATACCTTGCGCGATTCGAACCGGCTGAGCGACTCCGAGATCGAATCGCTGAAGAAGGACGACGCGGAAGCGAGCGCGCAGATCAAGGCAATCCTCGCCAAGGCGATGACGCCGACGATCTGAGCTTCAGCCGCACGCGGCTTTCGGCGATCAAGGACAGCGCTCTGGACCAGCTCCAGAAGACGATGTCCCACCCGGGCAAGATCTCTGTCTGGGACAAGACCATCGGCACCATGCGGCACCTTGCCGAGCGCGTGCCAGAGTTCAAGCCCGTCTACGAGACTGCGCAGCAGAACATCGATGATGTGTCCATGCTGGCCAACGATGCGGCCGACCGCGCGCCGCGCCTGCTGCCGCGCGTGGACACCATCGGCGATCTGGTGGGCAAGAATCGCAAGACGCCCGTATCGGCTGCCGACAACAAGGCCGTGGCCAAGCCGCTGTTTGAAGGCACGCTGCTCTGGGGGCGTGACGTGGACGGCAAGGCCGTGCTGGTGGACGAGCTGGCCAAGAAGTACGGTAACCTGCCCGCCGACGACAAGGCCCAGTTGCTGCTGCGCGCCGGGCGGCTGGACGACCGCATGCTGGGCGCCTGGCGCGGCCTGCCGCTGGCCCAGTACGAGGCCAACGTGAATTCCCGCTTCGACAGCAAGATGCTGAAGGCCGGCACGGTCTGGACCGATGCCGAACTGCAGACCATGTTCGGCGCGACGCCCAACCAGATCGCGCTGTACCGCGAGGCCCGCGCGGCCATCGACCGCTCCATCGACATGACCGCTCGGGCGGACATGATGCGCGCCCTGGGCGACGAGTACGCCCCGATGCGCGACATGGTGCTGGATGCCCCCAAGCTGTCGGACGCCCTGGAACTACTGACCACCACGCTGCAGCACGATGCCAAGGCCAAGCCGGAGCTGGCCGACCGGTTGCTGCAGTTGAACAACCTGGTGGTGGACCGTGCCGCCACGGCCAAGGATCTGCAGGACGCCGGGTATGCCCCGCTTTCGCGCTTCGGCCGGTACACGCTGGACGTGGTGGATCAGGATGGCAACCGGCAGTATTTCGGCATGTACGAGTCCATGAAGGACTCCAACCTGGCCAAGATCCAGATGGCCCAGGCCTTCCCTGGCGCCGTCATCACGCAGGGAACCATGAGCCAGCAGTCCTTCAAGCTGTTCGCAGGCATAACGCCCGAGACGCTGGAGATCTTCAAGGACATGGTGGTGGGCAAAGAGGCTGACGCGGCCACGCGCAAGGTCTACGACGAATACCTGAAGCTGACCAAGAACAACCACAGCGCGCTCAAGCGCCTGATCCAGCGCAAGGGCATCGAGGGCTACAGCCAGGACGTGGGCCGCGTGGTGGCCAATTTCGTCTACAGCAATGCACGCCAGGGCGCGGCGGGCCTGAACGCGGGCACGATGGACCGCGCCATCAACGACATCCCGAAGGACCAGGGCGAGCTGAAGGACCTGGCCATGGGCCTGCGCAGCTACATCCGCGATCCGCAGGAGGAGGGCCAGGCTGTGCGCGGCATGCTGTTCGCGCAGTACCTGGGCGGTTCCCTTGCCTCGGCCTTCGTGAACATGACCCAGCCCTTTGCGGTCACGCTGCCATGGCTGAGCCAGTTCGGCGGCATCCGCGCGGCCAGCGGCCAGATGACACGGGCACTCAAGGACATGGGCACGCGCGGCATGAAGTACGAGACGGACCTGGCCCATGCCCTGAAATCGGCGGAGGACGATGGCGTGGTGTCGCCGCAGGAAGTGCACCAGTTGATGGCCCAGGCGCGCGGAGCGGGCGGCCTGCGTTCGGGCGACGGCACGCGGGCTGGCGATGCGCGCGCGGCGGCGGGCAATGCCTGGGAGCGCGCCAAGGTGGCATGGGGGCAGCCCTTCGCGTTGGCCGAGCAGTTCAACCGCCGCTCTACCTTCATTGCTGCATTCCGGATCGCCAGGGCCCAGGGCATGCCCGATCCCGGCGCTTTCGCGCGCAAGGCGGTGCTGGAGACGCAGTTCGTCTACTCGAAGGCCAACAAACCCCAGTGGGCTCGCGGCGCCGTAGGCGGCACGCTGTTCACCTTCAAGACCTATTCCGTCAGCTACCTGGAGTTGATGCAGCGCATGTGGAAGCAGGGCGGGCCCGAGGGCAAGCGCGCCGTGGGCTGGGCCCTGGCCATGCTGCTGCTGATGGGCGGTGCCGGCGGCGTGCCCTTCGCCGAGGATGTGGAGGACCTGATTGACGGCGCGGGCCAGCTGATGGGCTACAACATCAGCAGCAAGCAATGGCGCAAGCAGGCGCTGGCGGGGATCGTGGGCAAGGAGCTGGGCGAGTTCATGGAACAGGGCCTGTCTGGTCTGCCGGGCGCGCCCATCGATGTGTCCGGGCGCCTGGGCATGGGCAACCTGATCCCCGGCACTGGACTGTTCCTGACCAAACAGAGCCGCGAGCGCGACCTGCTGGAAGTGGTCGGCCCTGCCGGCGATCTGGTCGCGCGCGGTTTCACTGCTGGCCGCAAGGTTCTGACGGGCGACGTGGCAGGCGCGGCGCTGGAAGTGTCGCCCACGGCGCTGCGCAATCTGGCCAAGGGTGCAGACATGGCCACCACCGGCATGTACCGCGACCAAAAGGGCTACAAGGTGATCGACACCACGCTTGCAGAGGCGGCGGCCAAGGCCATCGGCTTCCAGCCCAAGAGCGTGGCCGAGGTCCAGGAGGCCAATAGCTTCATGCAGCGGTCCAAGAGCTTCTATACCCAGACCTCTTCGGACATCAAGGCGCAATGGGCCCAGGCTGTCTTCGAGAAGGATGACGCCGGCCTGCAGCGCGTGCGCGACCGGCTGGCCGATTGGAACAAGAACAACCCCGAGCAGCCCATCGTGGTCAAGATCCCCGACGTGATGAAGCGCGTGCGCGAGATGAACAAGGATCGCGCGGATCGGATCGCGGACACATCGCCCAAGGCTCTGCGTCAGCAAATGCGCGAGATGGCTGCGACCGTGGGGTGACGCTCCGGGCAGGGTGTGACTCGGACAGCATGCCTTGCCAAAGTCCTCGGCATGGCTGCAATCCGCTACTTCCGAGGCTTGAACAACGTCACCGATCCCATCCGGCTCGGCCTGTCGTGGTTCACCCGCGCCGACAACGTCGATGTGACGGAGTCGGGCGGGGTGCAGGTCCGCGTCGGCCGCTCGCTGGCGATGGCATGCACGCCCACTGGCATCTACTCCACGCGCGATTTCAGCCGCCTCTATGTGATCGACGGCGGCGAGCTGAGGCAGGTGCTGGATGACATGACGGTGCGCCCCCTAGAGCAGGGCCTGGGCCGCGATGCTTGGTGGGCTGAGATCAACGACCAGGTGCTGTACGTGGCCGGCGACGCGGCCGGGATCATCACTGCCGAGGGCGAGGTGCTGCCCTGGCGCCTGCCCGTGCCGGCCGAGCCGCGCGTGGTGGTGGGCGAGGGCGGCCAGTTGCCGGCGGGCCAGTACCGTGTCTGCGCCACCTTCATCCTGCCGGACGGCCGGGAGACACCGGTCAGCACGGCGGCCGAGGTTGTGGTGGAGCAGGGCGCTGCGCTGCAGATCAGCGGCATCGAGCAGCTGCCCGGCTGCGTGACGAGGGTCTACGTGGCGCCGGCCGACAGCACGGTGTTTCAGCTGGCCTTCGGTGCTGCTGGTCCTGTTGCCGTCTGGGCGCAGCCGCCCGAGGCCCTGGGCCAGGAGCTGCTGACCGATGGGCTGGACCCGCTGCCGCTGGGCGTGGACGTGATCGCCGAATGGAACGCCCGCATCTTCGCCGCCCAGTACCTGCCCGAGGACGACAAGACAGTCGTGTGGCGCAGCGAACCTCTGGCGGCGCACCTCTGGAATCTCTCCGAAGGCTTCTTCATGGTGCCCGGCCGCGTACACGCCCTGGCACCGAACAAAGCCGGGCTGGTGGTGGCCACCGACCGCGCCATGCATGCCCTCACGTCCGAAGGCATGGACCTGCTTGCCGACTACGGCACGGTGCCAGGCCTGCCGTGGGCTCTGGATGACAAGCGCACCTTGATCTGGTCGCAGCGTGGCCTGTGCCAGTTCCCTGCATTCACCAATCTGACCGCCTCGCACGTGAGCGTGGCGCCCGGCCTGCAGGCTGGCGCGGCCGTGCTCGAGATCGACGGTCAGACCCGTTTCCTTGCCTGCCTGAACGCGGGCGGCACTCCTTTCAATCAACGACGCGAGGTATCTCCATGACCGTCAAACTCTCTACCGGCCTGCGCAACGCCATGGCCGGCCTGGTCGGCTTTGCCGGCGCAATCAATGGCGGCGTGATCGAGGTCTACACCGGCCCCCAGCCGCTGACCGCTGATGCAGCTCCCACGGGCACGCTGCTGGGCCGAGCCACGCTCAACGGCGCAGCCTGGAATGCGGGTGACCCCACGAACGGCCTGGTGCTGGATGCGGCCGCGGGCGGCGGTGTGGCCAAGCCTTCAGGAGCGACCTGGAAGCTTGTGGGCCTGGCCGCAGGCAATGCGGGCTGGTTCCGCTTCCGCGCCAATGCCGTTGATGACGGCTCTGTCTCCACCACGCTGGTGCGCATCGATGGCGCCATTGCGGTGGGTGGCGGCGATGCGAAGTTCAGCACCGTGGCCATCACCGTTGGCCAGCCGGTCACCATCGACGTCTTCTCGTTCTCGATCCCCGCCCAGTAAGGCCTGCGCCATGGGAGCCGAGCACCTGCTGCTGGACAGCGCCGAAGCCGGGCAGGCCTTGCCCTTCGCGCGCGGCCGTGTTGTCGCACTGCGCGCGGCCGGCTTCCAGTATGTGACCCAGCGCTACGAGCTGTTGGGCCTGCAGGTGCGCGTGACGCTGCAGGGCGAGGATGCCTACATCGAGATCCGCGGCGGCCGTTGGGACTATCTGGTCTGGCCGACCAGCCTGGAGCACCCCAAGGGCGTGATCCTCAAGGAGGGTAAGGCCGTGGAGCCGCTGGCCGCGCTGACGCTCACCGGATCGGACAAGGGCCTGCGCCGCAAGGAGAACGTGGATCTGGTGGCCGGGCCGCACGACTGGATCAGCGCCGACCACAAGACGGTCCTCACCTATGACCACGGCCACGGCTTCCGCTATGCGCTGCAGGGCGCATATGAGGCGCCGCAGCCAAAGGCCGAGATCTGCCGAGCCGGCGCCCGTATCCGCGTGGCGCATGGTGTGCGCGGCTGCACCTTGTTCAAGGGCGAGCGCCCTGGCGGCGGCGCCGTGGAACACCTGGTCTATGCCGCCTACGAATTCCACCCGGATGATGCCGGCGACACGGTGGTGGTGCTGTACCGCGTGGATCCAAGGGACAAGGATGACGAGGGCGTGGCCGCTGGGGCGGAGTTCGCCCGGTGGCAGGCGCCCACCGACCTGGTGCTGGCCCAGCCGGTGTTTTTCGATGGCACGGGCCAGCGCTGCGTGGCCGTGCTGGAGACCGTGACGACCAGCGGCAGCCCGCCGGATGAGGTGGTGAACTTCGGCGCGCCCCGGTACGCGCTGCGCGGCACGCTGACCCTGGACAACAGCGGCCAGTTGCAGGCTCAGTTCGACCTGCAGCCGCTGGCCACCACGCCCAGCGAAGACGTGAAGACCGTGAACGAGCAGCGGCACAACCCTGCCGACGCCTTCTTCACCTGGGGCAGCCTGGCCAATGACTTCTACGACTACACCGACCAGTGGCCGAATCCCGACACGCGCGTAACCCACATGCGCAGCAGCTCGTCCGGCTATTCGCGGACGACCACGACGCAGCGCACTGCGCGACTGGTGGGGTTGGACATGGCGCCAGACGGTACTGAACTGCTGATTGAGCGGATCACCGACAGCTACGCCCAGACCTATCGGGAGGAAACCGAAGCGCTCGGGCACGACGACACCATGCTGTTCAACACGGACCCGGAAGACCGGTCTGTGGTGCTGTATTCGGGCAGCTCCTTCTACACGGACGTCCGGCGCGATGGCGGTGTGTCCAAGGTCACGCAGCGGTTCCTGGTCAATGGCGCGCTGCTGCATGCGCTGGAGGCCATGGAGGAGTCCAGCGATTTGACGGAGACGCGCAGCTGGACGCTGGCGTATGGGCCCACAGAGCATCCGCCGAGCCCGCCGCCGGCCACCCTGGTCACCACCAGTTCAGCGTCTACGGCACGGCGCACGTTCAGCCTGCGCGACATCGATGCCCGGTGGCAGGCCTTGGCCGCCGTGATCGGCGTACACCCGCAGCCCTTTGACGGCGCCCTGCGCGACTACACCGTCTCCCTGCACGGCCAGGCCCAGGGCCAGCAGTTCGACCGGGTGATTTTCGACGGCCAAGTCCATGACGCGCCGCCTGGCGCCACGCTGGACCGCATGCGCTACCGCTGTATCGCGTCTCGGCGCCCTGATGAGTTCGTGATCTGCCTGTCGCCAGAGCAGGGGCCCCATCAGGAGCCGGCCGACACCGAGTTTTTTGACCACCTGGCCCAAACCGGCGCGCCCGACCGCGCACCACTGCTGGTGATGCGCCGCAAGGGCAAGACCATCGCCCCCGGGCCCGACAAGTTTTCCATCGGCGAGGAGCCAGGCTTCCGCCTCGATCCCGTTCATCTCCTCTGAAAGGACCTTCCCATGACATACCGAGTTTCGACGGGCCTGCGCAACTACATGCTGGCGACAGGCTCCATGCGCCAGGCGCTGCAAAACGGCAAGATCATGCTCTACACCGGCCCTGAGCCCGCGAGTGCTGATGACGCTGCCACGGGCACGCTGCTGTGCACCATCGACAAAGACGGCGCAGGCGCAGGATTCACGCTGGACACCACCGCCGTGGGCGGCGTGATTGCCAAGGTGCCGGCTGATGTGCTGCGCGGCACGGTAGCGGCAAGCGGCACGCCGGGCTATTACCGCCATGTCGGCTCCGGCGATACAGGCGCTGCCTCGACCACCGAGCCGCGCGTGCAGGGCCGCATTGCCCAGTCGGGCGCCGAAGGCAACATCACAAACCTCCCCCTGGTGTCAGGTGCGACCCAGGATGCCGACGAGTACAGCATCGCGCTGCCCACGTTCTAAGGCTGGCAGATGGCAAACCTCGCGGGCTACATCTACTGCAGCCGGGCCGAACGCTGGTACACGCCTGCGGGCGACCCGGAGACCTGGCCTGCCCAGGTGCATGTGCATGCGGCCTATGACGATGGCACGAACAGCTATCTGGGCGTCGCCACCTATACGGCCTCCTATTCGGACTATTCCGGTATTGGCAATGGTTACCGCACAGAGCCCGATCTGGAGAGCCGGCCAGGCTATTACGACCTCGTGCCGCCAGCGCTGCGCCATGTCTCGCTGCCCCCAGAGGAGCAGCGGACTTATCGCTGGCACTCCAATCGCACCGGCGCGGACATTCTGGCCGCAATCGGCGATGAATTCGAGCTTGCCGACACCAGCGGCATCGACCCTGACGCGAACTATGCGATTTGGGTTTTCTGGGTGCCGCCCATTGACGAATATGGCTATTTTCAGCCGCCACACCGCATTGCCGCCCTGATACCGATCACGACGGCGCTGTGGCAAGGCATGCCTGTGAATGAGGAAGGGCATCGCTTTGCCTATGCTTCCGACGCGGGCGGCACGCCCTTGGCGTTCTGGACGGATCGCGTGGGCGTTCAGGAGGTGATCTGATGGCAAATGACCTGCTGAAGATCAGCGGCATCAAACTCACGCCCGAAGTGGCTGCTCAGGCTGCGCAGCCCTACCAGCCAGGCCGCGCCGCATGGACCGAGGTCAAGACCGAACGCATCTGCGAGCTGGTGACGACGCCCACTGGCGGCATGACGGCGGGCGTGGTCAAGGTGGTGTACTGGGAAGGCGGCAAGGCGACCGTGCGCTGGGAGTGGCAGCAGGCCACGCCACCCACCTACGTGACCACCCGGGTCTGCCGAGATACCCAGGTCACGATCTACCATCCGGCCCAGCCCGAGCAGAAGGCCCAGGAGGCCGTGGACTATCAGCCGCCTGGCGTGGTCGAGAACTTCCGCGTGGGCTGGAATGCTGGCGCCCGCTCCATCGACTTCTTGGCCGGCAGCGGCTATGCGGAGTTCTCGCTGCAGGGCATCGGTCTGGCTGTAGGCTTCAGCGCCCAGCCCGAGGGCACGCTGTGGACCGACATTGAGCACGCCTTCTACGCCACGCGGCGCACGCTCAAGATTGTGGAGCGCGGAGTCGAGAAGTTCGCGGCCGGCAGCTTCGAGGCTTCAGACGTGCTGCGCATCGAGCGCACTGGCGACCGGATCGAGTACCGCAAGAACGGCACGCTGCTCTACAAGAGCCAGCGCCCCAGCACCCGTCCGGTGTATCTGGACGCATCGCTGTACTCGGGTGGCGACACCGTGTCGAGCCCCCAGCTCAAGAGCACCACCAACAGCAATGGGCGCTTCGTGGCATCCATGCGGCCGCCGGCCGGGCTGCTATCGGACCGACCCTATGCGATCTTCAGGGCGGAAATGGCGGCGCTCACTGGCGAGCTGTCGGCGGTCCGCACGCGGTTCGCCGGCACCATGCGGCCTCTGGAAAGCATGTGGGCTGACCGGCCCTATGCGCGCTTCCATGCCAGCCTGCATCCCCTGACTGGGCAACTGGCCACCGGCCTTCCGCCCCCGGCCTACGCGTTGTTCACGGCCCAGATGTATCCGCTGCAGGGTGCGATGCACATCCTGTCCGGCGGGCTGTTCCGCGCGCACAACGTGATGACGCCGCCGGCCACCCTGTGGGCAGACCGCCCCTATGCCGCATTCCATGGAGAGATGTGCCCAGCCCTGGGGTCCTGGTTTGACTCGGGCTGGACGCAGAGGCCAGTCGTCCGCTTGCCGCGTGCCGGCCTGGTGCTGGCCGCCGGCACGCGCTTCGAGCTGGTCGGCCCGCGCGCCCAGATGCAGGTGGAGGCGCAGGACGTCTCCAGCCGTGTCGAGCTTGTGATGCCGGCTGCGTCGCTGCAGCTGCAGACAGGCGCCCAGGCGGCTCTGGCGGCTCCCGCTGCCCGGATGGCTCTTGAGGCGGACGTCGCTGCCATCGCGCGCTTCGAGCTCACCAGCCCGGCGGCCAGCATGCACCTGGAGGCTGTGGTTGACGCCCTGGTTGAGATCACCATGCAGGCGCCGGCCATCCGCGCCGAGATCGTGACGGGCGGCATGATCACCATGCAGGGCCCTGTGCCCACCATGCACGCGGAGGCGACCACCGAGGTGCTGGCCGAGATCAGCATGGTGGCGCCCGCCGCACGCCTCACCCTGGAAGCCCAGGGCGAAGCCACGGCGGAATTCGTGCTGCGCTCCCCGGCCATGGTGGCGAATGGCTGGGTTGAGGCGGTGCTGTTCATGCCGTTGGCGCGGGCTCGGCTGGAGGCCACGGTGGTGGTCCCAGTCTCCTACGAGGCCTATGCCATCAACCTGCGCACGCAGCTGGAGACCGGAGGCAATGAGGTCACGCGCTACACGGCGTTCCCGTTCACGCGCATCGTGCGCTGGCGCGGCCGCTACGTGGCCATGGCCGCCGATGGCCTGTATTTCCTCGGTGGCGACACGGATGCGGGCCAGCCCATTGCCTGGCACCTGCACACCGGCACCACCGATTTCGGCTCGGCCCAGCGCAAGGCCTGGATCAGCTGCTACGTCGGCGGCCGCATGCCGCCCTGCAGCCGCTTCACCGTGGCCGCGGGCGAGAAGTGCCAGGAGCGCTACCCCTACGACACGCCACGCGGTGCGACGGCGCAGAACTACCGCCAGAAGTTCGGGCGCGGCATGGATGCCCGGTACTACGCCCTGGAGCTGTCCGGCAGGGGCGCGCTGACCATTGATGACCTGGATTTCGAAGTCATCGCCAAGACACGGAGGATCTGAACATGGCGACCGCAGAAGAACTCATTGACGACGCCCGAGGCTATGCCCAAGGCGTTCTGACCGAAGCCCAAGCTGCGCTGGCTTCGGCCACGAGCACGATCACAGGCATCGGCTACGTCTCCCCGAACGTGGACGCCCCGACGCTGGACCAGCCGCTGGACCTGCCGGTGATCCGGTCGGTGCCGCAGATGTCGGATGTGGTGTTCGACCTGCCGACCAGCCCGGGCGAGGCGCCGGCTTATCAGGACATCGGCGCCATCGACATCAACGGCGCGCCCACCAGCACGGCCTCAGCACCATCGCTGATCATGCCGTCAATGCCCGCCAGCATGGAGGCGTTCCAGGGGCAGCTCCCCATGGTCTTCACGGCCATGTCCTTCCCGGATGCGCCAGACCAGCTCACCAACCCGCCGCCCAGCGAGCCCACCATCGTGGAGCGTCAGGCGCCCACGGCCCCCAACATCGTGCTGCCCACGTTCGACGCGGATGCGCCGATCTTCTCGGCCGTGGCGCCTACGGACCTGGCCGGCAAGATGGAGCAGACCTACTACGGGGCCAGCCCGGCCATGGTCAGCATGCTGGACGGCCAGGTCGATGCGCTTCTCGCCAAGTACTGCCCCGGCTACCAGGTCGGCATGGCCGCCATGGAGTCAAAGCTGGCCCAGCTGATGGCAGGCGGCTCGGGCTTCACGCCAGATGTGGAGCGCGCGGTCATGGAGCGCGCCAAGGACCGGAACCTGGGCGAGTACCGGCGCACGCGCGACGCGGCCTGGGCGGACGCTGCTGACCGCGGCTTCACGCTGCCCACCGGCGCGCTGCTTTCCGTGACCGCCAAGGCGCGCCAGGCCGCCGCCGACAACAACGCCCGCGCCAACGTCGAGCTGGTGGCCAAGCAGGCCGAGCTGGAGCAGCAGAACCTGCAGTTCGCCATCAGCACCTCGCAGGCACTGCGGCAGGGCGTGCTGTCGGCCATGCTGGGCTTTCACGGCAACCTCATCCAGATCAACGGCCAAGCCCTGGAGCACGCACGCAGTGTTGCCGGCCTGCTGTTGGAGACCTACAACACCCAGGTGAAGGCCTTTTCCGCGCAGCTGGATGCCTGGAAGGCAGAGGCCGGGGTCTACGAGGTGCGCCTGCGTGCCGCCACCGCGCTGATCGACGTCTACAAGGCCGAGATCGACGCATTGCAAGCGCTGTCGCAGTACGACATGGCCAAGGTCAACGTCTACCGCGCCCGCATCGACGGCATGCAGGCCCTGGCCAATGTCTACCGGGCCCGCATCGATGCCGTGGTGTCGCAGGCCCAACTGGAGCGCGTGAAGATCGACCGCTTTTCCGCTCAGGTACAGGCATACAGCGCCCAGGTGCAGGCCAAGGCAAACGAGTGGCAGGGCTACCGCGCCGCACTGGACGGCGAGCAGCTCAAGGTCCAGATCTTCGACAGCCAGGTGCGCGCCGAAGGCCAGGCTGCCCAGGTCTGGAAGACCAAGGTGGAGGCCATGGGCGAGGCAGTGCGCGCGGCAGCCCTGACCAATGACGCCCGCGCCCGCCAGTACGAAGTCCGGTGGCGCGCCTACACGGCCGAAGTGGCCGCGAAAGGGGAGGTGGCCCGTACGCAACTGGAGAGCGACCGGCAGCAACTGCTGGCATTCCAGGCTGAGACGCAGGCTGCCAGCACGTATGCGCAGGTCCAGGCCACGCATTACAAGGCCAAGGCGGACGTGGAGATCAGCTACATGGGCATGAAGCTGCAGGCACAGATGGGCCAGATCGACAGCATGCGGAACTTCCAAGGCACGCTGGCCGGGTTGTCCAATGCCAACGCGAGCATGAGCGGTCAGCTTGCCTCCATGTCGCTCAGCGGCATCAACACCCTGGCGTTCAAGGACAACTGACCGCCCCCCGGCTAGGGTTCGCGTCCAGCGAACCTGCCGGGAACACTGCGGGGCATGACAACCCCGGCCTGCCTCGACTACACCATCTACCAGGGCGCGACCTTCCGCACCGCCCTGGAGCGCTACAGCGTGGCCTATCCGGTGCGCGAGGAATGCGATGGGGTGGTGAAGGCATGCAGCGGCGAACCGGTGCCGGACGCCGACAAGGTGCCTGAGGATTACACGGGCTGCACGGCCCGCATGCAGCTGCGGCGCGAGATCGATGACCCGGAGGTGCTGCTGGAGCTGAGCACGGCGACCGGCGGGATCGAGTTGGACGGTGCTTGGCTGCGCCTGCTGATGACTGCAGAGCAGACCGCAGCCTTTGTGTACGGACCCATTGCGCCAGGCTGGACCTCCTGCATCGGCCAGATCGAGATCACGCGCCCGAATGGTGACGTGGAGCGGCAGTACGAGTTGCGCTTCGCCCTGTACCCGGAGAGCACCCGGTGACCACCTTCGTCTCTTCCGAACCCTCGGCCGCCGTCATTGAGCGGCAGACCTCGGTCGTGGTGACGCGCGAGGGTGGCAAGACCCATGTGGTTCAGCAGCCGGCGCCGCCCGCTGTCGTCGTGACGCGGGGCATTCCTGGCCCCCAGGGCCCCCAAGGCCCGCCCGGCGGCGGCGCTGGCGCGACATACACCCACACCCAGAGCGTCGCAGCAGCCGTCTGGACCGTTGCCCACAACCTGGGGCGCTACCCCTCCATCACCGTCGTGGACAACCTCGGCGGCCAGCTCTACCCCGATGTCCGCTACGTGGACGCCGACATCGTCCAGATCACCCACAGCGTGCCGCTGACCGGCCGCGCCTATTGCAACTGAGGGCCCAGCCATGAAGATCACGAACAACCTTGACGCCTCGGGCAACCGGGTCATCAACCTGGCCGACGCGGTCAACCCGCAGGATGCTGTCACCAAGGCCCAGCTCGACGCGGCAGTGCAGGGCTACAAATGGAAGGAGCCGGCGCGCGCGGCCACCACGGCCAACATCACGCTGTCGGGCGCCCAGACCATTGACGGCGTGTCCATCGTGGCCGGCGACCGGGTGCTGGTGAAGAACCAGACCACGGGCTCTGCCAACGGCGTGTACTTGGCCGCCTCCGGCGCATGGACACGGGCCACAGACTTCGATGCCGCCAGCGAGGTGTTGGGCGCCGCGGTCTTTGTCTCCGAGGGCACGACGCAGGGCAACCAGGTCTGGCTGATGACCACGGACGCGCCCATCACCATCGGCACCACGGCGCTGACGTTCGCCCAGGTCGGTGGCGGTGCAAGCTACACGGCTGGACTGGGCATCAGCATCAGCGCCGGCGTCATCGCTGTTGATACCGGCGTGGTGGCGCGCAAGGCCTCGGCCACCGTGGGCGATGGCACAGCCACGACCATCACCGTGACCCACAGCCTCAACACCCAGGACGTGGTGGTCAGCGTGCGTGAGACCGCGACGAATGCCGGCGTGCTGTGTGACTGGGTCGCCAACGGGGTGAACACAGTGCAGCTGACTTTTGCTGTGGCGCCGACCACGGGCCAGTACCGGGCCACTATCACGGGCTGATTCCATGAAGCACGTTGGCCGACGCACAGATGCCAAGGACATCGCATCCCAGGATCAGCTTGTTTTCCGCGAGTTGCTCACCGCCGCGCGCACCTACTACGTCCGCACCGATGGCAGCGACAGCAATGACGGCCTGAGCAATTCGTCGGTCGGGGCATTTGCAACAATTCAGAAAGCAATCGATGTGGTTGGAGGACTCGACGCAGGCATCTTTGCAATCACAATTTCTGTGGGGGCTGGGACATTCGCAGGACTGCTTCTGAAAGACCCATTAGGTGCCGGCAGTGTTACGATTCAGGGCGCAGGAGCTACGCAAACGATTCTCGAGACGACATCGACGCATACCATAAACACAGGCCTGTCTCGCAAGTACCAACTCATCGGGTTCAGAGTACAAAACTCTGGAGGAATTGCCCGAGGTTTGTTCTGCGGCCCTGGATCATCAGTGATTATAAATGGGCTGGATTTTGGGGCATGTGCTGCTTATCACATCGATTGCAGTGGAGGCATAGTCACGGCTGCAAGCTATTCGATTAGTGGGGGTGCTCTGATCCACTGGTATGCGGCCAATGGAGGGGCGATTGTATGTGCCGGGTATACCGTGACACTTACGGGATCCCCGAACTTCTCCTCTGCCTTTGCTGCGTGCGACATTGCGGCCATCCTACGCGTTAATACAAACACATTCGCCGGTATTGCAACAGGAAAGAGATACACCGTTGCTAACGGTGGGGTAATTTATGTTGCGGGGGCCGGAGAAAGTTATCTCCCAGGTAATTCGGCGGGGACTGTTGGTGTCGGAGGTCAATACGCATGACCACATACAAGCTCACAGGGGAGGGCTTCGTTTACCGCTTGCGCGACGGCGTGCGCGCGACTATCCCGCTTGCGGACGATCCGGGCCTGCCACCGAATCCCGATGCAGTCGAATACCGCGCCTGGCTCGCGGCCGGCGGCGTGCCGCTACCTGCCGAACTGCGGCCTGCTGCCGAAATTGCTGCGACCCTGCGTCAGGCCCTGGCCGTAGAGTACCGGCGCCGCATGCAAGTCATCGCTGCGGGCTACCCGCTGAGCGAGCGGGAATCCTGGCCGGTACAGACGGAAGAGGCGAGGGCGTTGGAGGCCGACCCCGCAGCCGCAACGCCCTGGATCGATGCCGCAGCGCTGGCGCGCGGGCTGGACCGCCTGGTGCTGGCCGAGCGCATCCGCGAGAAGGACGACAAGTACCGGCAGGTGCACGGGCTGCTGACTGGTACTCGGCAGCGGATCGAGGACCAGATCGACGCCGCCGCCGACGACGCCCTGGCGCTGTCGCAGATCGATGTCGCGGCCGGCTGGCCTTCGTCTGCCCCCGTCTAGGGTTCGACGGCGAGAGGGGGGCTCGGAAAACTCCGGGACATGTTTCAAGAACCCCTCCCGCTGGCCACCGTCAGCATCCAAGTACGGAGCTGACATGGACCGCGAAACCATTGTGCGAACCGCCCTCGTCGAAGGTGCGAAGGCCGCCCCTCCCGTCACCGTGGTGGCCAACAGCGTGGCGAATGGCTGGACCATGACCCACACGGCCACAGCGCTGACCATCCTCTACGTGCTGCTGCAGGCGGCATACCTGCTGTGGCGCTGGAGCAATGAGCGCGAGGACCGCCGCGCCAAAAAGGTGCGCGATCTCATCGACCAGGCCGAAGCCTGCAAGGTTCAGCCATGAGCGGGAGCCGAGTGCCTGCCGCAGGCCTGGGCATCGGCGCCGCCATCCTGGCGTCCTGGATCGCGGCCGAAGGGTTCAGCGCCGCGCCCATCATCCCGGTGCGCGGCGATGTGCCCACCATCGGCCATGGCGCCACGCGCTACGAGGACGGCACGCGCGTGACCATGGCCGACCCGCCCATCACCCGCGAACGGGCGCGCGAACTGGCCATCAACCTGCTGGAGCAGCAGTACGGGTCCTGTGTGCGCGATTCTCTGGGCGACGCGCTGGTGCACTCGACCGAGTTTGCCCAGGCCGTGGACTTCGCGGGCCAGTACGGCTGCGGCGCATGGCGCGGCTCCTCGATGCTGGCGCGCACACGGGCTGGGGACTATGCCGGGGCCTGCAATGCCTACCTGGCCTATCGCTACATGACCAGCGCCCAGCCGCTGCAGGGCTACAGCGCATACCAGTGGGATGCAGCTGGCCGCCCCAAGCGCTGGCGCTACGACTGCAGCACCCCAGGCAACCGCGTCTGTCGAGGCGTCTGGACCCGTCAACAGGCGCGGCATGCCGCGTGTATGGAGGCCCAGCAATGAACCCGATCCTCTGGGCAATGTGGTGGTACTGGTGGAGGGGCGGGCGGTGATCGGCATCACTCCGAAACTGCTTGCGGCCGCTGTCCTCGCGCTGCTGGCCAGCCTACTCGGCAACGCGCTGCTGGCCAGGGCCTACCTGGGCCAGCGCGACGCCGCCACAGCCGCGCGCGCCAGCGTGGGCGAGATGACCCAGCAGCGGGACGGCGCCCGCGACCTGGCCGCCGCCTGCAGCGATGCCGTCGATGACCTGCGCGATCTGGCCGACCGGCGCAAGAGAGAGGGCGATGCCGCGCGAACCAGCGCCGCCGCCCAGGCGCGGACGCACGAGCAGCGCGCCGACCAGATCCTGGCCGCTCCGCCGGCCGTGCCCGGCGATGCCTGCACGAGCGCCCAGCACCGGGTGGACAACTGGCTGCAGGGGAGGGCGAAGCCGTGAAATTGACAAATTGCTCAATTCGTCAATTCGCGGTGCTGGCTTCCCTGCTGGCCCTGGCCGGCTGCCAGACCGCGCCGACGCGAGTCGAGCTGCAGCGCGTGAATGTGCCCGTGCCCGTGGCATGCGACGAGCCGGTGCCAGAGCGCCCGGCCATGCCCACCGAGCAGCTGCGCCCAGGCGCCACGGTGGACCAGTTCACGCAGGCCGCCCAGGCCGAGATCGAGCGGCGCGAGGCCTACGAGATCAAGCTGGCCGCGGCCCTGGCCAACTGCCGCCGCCCCGTTTCCCCGAGCCTGCCGGCCGCAGGCACCACCCCCAACCACTGACATGGCATCCACCACCATCAAGTATTTCGCCCACGCTCACCTGCCTCCCAAGCTGCAGGCAGTGAGCCAGCCCGTGGGCCTGCTGGCCGAGCTGCTGGAAAAGCAGCTGCCCGATGGCCCCGAGAAAAGCGCCGGCATGCGCAAGCTGCTGGAGGCCAAGGACTGCTTTGTCCGCGTAGCGCTGGATATGCCCGAGCCGCTGGCCAGCACGCTGGCGCAGAAGAACGTGCTGGACCAGAAGATGGACTGCGACCAGGACATCAGCCGCCTGGACACGTTCATCCGCGAGAACGCCGCATTCCCCGCGCTGCCCGCCGACGAGCAGGCCCGCCTGCGCCGACAGCTGGACGTGATGCACGAGCTGTCCGCGATCCTGGGCGAGCGCATCGCCAGTTTCTGAGCCAGCTGGCCCGCACCGGCCGGCTGCCGGAAACTGGAGTACGCATGACCTTTCTGAAAAAACACTGGCAGGCCACTGCCATCGTGGTAATCGCCGCGCTCTTGACCATCTTCGGCTGGCGCATGTTCAGCCAGTCCGCCCAGATCATCGATCTCGGGATTTTCATGCTGCTGGGCACAGCGTTTCTGCTGATGCCGATTGCCGGTCTGGCTGAGCAGATCCTCCGCAAGCTCGGGGAGCAGACCGCTACCGCGCCACCGCGCGAGCGCACGCACCGCCAAGAGCTGGAGCTTGCGATGGCGCACGGCATGGGGGCATTGGTGGCCAATCCCAGCTACGCGGGCAAACTAGTGGGCAGCAACATCCGCGAGGCACTGGACGCCATGGAGCTGCAGGCTGCTTCGGCTGTCAGTTGCAAGGGGGCATATTGCGGCGCGACAGACGGCCGCCACTCGCGCGAATGCATCGCCGAAGCAGGTGCGACGCAAGGCTGGATTCCTACGGACGCCGACTATGCAAGCTGCAGCCCGTCGCGTGTGACTCCAGCTGACATCGAGGCCGAGATCGCTCGTGAGCACTATTTCACCGCCGAGCAGGGCGCCAAGCATCCTGACGCAGACGCAAAGCCCTACGACTTCGGCGATGTCTGGAAGAGCAGCAACCTGGGTGCCTTGACCTTCTGCGTGCTGGTCCTGAAGAACGGCACCAAGGTGGTCGGCATCAACTACGGCGCCATCGACCCGGCGCAGCACGACGCTGCCCGAGGCCGCCAAGAGGCACGCGCACAGGCCGTGGAGAAGGTCTGGGAACTGCTGGGCTTCCGGCTGCGCGACAAGCTGGCGGCCGGCGCCTAAGCTGCAGGCGCCGGCTGATCCGGTGCTATCGACACCACGGTCCCGTCGATCGCCACCATCTCGCCCTTGGTTGCGGGGTCCGCATCAAGCGGCACGCCCCACATCAGGCCTGGGTGCTCGCCCTTGTGCATGACGTGGTCCAGGTGATAGAGCTCCTCGGGCGGCAACTTGAACCGCTGGGGGTACTTGTCGCCGTGGGCCTTCCAATGTCCCATGAAGCCAGCGACGACGCGCTGGTGAACTGTGTGTTTTGGGTTTGTGGGATCGATTGCCATGTGCGGCATTGTGCCGTGCTCAATCCTCCGGGCATCGCTCCATGGCCCAGTCCAGTGCCGCCTCGGCCGTGTCGTGCGGCCCGTCGAATGCCCTGATGCCGCGCTCATCGTCCCAGAGGGCGCCTGTCCAGCGCCGGGCAGCAGGGAAGGGCAGGCGGCCGTAGTCCACCACGACCGCATACCAGCCCGGCGCCGTGGGGTGGCCGCCCCAGATCAGACTGTCAGCCATGGTGGGCAGGGAGGATCTGTACAGGCCCGAGGCCGCTGTGCACTATCCCCCCACTGGGGTCGCGCACCACGAACCAGTCCTTCGCCTGCTGCTCAACTCGGTAGTCCTCTGGTCGGCCTGGCAGCAACTCTTCCTCTGGCTGGCCGAACCAGGGGTGCATGCGGAGAATCGTCGGATAAATCAGCGGCGGGTGCATGACTGTCTCCTATCAGCGTGTGAACGGCATCTCGCGCCCTTGCTCTGCATACCACTGCGCGGCAACGCTGGGCGTCTCGGATCGAGGTGGGAGAGTGGCGGGCAGCTTCGGTGAAAAGCGGGTGGCATCGAACTTCGTCAGCGCAGGAGCATCCAGGGATTCCAGGGGGCGGATGAGCCACATCTGCTCATACTCGGCAATGCCCTCTTCGGTGCGAGCGCAGACATGGCCCCGCCAGAGCATTGCATCGCCCAGGACATCCAGCAGCACGGGCTCAAACATACGGGGGCCAGGTATGTGGTGGCCACTCCACTCGACCCAAAGGGACGCGACGCGCATGTTGCGCCTGCTGTTGTTTGTCTTGCCGTCGTCGTATGCAATGCGCAGGTCTCCCCGGACCGGCTCAGGCCAGTCTTTGGGTGCCAGACGGAGGCCAGCGCGACGGAGTTCGATGAGTTCGCAAAACACTGTGCAAATATACAGCTATAGGATTGGCATCGGAAAAGTTAGCATCCACTTATGTGCAATCGATATAAGTCGCCCCGCGAAGATGAGATCGAACGCATGTGGCGTGTGGGCCGCCAGGATCCGAACCGCTGGTGGGATGCCGATGTGTTCCCGCGAGGCACAGGGGCGTTCATCCGCAGGGCGCAGGACGACACGGGCTACAGCCGCGAGCTTGTCGCTGGGCAGTGGGGTCTCATCCCGTGGTTCGCGAAGGAGCCAAAGCTCAAGTACCCGACGAACAACGCGCGCTCCGAAGAACTGGCGGCCAAGGCCAGCTACAAACACCCGTGGGCACGCGGGCAGCGCTGCATCATCCCCGCGATGACGTTCGACGAGCCATGCTGGGAGAGCGGGAAAAACGTGTGGTGGAGGTTCGCCCGCGCCGATGGTGACCCGTGGGGGCTCGCCGGGCTCTGGAACTTGTGGGCCGACCCGGGCACGGGCCAGGTATACGAGAGCTACACGATGCTGACGATCAACGCCGACGACCACCCGCTGATGAGCCGCATGCACAAGCCTGACCCGAAGCTGCCGGCTGACCGCCAGGACAAACGAAGCGTGATCCCCATCGAGCTGGCCGACGTGGACCAGTGGCTTGCGGGGACAGTGGCCGAGGCCTCTGAGCTGCTGCGTGTGGCACCGGTCGAAGTGTTCAACGCCGGCCCTGTTGCCTAAGATTTGCGCGCCAGTCCCAGGGCGCCGTGGGCTCGGGATCAGACCACAGGCCCACGCGCTTGGCCTTGGCCTCTGTCTCCGCGAATTCGTACTGCCCGCGCTCCTGGGCAGACTGCTCGCGGGAGTAGTAGCGATACCACCATGCCATCCCCTGGGTGACCATGGCCAGGCCAGCGTCAAGCGTGCGCGGGCCATTGGGCGACGATGCCGGCGCGACCCAAACGCTGCAGACGTGGCGCTTGTACCTGTCGATCTTGTTGCAACGCAGCTCAGCCTCTTTCCGGTACGTCAGGTCGCTCAGGGCCTGCTTGGCACGCGCTCCGTGGGGCTGCCGGCTCTCCGGCGCATCAATGCCGCCCAGGCGGACCTTGACCTGCTGATATTCGCCCGGCTGGCCGCAGCGTGCAGTGAGGGTATCGCCGTCGCTGATGCCGACGACAAAGCAGAGGAGGGTAGCTGCGAGCATGCTGAATTCTGGGATGAATGACGCTTACAAAATGATGCAATAAGTCCGCAATTTCTGCAGCGCCGAGCAGATTGCCATAGGTTGCCACGGCTTGTTTTTAGAAATTGGGAAATTCACACCGGATTCACGCAGCCCAGCCACAAGGCGCGTGGATATTGGGTCGGACGCGGGTTCAATTCCCGCCAGCTCCACCATCCAAGACACCGCCACACACTGATGACCTCAGCGTGTGGCGGTTTTTTTTGTCTTCAAGTGTCCTGCGGTGTCGTCGGAATCGCACGGATTTCGCACGAGCTACGGGAAAGGGCTCGGCAAGGAGGCTGGCCCAGGGTTGATTCAGCTGCTGCCCATGTCGGGCATGGGCTGTTGCGACAGTTCCTGGATCAGCGTGAGGCGGAAATGCGCCAGGGCCTTGGCGCCGTGCTGTATGTGGTGCAGGTCTGCCACCCCGCCGATGCCCGAGACCAACAGCTCTGGTTTGTTGGACAGGATGACTTCTATGAAGTGGTCAGCCAGTTCTGCTGCCAACAGGGTTTCTGTGCTCTGTTTGCTCATGTGCGTTTCCTCCTTGTGTTGGAAATCGCATGGTATGGCAACGCGGCGAAATAGGGGGCGCCGACTGGGGGGCATGGCCGGCGCCCGGTGTCGATTCTCAGATGGCGAGGCTTGCGCGGTCCTTGCCTTCTATCCACTTGGGCGGCTTGCCGCGGCCTGTCCAGGTGGCGCCGGTTTCTGGGTTGCGGAATTTGGGCTCTCCCACGCTGTGCTTGCCGGGCTTGCCGGATTTGCTCTTGGCGGAGGGGAAGACATCCTCCTTCGTCAAACCATAT
Organism: Delftia sp. S65; assembly: GCF_016516495.1. Classification (NCBI taxonomy): domain Bacteria; kingdom Pseudomonadati; phylum Pseudomonadota; class Betaproteobacteria; order Burkholderiales; family Comamonadaceae; genus Delftia; species Delftia sp. S65. The sequence continues at coordinate 22,045 of NZ_JACVUR010000003.1, forward strand.
TGCTGCACCATCGCCTTTGCTTCAGCGATCGCATCGGTTTTCGCGTGCTGGATGAGTGCGTCGATTTTTTTCTCAAGCTCGGCTTTTTGTTGCAGCAGGGCCTTGTAGTCGGATGTCATGGCAATGATGATTTTCAGTGGGAGATGCGCGTGTATATCACGGGTATGAATATTTTGTAAGTTATCAGTAAGAAAAAGAGTGTGCGAATGCAGGAACGGTCACCAGCGACGTGGCGCGTTCAGAACAGGTGATGGTGATGGTTGGGGCGATGAGGTGCGCCCAAGAAAAAGGCCAGCGCCTTGCGCTGGCCTGGGAAGAAAGAGCCGGTGCTTTTTGAAAGCTTCCTGGGGGAATGAGAGGGAGGGAGGAGGAAATGCCCCAGACCCGGCAATGAAACGGTGCAGAAACTGAAGGCGATGATGCCTGCCGTGCGCAGGCCGGCCGATGGGTGAGAGGCGAGTCTGCACGTAGGACAGGGGAGCATCTGCCGAGTCACAGGCTGGTCATCTCCATGCGCGATAAACCGGGAGTTGCGCAACCATGGGGGGGAGCGCATTGTTTTTTTATTGCGCATCCATGTCCATTGCTGCCACGCTGATTCCATTTGTTTTCAACCCGGCCAATCCGATGAGTGCGCCATTGCAGCGCCATCGTTGGCGCCTGTATGGTGCGGGCCTGCTTCTTTCGGCGTCTGCCGGGGTATGGGCGCAGGTTCCCTTCAACGGCACCTACACGCAGGATTTCGACACCCTGGCCGCGTCCGGGGCGGGGTTGGCCTGGGCCAATAACAGCACCTTGCTGGGCTGGTTTCTCTTCAACAAGAGCCTGGCATCCATCACCTCTTATGTGGCTGGCAATGGTGCCTCCAACACCGGCAGCTTCTACAGCCTGGGGCTGAGCGCGGACCGCGCCTTGGGGGGCGTGGCATCAGGCGGGGCCTACTTTGGCAGCCCGGCCCAGGGCGCTGTAGCGGGTTGGATCGCGCTGGCGGTGCGCAATGACACGGGTGGCTCGGTCGATGGCATCACCTTGCGATTCAACGGCGAGCAATGGCGCAATGGTGGCAATACGGAACGGCAGCCCATGGTGCTGGAGTACGGCATGGGAGCCACCTTTGCCGACGTGCCTGAATGGCTGCCTGCCGGCGCGAACTTCAATTGGCAATCGCCTGTTGCCACCGGCACTGCTGCCGCCGTGGACGGCAATGTGGCCGGGCGGGTGAACAATGTGGGCGGGGATCTGCGCGGCCTGGGCTGGGCGCCAGGTGCCACGCTGTGGCTGCGTTGGGTGGAACTCAATGATGTGGGCAACGACCACGGCCTGGCCATTGATGACGTCTCCATCACCCTGGCGCTGCCCGACACCACGGCGCCCACGCTGCAGGCAAGCATTCCCGCGGCGGCGGCGACCGGGGTGGCGCTGAATCCCGAAATCAAGCTGAGTTTCGATGAGGCGGTGAAGCCCGGTAGCGGCAGCTTCGAACTGCGCCAGGGCGGCACGGTGGTGGCAACGCTGCAGGCTGGCGATGCGGCGCAGGTGAAATTCAGTGGCTCGACCATCACGCTCAACGCGGGTGTGCGGCTGGCGGTCAATACGCCCTATAGCCTGGTTTCCGTGGGCGAGCCGGTGCTGGATACCTCGGGCAATGCGTGGACCGGCACGACGCTGGGCTTCACGACGGGAGGCGAGCCGCCGGTCACCAGGATTTCTGCGGTCCAGGGCTCTGGCGATCAGTCTCCGCTGGTGGGGCAGAAGGTGACGGTGAGTGCCGTGGTGACGGCCTATATGCCTGGACTGAGCGGCTTCTTCGTGCAGGAAGAGGCGGCAGACTCCGATGGCGATGCTGCTACCTCGGAAGGCATCTTTGTCTACTACGGCAACGCCAATCCTGGCGTGGATGAGAGCACGGTGGGCAAGCTGGTGCAGATTTCCGCCTCGGTGAGCGAGTTCCGCAATCAGACCCAGCTCAGCGCCATTACGGACTTCGTGGTCCGCGGCGCGGCGGCCTTGCCGGAGCCGGTGCGCATCACACTGCCTGTCAGCGACATGGGGCAATGGGAACGTCTGGAAGGCATGCGTGTGGAGGTGGCATCCGCCACCGCAGGCGGCAAGCTGGTGGTGAGCGACAACCGCACGCTGGGCCGCTACGGCAATGTCACACTGTCTGCCGATACGCCGTTGGCGCAGTACACCGAAGTCAACGCTCCCAGCGTGGCGGGCTATGCAGCCTACGTGCAGGCGCTGCAGCGCAGCCAGATCATTCTCGATGATCGCTCCGGGGCCCAGAATCCCGAGTTCGTGCCGGGTCGTGGCGGCTTGCCGCTGTCGGCGTCCAACACGCTGCGCGCTGGCGATGGCGTGGACCGCGTCATCGGCGTGCTCGACCAGTTCTTTGATGCTGCCGCCAGCGAGCCCTATCTGACCAGCTACCGCGTGCAGCCCACGCAGACGCCGCAGTTCACGGGAGCCGCGCGACCTTCAGCCGCCGAATTGCAGCAGGCCGTGGGAGCGGCCACGCTCAAGATCGCATCGGCCAACGTTCTCAATTTCTTCAACCTGACCGGCGCCACAAGCGGCTCTTCCCAGGTGATGTTCAACACGCCGCTGGGCAACCAGCAGGGCATTCGCGGCGCCAACAGCATTGCCGAGCTGGACAGGCAGCGCGCCAAGATCGTGGCCAATCTGCTGGGGCTGGGCGCCGATGTGTACGGCCTGATGGAGGTGCAGAACAATGGCTTTGGCCCGGGCAGCGCCATCCAGGATCTGGCCGACGCCTTGAATGCGAGTGCCGACAAGCCTGCCGGTGCCGTGTATGCGGTGGTCAAGGCGCCCTTCAGTGAGGCTGCAGGCACGGTGCCAGGTGCGGGCACGGTGCCAGGTGCGGGCACGGATGCCATTACCGTGGCCATCGTCTATCGCAGCGACCGCGTCACGCCGATGGGCAGCGCAGCGGCACCCAATGTCTCTACCTACGATGCCTTCAACGGAAGCATCGGCGGAGCCCGGGTGCCGATTGCGCAGACCTTTGCCGTGGGCGGCAGCACGGAGCAGTTCACGCTGGTGGTGAACCATTTCAAATCCAAGGGCAGCGTGCTCGGTGGCGCAGGCAATGCGGACGTGCTCGACGGCCAGGGCGCCAACAACGCGGCGCGCGTGAAGACGGCCCAGCAACTGAGCAACTGGCTGGCAACCCGGCCCACAGGCGCGACCAGCCCCCACGTGGTGCTGGTGGGCGATTTCAACGCCTATGCGAAGGAAGACCCCATCACCACGTTGGAGACCGGCGGCTATGTCAAGGTCTCCCAGGGGCTGTCCTATGCATTCGACGGAATGTGGGGTTCGCTGGACCATGTGCTGGTGAGCACCAGTCTGCAGCCCAGCGTGGGGCGTGCGGTCAAGTGGGCCATCAATGCCGAGGAGCCCGAGGTGCTCGACTACAACGTCGAGTTCAAGTCGCTCGATCAGCAGGCCAGCTTCTATGCGCCCACTGCCTATCGTTCCAGTGACCACAACCCCATTCTCCTGGGCCTGAATTTCGGTGGCCGGGCGCCCTCGTTCAGTGGCGTGCCTGCCAATGCGCAGGTCGTGGTGGTGGGGCAGGCGGCCGATCTGGCGGACGTGGTGGTGGCCGATGCCGACAGCCCCGTCGTCACACTGTCCATCGTCGCCAGCGGCGGACAGGTGCTGGGCCTGGAGGATGCAGATGCTGCACAGCCCGGCATACAACTGCGCGGCAGCCCCGAACAGGTGTCGCAGCAATTGCGCGCCGCCATGTACATGGCTTCGGTGGCCGGCCCGGCCAGCCTGCAACTGAGCGTGAGCGATGGTGTCCATGCGGCTGTGACGGCCACCTATCCGCTGCTGGCGACCGCAGCGGGCGCGGTGGACCCGGCCAATCGATTCAACATCACCGGAGCAAGCCAGATTGCGGTTGCGGGCGAGGTCGTGGGCGGTGGCGCCAACTGCCGCCTGACCGAGCCGCCGCAGGTCGTGGCGGCACCGGGTACTCCACGTCCTGGGGCCGTGGTGCCACACGGGCTGCTGAAGCTCAATACCGATGGCTGTGATGCGGGTGCGCTCGTGACGGTCAGGCTGACCTATCCGAACGATTTGCCCAGTGGTGCTGAATACTGGAAGTGGGGCCGCACGGCAGATAACACCACGCAGCACTGGTACCGCATACCTGCAACGCTGCAGGGGCGCGTCGTCTCCTTCGTGCTGCGCGATGGCGGCCTGGGCGATGACGATCTTCTGGCCAATGGCCGTGTGGAAGACCCTTCGGCCCTGGTGCTGCCTGCAGCGGTCGGTGGCGGTACGCCGGCGGCGATTCCGTCACTGAGCGAGTGGGCGGTCGCGCTGCTGAGCCTGATGATGGGTGGGCTGGCCATCCGTCTGCGCCGCCGCAACCCTTGATGCTGCCGTGAAAAAGGCCCGGTCTGCACCACGTGCAGGCCGGGCTTTTTGCATAGGGGCAGGGGAAACTGCGGACAGGCATTTTCCTGACTGCGTGCAAGAGGGATAGGTGGGAGAGGATCTTGGTGTGCAGCCGCAGGCCGATGCTTGATGATGGCCGGGTTGGGTGCAAAAGTGGCGCGTCTGCTGCTGCTGGCGCCGTCTCGGTGCAAGGAATGAGAGAGATATCCAGAAACGATCGTGCTTGAAAAAGAGCCTGGCTAACCGGCATACCGCTGGCTGGCAAAAACGACTGCAGGCTGAACTGGCCTGACGAGTCGCCCCACGATGAAACTGAACTGCTGCAACACCATGAATGCTGCAGCATGGGTTGAATGATATACGCAAACAAGAATCATTCTCAAATAAGCCCAGAACTTCTCTGGAATTAGAAAAAGCTTGTGTTTTGCGGTTTTCGCCTGCTGGGCTGGTATCTGACGTGGTGCCGCTCAAGAAAAAACGCCCCGGCTGCGGAGGCGGCCGGGGCGCTGAATGGAGCGTTCCATGCGATCAATCCAGGAAGGACACATGCTAGGGGTTTTGAATGAGAGCGCTTGCGTCTGCGTCTCCGGTCCTTCCTGGTTGTCAAGTGTAAATTGAAACAAGGTGCTTGATGGGGTCAAAGCAGCCGAAGTTGCATGCATCTGAGCCGTAAAGCTGTTTTTTTGTATTCCGATGCGACCGCCTCAAGCCAAATGCGCCGTGCAATGCAAAAAGCCCGCTGTGGAGCGGGCTTTTTTTCTGGGAATGTGGACGATGGCTCTTACGCGACCATCGTTTTACGGCAGAACGTCTCTGCGGCTGTCACCGTTGTTTTTTTCGTCGTAGTGCACGACGCGCCGGCGTGAGATACAGCATTGCCTGCGCAGACAACCACGAGATTATAGCAGAGGCAGAATTTGCCGCTGGAGCCATGGGCCTGTGTTGCCGCAGAAGGGGTTTGAAGATGAATGAAATGACGCAAAGGCTTGAGGGCCTGCTCGCATCCGGCAAGGACTCGGCCTTGTTGCGCTGTACCTTGGGCAAGACCTATCTTGAAAACGAGGCGCCTGAGGTGGCCCATTCACACCTGGAGCGGGCCATTGAGCTTGATCCCGGCTATTCGGTGGCGTGGAAGCTGCTGGGCCGGGCATTGCTGGCGCTGGGCGACGCTGCTGGAGCGCGGCGGGCGTGGAATACGGGATTGGCCTGCGCGCAGCAGAAGGGGGACGCCCAGGTCGTAAAGGAGATTGGGGTGTTCCTCAAGCGCCTGGACAGGCAGCAGGCGGCCTGAGTCGAGACGCTGCGCAAGGGTGGGTGCGGGTGCGGAGCGGGATTTACCCCTGCAAAAGAGCTTCCCTGGCCAGGGCGTCGGCCTCGGTGTTGCGGTGGCGGGGTATCCAGCGCAGTTGCACGTGCTCGAACCCGGTCAGCATGGTGCGGGCCTCGTCAAAGAGGTCTGCCAGGCGCGCGATGGGCTTGATGGGGCGTGGCGATGGAGTCAACTGCTCCACCAGGATGCTGCTGTCCGTGAAGATGCTCAGGCGGCGCGCCTGCAGGGCTTGCAGGGCCTGCAGCGCGGCCATCAGGGCGCGCAGTTCGGCTTCGTTGTTGCAGCCTCGCTCGGGGCAGGGCTCGGACAGAAGGTGGCGGCGTCCGTCGGGTGCGGTGATGACGGCGCCCATGGCCATGCGTCCGGGGTTGGGTACGGCGCTTGCATCGATGTAGGCAGTCCAGAGGTCGGCATCTGAGAGCGCGGGGTCGCAGGCGCTTGGGCGTGATGGGGGCTTTTCCAGAGGCATGCCTGCATCATGCGGCAGCGGTGGAGGTTCGGTCGCATTTCTTGTCGGATGGCGCGGGACAATGCAGGTCTGCAAATCACCGAAACTGAAGAAGGCAGCGAATGATCAGGATTCTGGGCAAGTCATCGTCCATCAATGTGCGCAAGGTGCTGTGGCTTTGCGTGGAGTTGGGAATTTCTTTCGACCAGGAGGAATGGGGTTCAGGCCATCGATCGACGCAAGAGCCGGGATTTCTGGCGCTCAATCCGAATGCGATGGTTCCCGTGCTGCTTGATGGACCGCTGGTGCTGTGGGAGTCCAATACCATCTGCCGCTACCTGGCGGCCCGCCATGACCGGCAGGACCTGCTGCCGGCAGCGCCCGCCGAGCGCGCGCTTGTCGAGCAGTGGATGGATTGGCAGGCCACCGAGTTGAACAATGCCTGGCGCTATGCCTTCATGGGATTGGTGAGAAACAGCCCTGAGCACCAGGACCCCGCGCAACTGGCTGGCAGCATGGCGAACTGGCATCGCCACATGCGCATTCTGGAGGACCAGTTGTCGCGCACCGGCGCCTTTGCTGCTGGCACGCAATTGAGCCTGGCCGATATCGTGCTGGGTCTGTCCACGCACCGCTGGATGTCGGCGCCCATGGAGCGCCCTGAATTGCCTGCAGTCCGCGCCTACTACGAACGGCTTTGCGAGCGGCCGGGCTTTCGCCTGCACGGCGCCAACGGCATGCCTTGATGGTGGTCTGGCGCCCTGCGTGACAAAGCCCGCCAGGTTTCCTGCGGGCTTTGGTTGTTGAAAGCGTGGGGTCAGGGGGCGACGCGCACCAGCATCATGTCGGCCTTCGAGCCTGCACCACGGGTCAGGACCGGGTGGACGGTGTCATTGATGAAGATGAGTTGGTTACCCTGGGTAATGCGTGAGGTGACCGTGTACTGCGAGGCAGGATTCAGGCGGCTGGGCTCGACGGGCAGCTTGAAGCTGTAGGGCGGCTTGAGGCCTTCGAGCCGCATGGACTGCTGGGATATCACCGGGGCGGGAGCATCGGCGCGCGAGGTGTCCTGCAATTCGACAACCAGCACGGCATCGGGCGCAAGCGGAGCGGGCTCCCTCAGGTCAACCGTTCCCATGACCGCAGTGACGGGCGCATTGGGCGCCGGCTGGGTCTGAGCGCATGCACCCAGCAGTGCTGCGGACATCACGAGGGCCAGGGCTGTGCGGCGCTGAAGGCTGTTGGAATTCATTGGAGCTCCTTCTTGATTTGGGAGTCCCAGTCTGGCCTGGCGTGGCTTGCGGGGCTGTAGGAGCAGGCTCAACGCAAGCTGCTGCCATTTCCCAAAGTCGCATGGGCCGATCTGCTGGCTGGTTGCCAGTCTTGGAGGCAAGGGTGTGAAAGGTTTGTGCCCGTGCTGTGGGCGCTGCGCTGGCGACGCTCGGTTGAACACTTGCGATCTGGATAGACAAAAGCCCCTGGCTCTTTCGAACCAGGGGCTTGAATCATTTGGTCGGAGCGGCGGGATTCGAACTCGCGACCCTCTGCTCCCAAAGCAGATGCGCTACCAGGCTGCGCTACGCTCCGACTAAAACGCTATTGTAGCGTCAAAAAAATGGGTATTTTCGCAATGGGCGAATTTTTTGCTCAACGCGAGCCAGGTCCCGGGCCGCGGTTGGCCAGGTGGCGGAAGGTGATGCGGCCCTTGGTCAGGTCGTAGGGCGACATCTCCAGCGATACCTTGTCGCCAGCCAGGATGCGGATGTGGTGCTTGCGCATCTTGCCGCCGGTGTAGGCGATCAGCTGGTGTCCGTTTTCCAGCGTCACACGAAAGCGAGAGTCAGGCAGGACTTCCGTGACGGAACCCTGCATTTCAATCAGTTCTTCTTTGGCCATGTGTTCAATCTCTCAGGTCTGGGTCGGTTGCGGCACTCACTTGTCGGAACCACGAAGGCCTTGCCTGGCCCACAGAACATGGGGTACGTGGGCCGAGGCTGAAAAAGCAGTGGATGTTCTGCGCAAGAGGCGCAGACCGAACGGAAGGCCAGGTCACAATGGTGTCGCAAAGGCAAAGCCCGGCAACAGCTAAACCTCCCAATTCTACAGCGTTGCATTCCTGCGCGTGCGCGGCCCAATGCGGCCGTCGCACGCAAAACACAGGTTGGATTTTTGCTGGAACGGTGCTGCCTTTGTCATCTGCGTTTCATCCGCGGCCTCCGGAAATCGTGCGCTTGGCTTCAAGGCGGGCGTGACAAGTGCTGAAAGCGGCGGGAGGAGTGGAGGGCGAAGGGTGTGGGTTGGCTAGAATCCGCCCACAACTTCTATTACTTTCATAGCAAAACCTCGATGTCTGATCGACTTGCCGTTCTCTCCCAGTATCTTTTGCCCAAGCAGGCGCTGACTGCCGTCATGGGGCGCCTGGCCCAGGCGCGTGCTGGCGACCTGACCACGGCAGTCATCCGGCGCTTCATTGCACGCTATGGCGTGGACATGTCGGAGGCGGCCGATTCCGATCCTGCGGCCTATGCCAGCTTCAACGAGTTCTTCACGCGGGCGCTCAAGCCCGGTGTGCGGCCGCTGGCTTCGGCCGACTGGGTCTGTCCGGTGGATGGGGCCATCAGCCAGATCGGCGCCATCGAGGGCGAGCAGATCTTCCAGGCCAAGGGACACAGCTACAGCGCCACGGCGCTGGTTGGCGGCGATGCGCAGTTGGCGCGGCAGTTCGACAACGGGCATTTCGCCACCATTTACCTGAGCCCGCGCGACTACCACCGCATCCACATGCCCTGTGCAGGCCGGCTGCGGCGCATGATCTATGTGCCGGGCGAACTGTTCTCGGTCAACCCGGTCACGGCGCGCGGCGTGCCGGGCCTGTTTGCGCGCAACGAGCGCGTGGTCTGCGTTTTCGATACCGACCACGGTCCCATGGTGCTGGTGCTGGTGGGGGCCACCATCGTGGGCAGCATGGGAACGGTGTGGCACGGCATCGTCAATCCGCCCCGTCCTGGACGCATCCAGGACTGGCGCTATGACGACCAGTCCATCGTCCTGGGCCAGGGCGAGGAAATGGGGCGCTTCCAGCTGGGCTCCACCGTCGTCATGCTGTTTCCCGCATCGGCAGGGCTTCGCTTCAACGAGCAGTGGACGCATGCTGCGCCCGTGCGCCTGGGCCAGAAGATGGCAGGGCGCAACGAGGCCTGAGCCTGGATGGATGATCGATGAAACCGGGCCCAGGCCCGGTTTCTTTCAAAGGATCCAGCTCAGGGCTTCAGGGCGCCGCTGTGTGGTGAACATCGAAGGCGTGATGCTCAGCCGTTCAGGCCTGACGGGGTCTTCATGGCCGACCAGGTAGACCATCAGTTCGCGGCGGCGCAATATCACGTGGCTGACCTTCTCGGCCTTGCCGTTTTGCGTGACATGCGTGCCGGGGCGAAACAGCGGCATCTGGAAGGTGAAGCTGCGCGGATCGGCCGGTGGCGCGATCGCGGTGCTGGGAGGGGCTTCGAGTGTGGCAACCATAGGCTTGATGTGCATGAGTGGACGCTGCCAACTCTATCGACACTGCCGCGCCAAACTGTAGGGCCGCCGGGGTGCGGCCACGAGCAATCATGTCTGCGGGTGGGAAACGCCGAGGATGGCGTGCAGACGTGCGCTGGTCGTCGTGTACTGCAGCAGCGGTTTTTCGCCCTGCAGATACTCGGCGGCGGCAAAGGCCGCCATGGTGGCTTCATGGAAGCCGCACAGGATCAGCTTGTGCTTGCCCGGGTAGCTGACGATGTCGCCAATCGCATAGATGCCTGGCGCATCGGTGGCCTGGGTTGCAGGGTTCACCAGCAGCTGCTTGCGTTCCATGGCCAGGCCCCATTCGGCGACCGGGCCCAGGCGGGGGGAGATGCCCAGGCAGACGACCAGTTGCTGCGCCGCCAGTTCGTGCTCCTGGCCTTCGCCATCCATCCATTGGACGGCGCGCAGTTGGCCTGCATCGGCATGCAGTTGCGTTATCTGGCCGATCACCACGCGGATGGCGCCGCTGTCGCGCAGCTCCTGCAGGCGCTCCAGCAGTGCGGCCGAAGCCTGGAAGGCGTCGCGGCGGTAGAGCAGGTAGGTGGCCTGGGCCCTGTCGGCGCAGGCAATGGCCGCGGCCACGGCCTCTTCGTCGCCACCGTGGACGATGGCGGTCTGGCCGCGCACCATTTCCAGATCGGCAGGATGGTAGTGAAGCTGGCCAGCAGCCAGCAGCTCCACGCCGGGCACCTTCAGCGCCTTGGGCACAAAGGCACCCACGCCAGCCGCAATGAAGACGCTGCGCGCGTGCAGTTCAAGGCCTTGCGAGGTCTGCGCCAGCCAGCGGCCATCGTCCATGCGCTGCAGCTGGGCGACCTGCTGGGAAAGGTGCAGTTGCGCATCCATGGGCGCGATCTGCCGCTGCAGCAGCTGGACCAGTTCATAGCCCGTGCATACCGGAATGCCCGGGATGTCGTAGATGGGCTTGTCGCCGTACAGCTGCGCGCACTGCCCGCCCACATGGGGCAGGGCATCGACGACATGGCAGCGAATGCCTTGCAGGCCCAGCTGAAACACCTGGAACAGGCCCGCCGGGCCCGCGCCTATGACGAGGGCATCGGTCTGGATCGGTTGCGTGCCGGAGGTGTCTTGCATGGGCTGCGCGGCTTCAGCGTTCGAGCTGGTCCAGCTTGCCGGGCTTGCCGTTCCAGTCGTCGGCGTCGGGCAGCGAGGCCTTGCGCTTGGTGATGCTCTTCCAGCCCTTTTCCAGCGACAGCTCGGCATTGAGCTTGATGAAGGCCAGTTGGTCGGCGGGGACGTCTTCCTCGGCAAAGATGGCATTGGCCGGGCATTCGGGAATGCACACGGCGCAATCGATGCACTCGTCAGGGTCGATCACGAGGAAGTTGGGGCCTTCGCGGAAGCAGTCCACGGGGCAGACATCCACACAATCTGTGTATTTGCACTTGATGCAGTTTTCGGTGACGACGTGAGTCATGGGAGTCTTTTATGGCAGTGTGAATGTCGGTATCAACCCGGGATTCTAAAATTTTTCAGGAGCCAGTCCCGCACATGGCAAGGATTCTGGCGCGGACTGCTGCGGTTTTCCGAAAGCCCACGAGCCGGCATGTGCCGGCTCGCGAAGCGGGACTGTCCAGTTGCTCAATCCAGCAGTGCAGCGCCTGCGGTAGCGTGGCTGGCCGTGTCCACAAGGATCAGCGCACCCAACTGGCGGGCCTGGGCGAAGGGCGCTGCGGGAATGCTTTCCTGCAGCAGCAGCTCCACGCGGCCGATGGCGTTGGGCTCCAGCTGGGTGGCCTCTTCCTGGGCCAGCGTGTGGATGTTCAGGCGGTGCACCACGCGGCGGGCCTTGGCCTTGATCCAGCGGTGGCCGTGCAGCGCCAGGTAGGTGCGGCCGGGGACCAGCGGCTGCTCGTCCATCCAGGCCACGGTGGCAGTCAACTCGCGCTTGCTGGGCCATGCGGGCTGCGCTTCCTGGGCGTCGAAGTCGTCATCGGCAGCGGCCGCTGCAGCCGCAGGGGCTGCGACGAGCCAGTCGCCGCGCGAGACATCGACCTCGCGGTCCAGCGTGATGCCGGCCGACAGGCCTGCGTCGATGGAGCCGGGAACGCGGGCATGGTCCAGCACCTGGGCAATCACGGCCTGCTGGCCGCTGGGCAGGATCTGCACGGCGTCGCCCACGCGTGCGCGGCCTGCGGCCACGCGGCCCCAGAACACGCGGCGGCCCTGGCTGGTATCGGCCGAGGACGAGAATTTCTCCACCCACTGCACGGGAAAGGCCAGCGCCAGGCCGGTGTCGGTCGGCGTGTTGGGCAACTGCTCCAGCAGTTGCAGCAGGCTGGGGCCGTCGTAGCCGGCCCAGCCGGGCTCGGCGTTGACCACGTTGAAGCCCTTGAGGGCCGAGACGGGTACGGTGGCTGCGGAGGCAATGCCGGCCTCGGCCGTGAAGCGCTCCAGCGCGCCGCGGATGTGGACGAAGGCCTGTTGCGGGTCTTCGACGGCGTCGAGCTTGTTGACGGCAAACACCAGCGAGTGCACGCGCAGCAGGTGGGCCAGCAGGCTGTGGCGGCGCGTCTGCGGCAGCAGGGTGAGCTGCGGGTTCTTCCAGTCGAGCTTGGTGGCATCGACCAGCACCACGGCGGCGTCGGCGCTGCTGGCGGCGGTGACCATGTTGCGCGTGTACTGCTCATGGCCCGGCGCGTCGCCGATGATGAACTTGCGGCTTTCGGTGGCGAAGTAGCGGTAGGCCACGTCGATGGTGATGCCCTGCTCGCGCTCGGCCGACAGGCCGTCGGTCAGCAGCGCCAGGTCGGTCTCGCCGCTCTTGGTGACGCCGGCCAGCTGGTCCTGCAGCACGGCGCGCGTGTCCACCAGCAGGCGGCCTATCAGCGTGCTCTTGCCGTCATCGACGGAGCCGCAGGTGATGAAGCGCAAGGCCGAGGCGTTGGCGGCAGTCTGCTGTGTGGCCTGGCTGGCCTGGCTGGCCTGGGTGGCCGTGGAATCCGCGACGGATGCGTCGGCGGCAATGCTTGCGGTGGTCATCAGAAATATCCGTCCTTCTTGCGCTTTTCCATGGAGGCGTCGCTGGTCTTGTCGTCCATGCGCGTGGCGCCGCGTTCGCTGACTTCGGCGGCCAGGGTTTCGAGCACGATGTCGGCCGCCGTGGCGGCTTCGCTTTCCACGGGGCAGGTGCAGGTGATGTCGCCCACGGTGCGAAAGCGCACGTCGCGCACCACGACTTCCTCGCCGTCGCGCGGGGGCGTGAGTTCGGTCACGGGCACCAGCAGGCCGCGGCGCTCCACCACTTCGCGCTTGTGCGTGTAGTAGATGCTGGGCAGGGCGATCTGCTCGCGCTCGATGTATTGCCAGACATCGAGTTCAGTCCAGTTGCTGATGGGGAACACTCGGAAGTGCTCGCCGGGGGCCAGACGCGTGTTGAACAGCGTCCACAGCTCTGGGCGCTGGGCCTTGGGCTGCCATTGGCCGAAGCTGTCGCGGTGGCTGAAGATGCGTTCCTTGGCGCGGGCCTTTTCCTCGTCGCGGCGCGCGCCGCCGATCAGGGCGTCGAAGCGGAATTCATCGATGGCCTCCAGCAGCGTTACCGACTGGTGGACGTTGCGGCTTTCGCCCGGATGGGCCAGGCGCACGGTGCCGCGTGCCATGGAGTCCTCGACGCTGCGCACGATGAGTTCGGCGCCGAGCTCCTTGGCACGCAGGTCGCGGAAATCGGTCACTTCCGGGAAGTTGTGGCCGGTGTCGATCATCAGCAGCGGGTAGGGGATGCGGCCCTTGCCGAAGGCCTTCTCGGCGCAGCGCAGCATGACCAGCGAGTCCTTGCCGCCCGAAAACAGCAGGGTGGGGCGCTCGAAGGCGGCGGCCACTTCGCGCAGCACGAAGATGGTTTCCTCTTCAAGGGCGTCGAGGTGGCGGTTGCTGAGATGGCTCAGCACGGAGGTGTCCACACGGGCATTCATTTCTTGGTTTCCAATCAGATCGGTGTCAAACCCTGCAGGCTTCACTTCTTGGCATGCAGGCCGCATTCCTTGGCCGCTTCATCCTCCCACCACCAGCGGCCGGCGCGGAAGTCCTCGCCAAGGCTGACGGCGCGCGTGCAGGGTGCGCAGCCAATGCTGGGATAGAACTGGTCGTGCAGCGGGTTGTAGTCCACGCCGTGGCTGGCGATGTAGTGCCAGACATCGCCCTGGGTCCAGTCGGTCAGCGGGTTGAACTTGGTCAGGCCCTTGGTCTCGACCTCGCTGCGGTCCACGGCGGGCACGTCGGCGCGGGCATTGGACTGCTCGCGGCGCAGGCCCGTGATCCAGGCGCTCTTGCCAGCCAGCGCGCGCGCCAGCGGCTCCATCTTGCGCACGCCGCAGCAGGCCTTGCGCAGCTCGATGCTGCGGTACATGGCGTCCTGGCCGTTGTCGCGGATGAAGTGGATCACCGATTCGAGCTGCGGCCGGTAGACCTTGACGCTCAGGCCGGGCAGCGCCTGGGTGCGTTCCAGCAGGGCCAGGGTTTCGGTGTGCAGCGCGCCGGTGTCCAGCACGAAGACGGGGATGTCCAGGCCCAGGCGGTGGATGATGTCGGTGATCACCACATCCTCGGCGCCCAGGCTGGAGGCCTGCGTCACGGCCTCGGCGCCCAGCGCCGCAGCCTCGCGCAGCAAGGCCTCGGTGGCGGCCAGCTTGTCGGCAAAGCCGCTGCTGGCACGGCCGTTGACCTCGGTGGCCTTGGCCGATGCCTGTCGCGACAGAAAGCTTTGCGCACCCATGTCAGGCCGCCTTGACGAAGTGGGGCTCGGGATGGACGGCATCACCCTGGTAGAAGCCGTGGAAGCGGTCGAGCTGGCGCTGGGCGTCGGCGATGTCCACGCCTTCGCGCAGCACGGCCACGTCGAAGCCGCAGCGCTGCATCTGCACCAGCTGGTCGATCAGCACGTCGCCCGTGGCGCGGATCTCGCCCTGGAAGCCCAGGCGCTTGCGCAGCAGGCGGGCCTGGCTGAAGGCGCGGCCATCGGTGAACTTGGGAAAGTTGAGGTCGATGCGCTGAACGCCGGTCAGATCCAGCGTGAAGGGATCGGCGTCATTGGCCGGGGCGATGATGGTCTGCTGGCCTTCGGCCGGGCTTTGGTGCTCTTGGGCGGCGATGATTTTCATGGGGATCTCCTGCGGCTCTCACCTGGGGTCAGGCGGCCGCTTCCTCGGTGTGCTTGGCGGGGTGGCGGGCGGCATTGCCGGCGGCCTTGAACGGGTCGATGCCCACGCGGCGCACGGTGGCGAGGAAGGTCTCGAAACGGCCGCCTTCGCTTTGGCGCTGCTCGCGGTAGGTGGCCAGCAGGGCTTCGATCACGCCGGGCACTTCGGCGGCGCTGAACGAGGGGCCGATGATCTTGCCGGGCGTGGCCGGGCCGGACAGGTGGGAGCCGTCGGCGCCGCCCAGCGTGATCTGGTACCACTCCTTGCCGTCCTTGTCCACGCCCAGGATGCCGATGTGGCCGCTGTGGTGGTGGCCGCAGCTGTTGATGCAGCCGCTGATGTGCAGGTCGATCTCGCCCAGGTCCCACAGCTCGTCCAGGTCCTGGTAGCGCTCGGTGATGGCCTCGGCAATGGGCAGGGAGCGTGCATTGGCCAGCGAGCAGAAGTCGCCGCCGGGGCAGGCGATCATGTCGGTCAGCAGGCCGATGTTGGGCTTGGCCAGGCCCAGGGCCTTGGCCGCCTTGTACAGCTGGGGCAGCTGGTCGCGGCGCACCCAGGGCAGCAGCAGGTTCTGCTCATGGGTGACGCGCATCTCGCCGGCCGAGAACTGGTCGGCCAGCGCGGCGGCGGCATCCATCTGGTCGGCCGTGGCGTCGCCCGGCGCGTAGCCCAGGCGCTTGAACGACAGCAGCACGGCGCGCAGTTGCGGGTGGCGGTGCGGGCGCACGTTGCTGATCAGCCAGCGGCCGAAGTCCTTGTCTTCCTCGGCGGCCGTGCGCAGCAGGGCCAGGGTCTCGGCCTCGGCATTGGCGGGCGACAGGTCCAGCTCGGGCTCGCGGAAATTGGCGGCCACGCGGTCGTACTCGGCTTGCGTGATGGTGTGGGGACCACCCTCGACTTCGACGATCTGGCGGAATTCCTCATCGACCTGGTCGATGAAGTTCTGGCCCTCGGACTTCACGAGGATCTTGATGCGCGCCTTCCAGGCGTTGTCGCGGCGGCCGTAGCGGTTGTAGACGCGGATCACGGCTTCCAGGTAGTTCATCAGCTGGTTCCAGGGCAGGAACTCGCGCAGCACCGGGCTGATGGTGGGCGTGCGGCCCATGCCGCCGCCCACGCGCACCTTGAAGCCCAGCTCGCCAGCCTCGTTCTTGAGCAACTGCAGGCCCACGTCGTACCAGCCCAGCGCGGCGCGGTCTTCCTCGGCGCCGCTGATGGAGACCTTGAACTTGCGCGGCAGGAAGCTGAACTCGGGGTGCAGCGTGCTCCACTGGCGCAGGATTTCGGTGAAGGGGCGGGGGTCGGCGATCTCGTCGATGGCAATGCCCGCCAGCGCGTCGCTGTTGATGTTGCGGATGCAGTTGCCGCTGGTCTGGATGCCGTGCAGGTTGACGCTGGCCAGCAGGTCCATCACGTCGGCGGCCTTGGACAGCGGAATCCAGTTGTATTGGACGTTGGTGCGCGTGGTGAAGTGGCCGTAGCCGAACTTCAGGTCGGAGCCGATGCGGCGGCCGTCGTGCAGCGGGATGTCGCCCAGCCGGTCCTGGGTGGCGCGGGCCTCGGCCAGCAGGGCGGCGTCGGGCTGGTCGTACTCACGGGCCACGCGGGCCAGCACGCGCAGCTGGGCGCTGGACAGTTCGCCGTAGGGCACGGCCACGCGCAGCATGGGCGCGTAGCGCTGCACATACCAGCCGTTTTGCAGGCGCAGGGGCTTGAACTCATCCTCCGAGAGCTTGCCGGCCTGCCAGCGTTCGAGCTGGTCACGGAACTGCTCGGCGCGCAGGCGGATGAACTGTTTGTCGAATTCGGTGTATTGGTACATGGCGCTTCGGATGTGGGGTCTTCGACTGCCGCCAGTGGCGGCGGTGCAGGGGTTCATTGCGTGGCACCGAGGCACTTGCGGGAAACGCGCGCAGAACCCTGCATGGACGGAAATGTAAGCAATGGCCTTATAGAAGCAAACGATTGTTTTGTCCTGCAAGTATGTGGATATGGATATAAGTGAATGGCAGCAGGCTTTGTGGGGCTGGGCATGCCAAACGCATGAGCGGCCGATATGCTTTTCGGCCAGAGGGAGGATTTCAGAATGCGAAACCGTTGTGCCGCCATCGGGCTGGCCTTGGCATTGGCAACTGCTGCTCAGGCGCAGGCCCAGAAGCCGGCACAGCCGCCGTCTCCGTTGTCAGCAGCGCACACAGCTGACACGCCTGAACCCGACGAATCCGCACAGGAATCGGCCTGGGATGCGTATCTGCATCGCGTGGCGGCGCAGTTGGCCGGTTCCGGCAGCGGGCGCGATCTGGCCTTTGCGGCCATCCTGATCAATCTGTCGCCCCGCGACAAAAGCGCTGTCAGCCAGGCCGAGGGCTGGCGCCAGGACGCGCTGGAGTGGGCAGGGCAGGATGCGCTGGCCTACCAACTGCTGGCCTCCAAGGCCCCTGAGGACGAAGGCGAAGTGCGCTCCGAGGCTGCGCGCCGCTGGCTGGCGCTGGAGCCCAGCAATTTCTCTGCGCTGATGCAGCAGGCGCTGGGACCGCAGGAACTGCTGGTTGCAGCGCGCGAAAGCCGCTACGCGGACCTGCACATGTATGACGGCGTGCGCTGGATGCAGTCCGCTTTGCTGCGCCATCCGCCCACGCCACAGGAGCTGCAGGCGCTGGGTGGCAGTCCGAACTACCGGCTCGAGGAAGGCGCGGTGATCACTGCAATAGGTATCTGGACAGCCTTTCCCTTGACGGGCTACAAGACGCTGCTGGATGCCAGCAAACCCGAAGCGATGGGCAAAACCCCGGCGCGCGAGGCCGACTGCCTGCATGTAGCCCACCTGCTGACGCAGCGCTCATCGACCGTGCTGGACGAGGGCTTTGGGCTGGCGATTCAACGCCGGCTGGCCAAAACCCCGACCGAGCGCGCCGCGGCCCAGGCCCGGCGCCGCCAGTTGGAGTGGCTGATGCAAGCGTCCGCCCCGCTCGGCATGCAGGACGGAGGAGCCCGGTTTGCCCGGCTGCTGGCCGATCCTTCCATCCACAGCGAGCAGCAATTGCTGCAGCGCTTGCTCAAGGATGCAGGCCGGCCCTTGACGCCACCGCCTTGCTGGAAGTGGCGCCCGCCCAGACCTTAGGGATTGCCGGCAGCCGCGCCGCCACCGCCGCCTCGCTCACCCCATAGAGCGCAGCGAGCGCGGCCGGTGTCGCCACTTGCGCCGCCGCACCGCAGGCCTGCAGGCCGCCGCGGCCCAGCAGGGCGATGCGGTCGGCCACCTGCAGCGCATGCTCGGGCTGGTGGGTGGACAGCAGCACGGCCATGCCGCGTGCACGCAGCGCGGCAATCTGGTCCAGCACGCGGATCTGGTTGCCGAAGTCCAGGCTGGCCGTGGGCTCGTCCATGACCAGCAGCGCGGGCTCCTGGGCCAGGGCGCGTGCGATCAGCACCAGCTGGCGCTCGCCGCCGCTCAGCTCGGTATAGGGGCGCAGCGCCAGATGGGCGATGCCCAACTGCTCCAGGCAGCCCAGCGCCAGGGCGCGGTCGGCACTTGAAGGCCGGGCCAGCGCAGGCAGGCGCGCGGCACGGCCCATGAGCACCATGTCCAGCGCTTCGAAGCCGAAGACGCCGGCCTGCGCCTGGGGCACATAGCCCACGCGCCGCGCAAACTCGGCACGCGGCCAGCTGTGCACGGGCTGGCCCTGCACGCGCACCTCTCCGGCCAGCGGCGCCAGCAGGCCCAGCACGGTGCGGAACAGCGTGGTCTTGCCGCAGCCGTTGGGGCCCAGCAGGCACAGCACCTCGCCTGCGGCAATGGCCAGGTCAAGCCCCTGGCTGACGCGCCGGCGCCCATGGCCCGTGGCCAGGGCCAGCGTCTGCAGCACGGGTGGGGCCTGCACTTCAGTCATTGCGCCCCGTGCGCGACAGCAGGTAGAGAAAGAAGGGCGCGCCGACCAGGGCCGTGAGAATGCCCAGCGGCAGCTCGATGCGCGTCGCGCTGCGCGCCAGGGTGTCGGCCGCAACCACGAAGCCCGCGCCCAGCAGCGCCGAGGCCGGCAGCAGGCGCACGAAATTGGGCCCGACCAGCAGGCGCGCCACATGCGGCACCACCAGCCCCACCCAGCCGACGATGCCGGCCAGCGACACGGCCGCCGCCGTGCCCAGCGTGGCACAGGCCACCAGCAGCAGGCGCAGGCGTGCCACGGGCACGCCCAGGGCCAGCGCCTCCTCGTCAGGCAGGCCCAGCAGGTTGATGCGCCAGCGCAGCAGCATCAGGGGCAGCAGGGCGCACAGCATCACGGGTGCCGTGGCACCCAGCTCGGGCAGGGTCACGGCGCTCAGGCCGCCCATGAGCCAGAAGGTGATGGATGGCAGCTGCGTATTGGGGTCGGCCAGCGTCTTGACCAGGGCGATGCCCGCGCCCAGCAGCGCGCCCAGCGCAATGCCGGCCAGCACCAGGACCAGCACCGGGTCATGGCGGCGCACGCTGGCGCTGATGGCCACCACCACGGCCACGGCGGCCAGCCCGCCGCCAAAGGCCAGGGCCTGCACGGCCGCCATGGTCCAGCCCAGGAAGATGCCCAGCACCGCGCCCAGGCCGGCACCGGCCGAGACGCCCAGGATGTCGGGCGAGACCAGCGGGTTGCGGAACATGCCCTGGTAGGCCGCGCCTGCCGCCGCCAGCGTGGCGCCCACGGCCAGGCCTGCGGCGATGCGCGGCAGGCGGATGTTCCAGAGCACGGTCTCGGCGCTGGCGGACAAGGGGGACGCCGTGCCCGTGGCGCGCGCCAGCAGCGACTGCCACAGCTGCTGCGGCGCGATGGAGAACTGACCTGCCGCCAGCGCCCACAGCAGCACGGCGGCCAGCAAGGCCAGCGCGAGCACCCACCCCATGCGGCCGCCTGTGGCAGGCATCAACGCGCAGTCTCCATCAGCCTGCCCAGCGCTGCGGGCGACAGGTCGGCGCCGTAGAACAGGCGGTAGAAGTCGCGCACCTCGCGTTCCAACGGCGGCAGTCCCTGCAGGGCCGGCGCCTGTGGGTGGAGTTTTTCCAGCAGCCAGCGCACACCGATCAGCCGGTTGACGCCGGGCGGCCCGTCCAGCCAGCCGAAGGGCCAGACCGGCGCGCAGTGCACGCGGCCCGAGCGCACGGCGGCCACGCCGCGCCACAGCGGGTCCTGGCGCATGCGCTCGGCAAGGCCGGGTTCCTGCGTGACGATGACCTGCGGGTCCCAGGCCAGGATCTGCTCCATGGACACGCGCGTGAGCCCGCCGCGCCCTGCATCGGCGGCCACATTGCGCCCGCCCGCGTACTCGACGGCTTCCACATTGATGGAGCCCGCCAACCCTGTTTCCAGCCCATTGGCGCTGCGCGCGAAATAGACGCGCGGGCGCTCGGCCGGTGCCATGCCCTGGGTGGCACGCTGCGCCAGCGCCGCCACGGCATCGGCATGGCGGGCCAGCGTCTCGCCACGCGCAGCCTCGCCCAGCAGGGCGCCGACCTCGCGCAACTGGCGTGCGTGGTCGGCCAGCGAGCCCTGGATCAGCACGCAGGGCAGGCCGGTCTGGCGCGCCAGCCGCTCGGTGGCCGAGATATAGGTGGCATCGGCCGTGCCGGCGTCCAGCACCAGGTCGGGCTGCAGCTTCAGCAGCGACTCCAGCGGCATGGTGCTGCCGCGCCCGGACAGGCGGCCCAGATGCGGCAGCGCCTGCAGTGTGGGCCCCAGATAGGCGCGCGAGACATCGTCCAGCTGCTGGGGCCAGCCCAGCAGCTTGTGCGGTGCCAGCGTGGCCACGAGCACGCCTGCGGGCGGTCCGGCCGCGAATACGCGGCGCAGCTTGGCGGGGTCCGGCATCTGCCCCATGCGGGCGGCAATCGTGGTTGCCTGGGCATGGCCGGGAACAAGAGCCGATGAGGCCAGTGCCGCCATGGCCTGGCCCAGCCAGCGGCGGCGGGTGAACAGAAGATCGGTCATGAAAATCAGGGGATGGGGCTGGCGCAGCCACGGCGCTCAAGCTGTGCCTGGCACCATTGCTCTATCTGCACCTCATCGGCTGCCAGCTCGGCATGCAGGCTGCCGGTGTACCTGCGCCAGTCTTCAAGATGGCGGGCTGCGACGGCCGTGAGCACGGGCGTGCCGGCCTCGACAAAGGCCGCGAATTCGGCGGCAAAGCCCTGGCCCGAGGCCTCGACGATGCCGAAGCGGTTGATGACCACCAGATCCACGCCATCGTCCAGCGCCTGGCGCAGCACGGCGCTGGCTTGGGCCAGGGCCTGGGGGTTGAGACTGCAGGCGCGCGAGGCGCAGCCCAGGTCCTGGGACAGCTCGAATTGGCGGTCACTGCGCAGGTCGAACAGCTGCATGCGCTTGTTGCCGTTGGCATAGCGGTCCTGGCGATGCACCAGGCCGCCCACGCGCCAGCCCGCGCCTTGCAGGCGGCGTGCCACGCGTTCGAGCAGCAGCTCCATTGCATGCTCGTCGTCGGGATGGACCAGAGCGGCCAGGGGCAGGGTGGCAGGTGAGTTCATGGCATGCGGTGCTTGTGGAATCCAGGCAGGTTTTTACTCCTGGCCGCCGCCGGTGTCGTTGACCAGGGGCATGCTGTCGCGCCCGAAGATCCAGGGACCTCCGGCTGCCACATTGGCCAGCGCCAGTTCCTGCTGGCCCGGTGCGGACAGCAGATGCTCGGCCAGCCGTTGCGCGCTGCGGCGCTGGCCAGCGTCGGCCGGATGGCGCGGCCCGGGCGTGAGCAGCACATAGGGCCGGCGCATCAGCGGGTCGCCGTGCAGCAGCAGCTCGATGCCGGGCGCGCCCATCTTGCCGAAATGCAGCGGGATATGGCCGACCACGGCATAGGCCTGGAGCTCGGCCGCCAACTGCAGCACGGCCTGGGGGCGCGGCCCGGTGTCGGCGCGCAGCCAGCGGGCGTCCGGCCGTATGCCGGCGCGGCGCCACAGGCGCTGGACCACGGTATAGCTGCCGGGGTCGCGCAGCGCGATGAAGGGCGAGCCGCTGGCAACGATGCGGCGCATGGCCTCCACGCCATCGGCCGCGCCGCGCACCCCGGCCGGATCATGCGCTGGGCCGGCGAACACATGCTCGTTCCAGCCCCAGACCCGCGCGGCCGATGCCAGGCCGGCAGCCTCCAGCGACATGGCTTCGTCGCTGGCGTGGATGAGCAGCAGCTGGGCGCGGCCCTGGGCCATGGCGGGAATCACGCCCTCCTTGGGCGCGGCAACGGCGGTGCGCACGGACAGGCCCAGGCTGCGGCCCGCCATGTCGGCCAGGCGCGGCCAGACGCCGCACAGCGACAGGCCGCCGACCACGGCCACGTCGACGCTGACAGCTTCTGCCGGCAGGCTGGCGCAGCCGCTCAGGGCGGCCAGCGCGGGCAGGGCACCCAGCAGGCGGCGGCGAGGGTGGCAGATCGGTTCCATGGAATCGGGCACGGGCACAGTCTCCGACCCGGCTTCAGAAGCGATAGCCCAGGTTGACATACCAGCTGCGGCCCGGCATGGGCAGGCCGTCATCGAACTGGTACCACTTGTCGCCGATATTGGCCACGCCAAAGTCCACGGTGATGTCGCTGCGCGGCTTGTAGCGTGCGCGCAGGTTGGCAATGCCGTAGCCCGACAGTTTGAGCGTCTGCAACTGGCCGCTGCCTGACAGCGGCACGTAGCGGCCCTTCTCGGTCTCGACCTCGGCATTGAATTCCCACTGCGCCAGCGGCCGCCACTGGACACCGGCCAGCAGGCGGTGGCGCGGCGTGTTGGTCAGCGTGATGCTGGAGTCGCTGGTGTTGCGGCGGTTCAGGTAGGTGTAGCCGGCGTTCACGCCCCATTGCGCGGACAGTTGCTGGGCCAGGGACAGCTCCATGCCGATGTTGCGCGTGCGCCCCACGTTCTGCGCCTGGTTGCAGGTGGTGCCGCCGCATTCGGCCGAGGCCACGACCACGGTCTGGATCTGGTTGCGCACGCGGCTGTAGAACAGCGCGGCCTGGCCCTGGCCGCCCTGCCAGGGCGAGCCGCTGACGCCCAGCTCCAAGTGGTTGGCCGTCTCGGGCTGCAGGTCGGGGTTGACCAGGGCCGTGCCCATGCGTGCCGAGTAGCGGTCCTTGATGGTGGGAAAGCGCGTCTTGTGCGAGGCGATGAAATACGCCTCGCTGCCGCCGCCCAGCGCATAGCCGAGCTTGGCCACGCCATTGGTGGCGCTGGCGGAGCCCGTGGGCCACTGGTAGACCTCGCGCGCATCGCGCTGGTCGTGGCTGAGCGCCAGGTTCAGGCTCCAGCGCTCGGCCAGGGAGATCGTGTCCTCGATCACCAGCGAGCGCGTCACGTCGCGGTAGTGCTTGCTGGGGTCCTTGGCCGAGGCGGCATCGGTGTGCTCGTCGATCTTGTAGTGCGCGCCCAGGCGCAGCGCATGGCCCTTGAAACTGTAGTTGGCCCACTCGATGCTGGCGCCCTGGCTCACGTCCTTGTAGCTGCTGGTGGGGTCATGGCGCGTGTAGCTCGCGTCCGTGTACATGTCCAGGCCGTTTTGGTAGGTGTCGTGGTAGATGCGCGTCTTGAGCAGGTTGTCGGCATTGATGCGCGTGGTGCTCAGAAAGTACACGCTGTCCTTGTCCCAATAGGGCCAGCGCCAGTAGCGGATGACGTTCTTGCCCGTGGCGCTGCCGGTATACACGGGGTTGCCCTTCTCGCCTTCCTGGCGCACATAGCCCAGCGCGTATTCGTCCGTGGCATTGGGCGTCAGGCCCAGCTTGAATGACAGCCGCTTGTCCGTGCGGTAGGCGTTGTCGCGGTAGTTGCCCGTGTCGGTCGGCTGCTTCTTGAAGTCCCTGAAGCCCTTGGGCAGCGGAAAACTGTCCGCGTCCAGGTAGGAGGCGCCAAGCTGGTAGTACCAGGTGCCCAGGTTGCCGCCCAGGTTCACGGCGGCCTTGCGTTCGCCGCCTGCGCCTGCGCCGATGCGCGCATCGCCCTCGAAGGATTTGACCGGCTTGCGCGTGACCAGGTTGATGGCGCCGCCCAGCGTATTGGGGCCATACATCAGCGAGGCGCCGGCCTTGGCCACGCGGATCTCGGACAGGTCGAAGGTGGTGAAGCGGCCGAAGTCCACATAGCCGTCATAGGGCACGTACAACGGCACGCCGTCCACGAAGACCGGCACCTGGCGCGGATCGAAGCCGCGCAGGTAAATCATTTCCTCGTTGCGATTGTTGCGCGACAGCGTGGCGCCCGGCAGCAGGCGCACGGCGTCGGCCACGGTGTCGGCATTGCGCTGGCGCATCTCGGCGGCGTCCAGTCGCTGTTCATCGCCGGATATGGCCTCGGCTTCATCACGCGCACCGTGCACATCGACCGTGCCCAACTGGAAGGTCTGCGAAGCCGGTGCTGCAGGCGTACCCGATTGGGCCTCGACCTGGGCTTGCGCCTGCGTGCTGGCGGCCAGGCCTGCGAGCAGCAGGGCGTGTGTCAGCGTGGAACGAAGGCGGAACGAGGGTGAGCAGAGGGCGGGTGAGGATGCGGGAGCGCAGGAGCGGGGCTGGCGGGTCACGGTTTCAGGTTCTTGTGTGGTTGAACGCGGGGAGCGGCTGGTTGTTTCCTTTTGAAAACAGGTTCCGGATTCTAGCGATATGCATTAACAAACATAACGAGTGACAAAAAACCGTCTGCGGGAAGACTCGGGTTTTCTTTCAGGCCGTTGTACCGCCCCGCCGGGGCAAGGGGGCGCGGGGAAACAGGGAACCCCCCCCCGCCGGTCCCCGGGGGGGGGGTAACAACGGCTCAGCGCCTGCGGCCCAGGCGCTCGCTGGCCAGGGCAGCCGCCAGCCTGGCGTCCAGGGGCAGCGGTTCGTCGTGCAGGCGTGCTGCCAGCAGCTCGCCGCACAGCAGCGACAGGGTGAGCCCGCGCGAGCCCATGGCCGTCATCGCCCACAGGCCGGGAGCCTGATCGGACACCGGTCCGACCACGGGCAGCCGGTCTGGCGAGGCCACGCGCACGGCGCCCCAGGTGGCGCGCGGTGGCGCGTCGAAGAAGCCTTGCAGGCCCTGGTAGGCACCTGGCAGCAGCTGCGCCAGCTTGGCGCCATTGGCTGCATGGGCGGCGGCCTGGTCTTCGGCACTGGGCGGCAGCGCGGTCTGGTCGCGCTCGAAGGTCGATCCCATGACCCAGCCTGGCCCGGCTGCATCGCCGGGCAGCGGCATGGCAGGCACCAGGTTGCCATGGCCGTTGATGGGAAAGGGCGGCATGGCCTGCGCGCTGGCCGGGGTGTGCACATCCCAGCTGACCTGGCCGCGAATAGGCTGCAGCGGCCAGGCGGCCTGGGCGCCCAGGCTGTGCTCCAGCAGCGTATTCGTTGCGGGGCCCAGTGTGAGAACGACCAGTTCAGCCTCGGCCAGCAGATTGCCCTGTGCATCCAGGGCCTGCCAGACGGGCGCGCCACCGGCTGTGTCGATGCATGCAAGACGCGCCACGCAGGCACGGCCCTGCCAGCGCACGCCGGGCAGCGCCAGCTGCGCCTGCACCAGCCGCGCCGGGCGCACCCAGCCGGCCTGCACATGCCAGCAGGCCGGGGCGTCGGCGGGCAGGCCGGCCGCCGAGAGTTGATCGGCGCTTGCGGGCCGGCTCCAGTGGTCGCCCGGGCCGGGGGATTGCCAGTCGCGCGGCAACCGCGGGGCGGCTTCCACGCCGTGCTCCAGCACGCCGGTATCGCACCAGTCCGTGCCCGGTTGCAGCAGGCCCTGGCCGGAGAGCATTTGCAGCTGCGCCAGGGTCAGGCGTGCGCCGTCGCGGCTCAGGCGGGACAGCAGGCTGTCATCGGGCGAGACATGGGGGCAGAACAGGCCTGCAGGCAGGGCGGAGGCGCCCGCTGCAGGCGTCTCGGCAGCATCCAGCACGGTGACCTGCCAGCCACGGCGCGACAGGCTGGCGGCAGCGGCCGCGCCGGCGATGCCTGCACCCAGCACCATGCAGCGCCGTGGGGTGATGGGTTCCTGCGGCTGTGCACGCGGCCCGCGCGGTTGCCAGGCCGGGTCAAACACGGCATGCAGGTTGTGGCGCTTGGGGCGCACGCCATCCACCTTGCGCACCTGAAAGCCGTGCTGGGCCAGGGCATCGCGCACCGTGCGTGCCACGCACCAGGTGGACAGCTGCGTACCGCGCCGGCAATGGCGCGCCAGCGCGCGCAGGGTGTCAGCACTCCAGAGGTCGGGGTTGAGTTCCGGCGTGAAGCCGTCCAGGTAGATGCTGTCGGCCGTGAGCTGCTGGCGCCGCAGCATGGCCTGGGCATCGCCGATGTACAGCGTCAGCAGCACGCGGCCCTGCTCGAAGGCGAGGCGGTGCACGCCGGGCAGCAGGCCCTGGAACCGGGTGGCCAGGTCTTCGGCCAGCAGGCGCAATCCTGGCTCGTGCGGCATGGCCTGGCGCATGGCGTCGGCACTGACGGGAAAGGCTTCGGCCGAGACGAAATGCAGCAGCCTCGGGCGCCGGGGATCGGCCTTCCAGGCTTCCCAGGCCACGAGGAAATTCAGCCCGAACCCGAAACCGGTCTCCAGGATGCGCCATTGCGGCGCATCGGCCCAGGCCGCCGGCAGGCCGCAGCCGCCCAGAAAGACGTGGCGGGCCTGGTCCAGGCCGCCGAGTTCGCTGTGGTAGCGGTCGCCGAAGCGCGGGCTGTAGGGCGTGCCATCGGGCAGCCAGTCAATGGGTTCGGACATGGGCAAGGGGCAGAACTACTCCTCCCAGCGCTGCTGGTAGGAGAACACGGGCAGCCGCCACTTGAAGCGGATGGCGGCCAGGCGCAGCGTGAGTCCGCCGGCAAAGCAGACGACGGTGCTGAGGTTGGAGCCCACTTCCAGCGTGCGCAGTCCCAGGAACAGCAGGCACACGGCCAGGGACACGCTGGCGTACAGCTCGCGCCGGAAGACGACCGGCACCTGGTTGCACAGCACGTCGCGCAGAATGCCGCCGCTGATGCCGGTCAGCATGCCCGACATCACCACCACCACGGGCGGGTAGCCCAGCTCCAGCGCCACGTTGCAGCCGATCAGCGAGAAGGCGATCAGCCCCATAGCGTCCAGCAGCAGAAAGACCTGCTTGAGATGGTGCATGTGGCGTGCCACGACGATGGTCAGCAGCCCGGCCGAGATGACCAGGTAGACATATTCAGGGTGCTGCGTCCAGCCGATGGGGTAGTGGCCCAGCACCATGTCGCGGATGGTGCCACCGCCCAGCGCGGTGACGAAGGCGATCACGGCCACGCCGAAGATGTCCATGTTGCGCCGGCCCGCCGCCAGCGCGCCCGACATGGCTTCGGCCGTGATGGCCACGAGGTAGATCACCAGCATGACGGTGAACTGCGATGCCTGGAACGATTCCAGCAGGGAGACGGATGGAAGCACGGAAAACCTCGGGTGAAGACCGGCCCGCGCCGCAGGGTGTGCGGCCACTGCGCCGTCCAGCGCAAGAAGGCGGGCATTGTAGGCGGTCTCTGGGCGGCGGCCGTTTGCGGTGCCGCAAATGAAACCGCCCCCGGCGCGGTGCGACGGGGGCGGTGAAAGGGCGCGAAGCGGCTCAGGCCGAAGGAGGCACGTAGCCGGCCGCAGCATCGGCGCCGCCGCCGAAGAAGTGGTTTTCCATCTGGCGGGCCAGGTACTGGCGGGCGCGTGCGTCGGCCAGGTTCAGGCGGTTTTCGTTGACCAGCATCGTCTGGTGCTTGAGCCAGTCGGCCCAGGCCTGCTTGCTCACGCCTTCGAAAATGCGCTTGCCCAGCTCGCCGGGGTAGGGCGGGAAGTCCAGGCCTTCAGCGTCAACGCCAAGCTTGATGCAGTGAACGGTACGTGCCATGGGGAATTGAGTCCTTGTCTTGTGGAGATTCAGATGTTTTGGGAATAACAAACTGAAATCTTATTGGTTTGAGTTTTAAGAGTTGGCTTTGAGAATGCTTTCCACGGCACCAGACCGTCGTCTCCACTCTCTACCGACACTCCAATGAAAATTCGCCGCCACTTTATCAAGTTTCCTGTCGCCGCCGGCCTGATCGCGGGCTTGACCCTGTCGGCTCTGCCGGCGTTGGCCCAGTCGGTGCAACTGCTCAATGTCTCCTACGATCCGACGCGCGAGCTGTACGTGGAATACAACCAGGCCTTCGCCAAGCACTGGAAGGCCAAGAGCGGCCAGGACGTGAGCGTCAAGCAGTCGCATGGCGGCTCGGGCAAGCAGGCGCGTTCCATCATCGACGGCATCGACGCCGACGTGGCCACGCTGGCGCTGGCCGGCGACATCGACGCCCTGGTCAAGAACGGCAACCTGCTCAAGGCCGACTGGCAAAAGCGCCTGCCGCACAACTCGGCGCCCTACAGCTCCACCATCGTCTTCCTGGTGAAGAAGGGCAATCCCAAGAACCTCAAGGACTGGGACGACCTGGTCAAGCCCGGCGTGCAGGTGATCACGCCCAACCCCAAGACCAGCGGCGGTGCGCGCTGGAACTACCTGGCCG
Organism: Delftia sp. S65; assembly: GCF_016516495.1. Taxonomy (NCBI): domain Bacteria; kingdom Pseudomonadati; phylum Pseudomonadota; class Betaproteobacteria; order Burkholderiales; family Comamonadaceae; genus Delftia; species Delftia sp. S65. The sequence goes on from NZ_JACVUR010000003.1 coordinate 50,459, forward strand.
CCTGGGAATTCGCCAAGCGCAAGTACGGCGGCGACGCACAGGCCAAGGACTTCATCGGCAAGCTGTTCAAGAACGTGCCCGTGCTGGACACCGGCGCGCGCGGCGCCACCATCACCTTCGTGCAGCGCGGCGTGGGCGATGTGCTGCTGGCCTGGGAGAACGAGGCCTTCCTGGCACTCAAGGAGTTCGGTCCCGAAAAGTTCCAGATCGTCGTGCCTTCGCTGTCCATCCTGGCCGAGCCTTCGGTGGCCGTGGTCGACAAGGTCGTGGACAAAAAGGGCACGCGCGCCGTGGCCGAGGAGTACCTGAAGTACCTGTACTCCGAGGAAGGCCAGCGCATCGCCGGCCGCAACTACTACCGTCCCACCGACGCCAAAGTCAAGGCCGAGTTCGCGGACAAGTTCCCCAAGCTGGAGCTGGTCACCATCGACCAGGCCTTTGGCGGCTGGGCCAAGGCCGACAAGGACCACTTTGCCGATGGCGGCAGCTTCGACCAGATCTACACCAAGAAGTGAGTGCGGCGCGCCGGCCCGGCCGGCGCCCACCCACTGAATTCACCCGCTTTCCCAGACCCCTGCCAACTACCACGATCCGCCATGTCCATCTTCCTGACCTCCCGCCACTCTTTGCAGGCCGCGCGCCGCATGGCGCAGGCAGGCGTGCGGATGCACAAGGCAGGAGTGGCAGGCAACGCAGGTGTGGCAGGCGTGGTGGCATCCAGCTCTTTTCTTCGCTTCGAGACCGTGGCCTTCGCCAGCCGGCGATGTAGCACCTGACGACTCCGTGCGGCGCGTCTGCAGGCCTGGTCCTGCAGGCGGCCGCCCCTTGCTCCGCCTTCCCTTTTTTTGTTTTCTGGCTGCATGCCGCGCGCATGCATGGGCAGCGCTTTGTCTGCGCCACGCACCACGCACCACTCTTCCAAGGATGTCCGTCATGGTCTCGTTTGATTCTTTCCCCCGACACACAGCCAACTGGCGCCGACGCCAACTGCTGGGCGCGGGCCTTGCCGCAGCAGTCGCCACGGTGGGCGGCCCGGTCCTGGCCCAGGACAAGGCGGGCGACCGCGTGCTGCGCGTGGGCCACCAAAAGGGCTGGCTGTCCATCCTGAAGAGCCGGGGCACGCTGGAAAAGCGGCTGGCGCCGCTGGGCGTGTCGGTGCGCTGGATCGAGTTCAACGCCGGCCCCGTGCAGCTGGAGGCGCTGAACGTGGGCTCCATCGACTTCGGCGATGTGGGCGAGGCCCCGCCCATCTTTGCGCAGGCCGCAGGAGCACCCCTGGTCTATGCGGGCGCCACCGTGCCGCGCCCCGGGCTGGAGGCGGTGATCGTGCCCAAGGACTCGCCCATCCGCAGCGTGCAGGACCTCAAGGGCAAGCGCGTGGCCTACAACAAGGGCTCGAACGTGCAGTACTTCCTGGTCAAGCTGCTGGAAAAGCATGGCCTGAAGTACGGCGATGTGCAGTCCGTCTTCCTGGCGCCGGCCGATGCGCGTGCCGCCTTCGAGCGCGGCTCCGTCGATGCCTGGCTGATCTGGGACCCCTTCCTGGCTGCCGCGCAAAAGACGCTGGACGCCCGCCTGCTGGCCGATGCGACGGGCGTGGTTAACAACCGCGCCTACTACTTCACCTCGCGCGATTTCGCCACGCGCAATGCCGATGTGCTGCGCATTGCCATCGAAGAGGTCGATGGGATTGACCGCTGGGCCTCGAAGAACCAGACGGCGGCGGCCGCCGAGCTGTCCAGCATCCTGGGGCTGGACAAGTCCATCACCGAGCTGTACCTGAGCCGCGCACGCTTCGGCACCTCGTCCGTGACGCGCGAGATCCTGGCCGAGCAGCAGCAGATCGCCGACACCTTCTTCGAGCTCAAGCTCATCCCCCGCAAGCTCAACCTGCTGCATGCCGCGCCGGTGGACCTGATCGCGTCGCGTCCCTGAGCCCACTGCAAGGAGTCCGCACCATGAACGCCATCCCCAAGAAGCCCCGCCTGGACCGCGTGCGCCGCCAGGCCCTGCAACTGCTGGGCACCACCGCCTTCAGCTGGAGCCTGGCCGGCCAGTACGCACGCGCCGAGACGCCGGCCGCCGTGGCCGGGCCCGAGCAGTTGCGCATCGGCTACCAGAAGTCGGCCGTCAACCTGGTCATCCTCAAGCAGCAGGGCGTGCTGGAAAAGCGCTTTGCGGGCACCAAGGTCAGCTGGCTGGAGTTTCCGGCCGGTCCCCAGCTGCTGGAGGCCCTGGCCGCAGGCAGCCTGGATTTCGGCCTGACCGGCGATTCACCCCCGGTCTTTGCCCAGGCCGCGGGCCGCGACCTGCTGTACGTGGGCGCCGAGCCGCCCAAGCCCGAGAGCTCGGCGATTCTCGTGCCATCGGACTCGCCGCTGCGCGCCCTGGCCGACCTCAAGGGCCGGCGCGTGGCGCTGCAAAAAGGCTCCAGCGCCCACTACCTGCTGGTGCGCGCGCTGGACAAGGCGGGCCTGGCCTGGAACGAGATCCAGCCCGTGTACCTCGCCCCGGCCGATGCGCGCGCCGCCTTCGAACGCAAGAGCGTGGACGCCTGGGCCATCTGGGACCCGTTCTACGCGGCCACCGAGCTGGCGATTCGCCCGCGCGTGCTGGCCAATGGCGAAGGCCTGTCGGGCAACGCCTCGTTCTACCTGGCCGCGCGCGGACTGGTGGAGCGTCATCCGCAGGTGCTGCGCGCGCTGTTCGACGAGCTCACGCGCGCCGATCGCCTGGCCCAGAGCGCGCGCCAGGAGGCCGTGGCCCTGGTGGCCGGCTTCAGCGGCCTGGATGCGGCGGTGGTCAGCCGCTTCATTGCGCGCCGGCCCAGCTCCCCCGTGGGCCTGCTGGCTGCGCAGACCGTGGTGGACCAGCAGCGCGTGGCCGATGCATTTTTTCGGCTGGGCCTGATTCCGCGCCAGGTACAGGTGGCCGACATCGTCTGGCGGCCCTCGGCGGCCGAGTACGCGCGGCTGGCCGAGCCTGCGGCGGCGCGGCCTTCTTCCGCCCTTTGATTTCCTTCCTCGATTCCGTCCCCTGACTGGAGCAGCGCATGCAGGTTTTCTGGTTCATTCCCACCCACGGCGACAGCCGCTACCTCGGCACGGCCGAGGGCGCCCGCCCGCTCAGCCACGACTATGTCAAGCAGGTCGCCATCGCGGCCGACAGCCTGGGCTACGAGGGCGTGCTGATTCCCACGGGCCGCTCCTGCGAGGACCCCTGGGTCGTCGCCTCCAGCCTGATTCCCGTTACCAAGCGCCTGAAGTTCCTGGTCGCCGTGCGGCCCGGCCTGCACCAGCCCAGCCTGGCGGCGCGCATGGCGGCCTCGTTCGACCGCCTGTCGGGCGGGCGGCTGCTGATCAACCTGGTCACGGGCGGCGACCGCGCCGAGCTGGAGGGCGACGGCGTCTTCCTCGACCATGCGCAGCGCTACGAGCAATCGGCCGAGTTCATCCGCATCTGGCGCGAGATCCTTGAGCGCAGCCATGAGGGCGGCACGCTCGACTACGAAGGTGAACACCTCTCGGTCAAGGGCGCCAAGCTGTTGTTCCCGCCGCTGCAAAAGCCGTATCCGCCCGTGTACTTCGGCGGTTCATCCGAGGCCGCGCACGACCTGGCCGCCGAGCAGGTCGATGCCTACCTGACCTGGGGCGAGCCCCCGGCCGAGGTGGCCAAAAAGATTGCCGATGTGCGCGAGAAGGCGGCGCGCCATGGCCGCAGCGTGAAGTTCGGCATCCGCCTGCACGTCATCGTGCGCGAGACCGAGGACGAGGCCTGGGCCGATGCCGATCGCCTGATCAGCCGCCTCAAGGACGAGACCGTGGTCCAGGCCCAGGCCGCCTTCGCGCGCATGGACTCGGAAGGCCAGCGCCGCATGGCCGCCCTGCATGCCGGCGGCAGCCGCCGCACGCGGGCCGAGCTGGAGATCAGCCCCAACCTCTGGGCCGGCGTGGGCCTGGTGCGCGGCGGCGCGGGCACGGCCCTGGTGGGCGATGCGCAGACCGTGGCCGACCGCATCAAGGAGTACGCGGACCTGGGCATAGACACCTTCGTGCTGTCCGGCTATCCGCACCTGGAAGAGGCCTACCGCTTTGCCGAGCTGGTCTTCCCGCTGCTGCCGCTGTCCGTGCGCGACAGGCTGGCTGGCGGCGTGGGCGGGCCCCTGGGCGAGACCGTTGCCAACCTGTACTCGCCGCGCGCGTCGCAAAGCTGAGGGAGCCACGCATGTCCGATGCACGTACCGTTACTGCGCTGCCGGCCTCTTCGGCCACCCCGGCCGGCGATTCCTGGTCGCCGCTGCTGCGCTTTGCGGCCGGCGTGGGCCGCCGCCTGGTGCCCTGGCTGGTGCCGCTGGCGCTGATCGCCGTCTGGCAGGCCGCCTCGGCCTTCGGCTGGCTGTCCACGCGGGTGCTGCCCGCTCCGCTGGATGTGCTGCGCGCCGCGCAGGCGCTGGCCGAGTCGGGAGAGCTGCTCAAGCATGTACAGGTGAGCGCGGGCCGCGCGCTGGGTGGCCTGGCCATCGGCGGCGGGCTGGGGCTGGCGCTGGGCCTGCTCACGGGCTCGCTGCGCTGGGCGGAGACGCTGCTGGACTCCACCATCCAGATGGTGCGCAACATCCCCGCGCTGGCGCTGATTCCGCTGGTCATCCTGTGGTTCGGCATCGACGAGAGCGCCAAGCTGTTCCTGATCAGCGTGTCGGTGTTCTTTCCCATCTACCTGAACACCTTCCACGGCATACGCAATGTGGACCCCGCGCTGATCGAGATGGGGCGCAGCTACGGCCTCACGCGCTGGCAGCTGTACCGCGAGGTCATCCTGCCGGGCGCGCTGTCCTCCATCCTCGTCGGCCTGCGTTTTTCGCTGGGCCTGATGTGGGTGATCCTGATCGTGGCCGAGACCATCTCGGCGCAGTCGGGCATCGGCTACCTGACCATGAATGCCCGCGAGTTCCTGCAGACCGACGTGGTGCTGGTCGGCATCCTGCTGTATGCCCTGCTGGGCAAGCTGGCCGACTGGTTTGCGCGTGCGCTGGAGCACTGGTGGCTGCGCTGGCATCCGGGCTACCAGCCCAAGTGACACAAGGAGCACGACATGAGCCGATGGAACCGTATGAAGACCACGCTGGCACAGGCCGTGGAGCTGAACACCACCGCGCCGGCGATGGCCTGGGAGGCCTCGTTCGATGCCGATGGCCTGGACGTCAGCGACCGCTTGGCCCAGAACGACGATGCGCCGCAGTCCGCATCCCCCCAATCCGCACCGCGCCGTGGCGTGCGCCTGCAGGCCGGCGGGCTGACCAAGCGCTACGGCCAGCGCGAGGTGCTGCACGAAGTGCAGCTGCAGGTGGAGCCTGGCGAATTCGTCGCCATCGTGGGCCGCAGCGGCTGCGGCAAGAGCACCTTGCTGCGCCTGGTCGCAGGCCTGGAGCAGGCCACGGCCGGCACCTTGCTGCTGGACGGCGAGCCCGCCCGCGCCGTGCAGGGCGCGCAAGGCGGCACGCGCATCATGTTTCAGGACGCGCGCCTGCTGCCCTGGCGGCGTGTGCTGGCCAATGTGACGCTGGGCCTGCCCGCCTCGGCCCAGGAGCGTGGCCGCGAAGTGCTGGCCCAGGTCGGCCTGGCCGACCGCGAGGGCGAATGGCCGGCGCGCCTGTCCGGCGGCCAGCGCCAGCGCGTGGCCCTGGCGCGCGCCCTGGTGCACCGCCCGCAACTGCTGCTGCTGGACGAGCCGCTGGGCGCGCTCGATGCGCTCACCCGCATAGAGATGCACCGCCTGATCGAAGGCCTGTGGCAGCGCCACGGCTTCACGGCCCTGCTGGTCACGCATGACGTGCAGGAGGCCGTGGCCCTGGCCGACCGCGTGGTGCTGATCGAGGACGGCCGCATCGCGCTGGATGAACGCATCGCTCTGCCACGGCCGCGCGTGCACGGCAGCGTGGCGCTGGCGGCCATTGAACAACGCATTCTCGACCGCGTGCTGCAAAAGCCCGCCGCCGAGCCCGAATCCAACCCGCTGACCGACACCACGGCCTGGCCCGGCGTACCGGCCCATGGCCTGCGCTGGGCCGTCTGACTTTCCGTTTTCCCCAACCTTCCTTTGATTCCTTTTGATCCCCAGGAGAAAAACATGTCCATTCAAGCCATCAACGTGCGCAACCAGTTCAAGGGCCAGGTGCGCGAAATCATCCGTGGTGACGTTGTCTCCGAAGTCGATGTGCAAACGCCCTGGGGCGTGGTCACCTCGGTGATCACCACGCGCTCGGTGGACGAGCTGGGCCTGGTCGTGGGCTCCGACGTGGTGGCCCTGGTCAAGTCCACCGAAGTGTCCATTGCCAAGCTCTGAGGCCAAGCTCTGAGGCCAGGCACTGAAGGCACTGCCGATGCTCAGCCGCCCCAGAGCATCGGCTTGTTGACCATGAGGTAGTAGGTCACGGCCATTGCAATGAAGGCCGGGTAGCCCAGTGCCTCCCAGCGCCGGGCGTAGACGGCATACAGCGCGGGCAGGGCGGCCTGCGCTGCGTGCGCGCCGCGCGCCATGGCGGCCATGCGCACCTGCAGCCAGACCACGGGCAGCCAGCAGGCGCCGGCCAGCAGGTACAGGCCCAGCGACAGTGCCAGCCACGGCGTGGTCAACGGCCAGCCCGCCATGTGGGCCAGGGCAATGCCGCTCAAGGGCTGTATGACCACGCAGGGCGTGGTGAACCACCAGTCCGCACGCACCACCAGGCGGCTGACCACGGCCTGGGCAGCGACGCTGCCGCTGCGGTTGGCGAAGAACATGTAGAAGGCCGAGCCCAGGCCGGTGCCGACCAGCAGCACGCTGGACGCGATATGCAGAGTCTTGAGCAACAGGTAGAGATTCATGCGGACTCCTTCGGGGTGACAGGTGCCGACATCAGGTGCAGCAGCATGGCTGCGATCGGCAGGTTCTTGAGCAGCGGCCCCAGCGGATGCAGCCACAGCGTGGGCTGCAGCACCGTGGCCAGCACCGTCATTGCAGCCATCAGCAGCAAAGCCGCCAGATAGCTCTCCCGGCCCGGCCGCAGCCACAGCGCCAGGCCCACGGCCAGGTCGGCGAGCAGGCCGCTCCAGATCAGGAATGTCTGCCAGCGCGCATCGTGGATGCCGGCGTCGGCAAGCACCTGCACGCTCAGGCCCCGGTGCTCGATGGCACTGACCAGGGCCGTGCCCAGCCAGACGGCGATCAGGCTCAAGTGCATGGTGCGCAGTGGCGCTGGAACAGGGCGGGAGCGGCGCTCATCCATGGCGCAAGGTGGACAGCAGTTGGGAGGGCGTAATGCCGTGCCGGCCCAGCAGGCCTTGCAGACCAGCCGGATCGGTGACGTTGTCGCTGGCCAGCAGCGCCAATGTCTCGCTGCACCAGGGCGAGGCGCTGACCCAGTCGCCAGCGCGTGCGCTGGCGCGGCTGAGCCAGCCGGGCAGCGTGCCCACGCGGGCGGGGGCGCGGCCCATTTGCGCGCGCAGGCTGGCAATCAGCGCGGCCAGCGGCAAGGGCAGGGGGCCACCGATCTCGATCACGCCCACGGGCTCGGGGCGCGTCACCAGGCCGGCCACGGCCTCGGCCAGGTCGCGCACGGCCACCGGCTGCACGCGGGCCTGCAGCACGGGGCGCGGCAGCAGCAGCGCCGGCAGGCGCGCCATGGACAGGAACATCTCGCTGCTGGCCCCGCCGGCGCCGAACACCACGCTGGGGCGCACCACGCAGCCTTGCAGATGGCCGGCTGCCGTGAGTGCCAGCAGATGCTCGTCAGCGGTGCGCTTGGTGGTGGCGTAGCGCGTGGCACTGCCCTCTATGCCCAGGGCCGATATCTGCACCACGCGCCGCACGCCGGCCGCCGCGCAGGCATCGAACAGGGCGATGGGGGCCTGGGCGTGCATTGCATCGATGGGCCGGGAGGCGCTGTCGCGCAGCACGCCCACGGCATTGACCACGGCATCCACGCCCGCCAGGTGCGGCAGCCAGGCGTCGGGCGTGGTGGCCTTGGCGTAGTCGAGCGCAGGCAGGGAATGGCGGCTGCGCGCCACGGGATCATGGCCGGCCAAGGCCAGCAGGTTGACGATATGGCGGCCGATGAAGCCGTTGCCGCCGCAGACCAGAATGCGCATGGTGACCTCCAGTTTCTCTTGTGACGGAAATTTCAGGCTCGGCGCCCGCGCTTGACGCGGGAGTCAGCGGCCTCGGAGCGCACGAAGCGCTGCACGCTGGCGCCCAGGCGCAGCAGCTTGTCCAGCGTGGAGGGCGACAGCCGCAGCATCTCGTCGGTCCAGATGCCCAGCGATTCCATGAGGCGCAGCGTCTCGTGCACGCGGTCCTGGGTGTCGGGGGATTCGGCATCGAAACCGGGCTCGGCGATCAGTTCTCGCAGCATCTCCGAGGTCGGGTCGAACTCGCGCTGCTTGCGCTCTCGCACGATGGTGCGCAGCAGCTCCCAGACATCGGACGAGGTCTCGAAGTAGTCGCGGCGGTCGCCAGGCCTGCGGCTGGTGCGGATCAGCTCCCAGCCTTGCAGTTCCTTGAGGCTGTTGCTCACGTTGGAGCGAGCGGCGCCCAGCGTGTCGGCAATCTCTTCCGCGTTGAGCGGGCGGCCATGGAAGAACAGCAGGGCGTGGATCTGGGCGACCGTGCGGTTCACCCCCCAGGAGCTGCCCATGTCGCCCCAATGGTGGATGAAACGGTGTGCGATGGGACTCAGTTGCATGGCCTCAGTGTCTGCAGGCCTGAAATTTCTGTCAAGAGAGAAATTTGAGAAAGCTGAAAAATCAAAACCGGCTGCAGCGCGGAGGCGGCGCCTGGCGGGGCGCGGCACGTGCTGCTCCATAATGCTGGGCAGCCTGGCCTGCCACCCAGTACATACACAGGCGGGCCGCCGTTTTGAGGGGAACACCATGACTGCTGTGCAAAACCTGCGTGCCATCACCGTGCTGGCCGCCTGCGCGCTGGCGCAGGCCGCGTCTGCCGCCTGCTATTCCGTCTACACGCCCGAGCAGGAACTGATCTACCGCTCCAACCGCCCGCCGGTGGACCTGACCTTGCCGCTGCACCAGACCGTGGACAAGATCGAGCGCGGTGCCACCATGGTGTTCACGCTGGACGAATTCAACTGCATCACCGAAATCAACCTGCTGGCCGAACGCGAGCAACTGGCCCGGGCGCGCCAGGAGCGGCAGCGGGACCTGGGCCGCAGCAGCACTCCGCGCTCCTGAGAGGCAAAAGCGAGTTGGGGGCTTTTTTGGGGAGCCGCCAACAGGGCAAGGGGAGAGCCTGAGACAATCGTGCCCCATGAGTGAACCCCGCGACAACAAGATCCCCGACAACCTGCCCGAAGCCGACATCGACGCCCCTGCACTGCCCGAAGGCTGGCTGCAGGTGCTGTCCATGGATATGGACGCCCAGGGCGTGGCCCGCAAGAGCGATGGCAAGGTGGTATTCATCGACGGCGCCCTGCCTACCGAACTGGTCAGCGCCAACACCCATCGCAAGAAAAACAACTGGGAAGCCGCCAGCCTGACGGCCATCCACCGCGAATCTTCCCAGCGCGTGCGCCCCGGCTGCCCGAATTTCGGTCTGCACGCCGGTGCCTGCGGCGGCTGCAAGATGCAGCATCTGCACGTGGGCGCCCAGGTGGCCATCAAGCAGCGCGTGCTGGAAGACAATCTCTGGCATCTGGCCAAGGTCAAGCCCGAGACGCTGCTGCGCCCCATCGAAGGTCCGTCCTGGGCCTACCGTTTCCGCTCGCGCCTGTCGGTGCGCTATGTGGCCAAGAAGGGCAAGGTGCTGGTGGGCTTTCACGAGCGCAAGAGCCGCTACATCGCCGACATGGAGACCTGCAAGATCCTGCCGCCCCATGTGGACGCCATGCTGCTGCCCATGCGCGCGCTGATCGCCTCCATGGATGCGCGCGAAACCTGCCCGCAGATCGAGGTTGCCTGCGGCGACTCCGTCACGGCCCTGGTGCTGCGCCATCTGGAGCCGTTGTCCGAGGACGACCAGGCCCGTCTGCGGGCCTTCGCAGTCGAGCACAACGTGCAGTGGTGGCTGCAGCCCAAGGGCCCGGACACCGTGCACCTCATGGAGCAGGGAGGCGCCCAGCTCGACTATGGCCTGCCCGATTTCGGCATCACCATGCCGTTCAAGCCCACGGACTTCACCCAGGTCAATCCGCACATCAACCGCGTGCTGGTCACGCGCGCGCTGCGCCTGCTGGATGTCAAGAAGGATGAGCGGGTGATCGACTGGTTCTGCGGTCTGGGCAACTTCACCCTTCCCCTGGCCACGCAGGCGCGCGAGGTGCTGGGCATCGAGGGCAGCGATACCCTGGTCAAGCGCTCCCATGAAAACTACGCGGCCAACAACGCACAGCGCGCAGAGGGCGACAAGCTCGCGCCCACGCGCTTTGTGGCGCGCAACCTGTTCGAGATGACGCCCGAGATGCTGTTCGCCGACGGCGTGGCCGGCAAGTGGCTGGTGGATCCGCCGCGTGAAGGCGCGTTTGCGCTGTCCAAGGCCCTGGCCGACATCCACCAGGCGCGCATCGGTGCCGAAGGCGCCGAGCCCCTGCCGGCAGGGCATGAGGCCTGGCGCTTTCCCGAGCGCATCGTCTATGTCAGCTGCAATCCCGCAACGCTGGCGCGCGATGCCGGCCTTCTGGTGCACCTGGCCGGCTATCGCTGTGTATCGGCAGGCGTGGTCAACATGTTCCCGCACACGGCCCACGTGGAGAGCATGGCGGTGTTCGAGCGCTGCGCAGACTGACGGCCTGGCTGCCTGCGCCATGAAAAAAGCCGTGGAGCCCTCGGGCGGCCACGGCTTTTTGACGGGCGGATCCAGATCTCAAATCCGGATCTCAAAAGGGGTCAGCTGCGATTGCGGCCTGAGGTCGGCTCGGCAGGCGCCTCGTCCTTGTCGCTGCGGCGGCGGTCGCTCTGGCCCAGGACCGAAGGCGTGCCTTCCATCTTGTTGGCGCGCATGTACTCGTCCATATCTTTCCAGCCTGCAAACACCAGGGCCTTGGACGATTTGGGGTTGAGCGTGTAGCAATCCTCCAGCCCGCGCAGGGCATGGCGGCACGCCCCGCCGATGGCCTTGGCCTCGGCCTCCTTGGCGACGGTGCGGGGGTCCGGTCCCAGGCCCGGAATATCATCCAGCTTGCAGCCGGCGAGCAGCGTGGGCAGCAGCAGGATGGCGAAGGTGCGGGGAAGATTAGGCATGGTCATCTTGAGGAGATTATCGGCAGGCCTCGGAAGAAGTTGAGTCCGCTTTGCACAAATGATGATCCCGGACATGCAAAAGGCCTCCCGAAGGAGGCCTTTGGTGTTGTGCAGCAGGGAAGGCGAAGCCTTCCGCGTGCGGCATCAGTCGCGTTCGCCGCCCATGATGCCCAGCAGGGCCAGCAGGCTCTGGAACACGTTGAACAGGTCCAGGTACAGAGCCAGCGTGGCACTGATGTAGTTGGTCTCGCCGCCGTCCATGATCTGCTTGAGGTCATAGAGCATGTAGGCGCTGAAAATGCCGATGGCCGCCACCGAGATCGCCATCATGCCGGCCGTGGAGCCGATGAAGACGTTGATGATGGAGCCCACGAACAGCACCAGCACGCCGACGAACAGGAACTTGCCCATGCCCGACAGGTCGCGCTTGATCACCGTGGCCAGCGAGGCCATGACCAGGAACACGCCGGCCGTGCCTGCAAAGGCGGTCATGATCAGCTCGGAGCCGTTCTTGAAGCCCAGGATCATGCCGATCATGCGCGACAGCATCAGGCCCATGAAGAACGTGAAACCCAGAAGCACGGGAATGCCGGCTGCCGAGTGCTTTGTCTTCTCGATGGCGAACATGAAGCCGAAGGCGCCGCCCAGGAAGACGATGAGCCCCAACCCGCCGCTCAGCGAGCGCGTGATGCCCGTGGCCACGCCCAGCCAAGCGCCCAGCACGGTGGGGAGAAGACTCAGGGCCAGCAGCCAGTACGTGTTGCGCAATACGCGATTGCGCTCTTGCTGCGAGACACCGTAGCCCGCAGAGCCCAGTGTGGTGACTTGATCATTCATGTGGCCAGTCCTCCGAAGGAGTGTTGTTGCGACTTGCCCATTCTAGGTGGCGGCTTGCGCGCGACTTGCAATACCCCGAGCCGCCGCCATGGTTTGGTTTCGAATGTTTTGTTCTGCGCATGCATTGTCAGTCCTCATACGATTGCTATGCTTATAGGACATTTGTGATGGAATGGATAATTGGAATCTTATGAAGACCAAGCATGAACTCGAACTGGCCGACGTGAAGGCCATTGCCGCCGCCGCAGAAGCCGAGGCGCTGAAGAACAAGTGGGCCGTGACCATTGCCATCGTCGATGACGGCGGCCACCTGCTGTGGCTGCAGCGCCTGGATGGCGCCGCTGCCGTGTCGGCCCACATCGCTCCGTCCAAGGCCCGCTCGGCGGCTCTGGGCCGCCGCGATACCAAGGGCTATGAAGACATGATCAACAACGGCCGCACGGCCTTCCTGAGCGCGCCCACGCTGGACGGCCTGCTCGAAGGTGGCGTGGCCATCATGAAGGACGGCCAATGCCTGGGCGCCGTGGGCGTCAGCGGCGTCAAGGCCAGCGAGGATGCGCAGGTTGCCAGCGCTGGCATTGCTGCTCTGGGCCTGTAATAGCTCCTGATGCACCCATGCTGCATGAATCGGTCCCTGGGGACTGATCCATGCAGCCAAGAAAAAGCCCCTGTGCCGATGGACAGGGGCTTTTTCTTTGGTCAATCTGCGCTGCAGCGTGGGAAAAAAATGCTTGGCTACGCAAAATCCGAAGATTTTGTTGGCTGGCTAATCGACCTCTGAGACTGGAAGTCCCAAGGTCGCCCCACGATGAAACGAAGAAGCCGCGGGTCGGGCATCCGACGACGGCCGGAATCTTGCTTATTTGGTCAGGATGAGCTTGCCCAGCTTGGTGGCCTGCAGGCGGTAGGGCGTGCCGTTGTGCACGATGGTCACAGCCTTTTGTCCATTGAGCAGCAGGGTGCTGTCGAGTCCGCTGGCGGCCCCGGTCAGGGCTGCAGATGCTGCGGCCTGCAGCGCTGCAAAGGCCTGGGCGTTGGAGTTGCCGGACAGATGCGAGGTGGCGGCGGAAGTGGCAGACATGCAGGGAATTCCTCAAAAATTGGAAAGTTTTGTGAATGATAACAATTCTCAATTGAAAATCAAGTGAGACTTACTCGCATTGTGGTTTCTGGGACCAGTCCTATCCCTGCGACTCGATGCACTGCCAGCGTAAAGAGAATGAAAAACGGCCCCGAAGGGCCGTTGTCGTTGATCGCCAGGCAAGGAATGCCTGCCACGGCCTACTTGGCCGGGTCCGTCACGAAGCCGATCTTGCGCACGCCTGCACGCTGTGCGGCGGCCATGGCCTGGGCCACGCGCTCGTAGCGCACTTCCTTGTCGCCCTGGATATGCAGGTCAGGTTGCGGCTCCTTGGCCGCCTCGGCCTTGAGGTTCTCCTCGAACTGCGTATCGCTGACGGCAACGCCATTCCAGTGGTACTGGCCATCGGCGGAGACGGCCAGGCGCACGGTGGCGGGCTTGACGTCCTCGGGCTGGTTGGTGGCGCGGGGCAGGTCCACGTTCACCGAATGCTTCATCACCGGCACGGTGATGATGAAGATGATCAGGAGCACCAGCATGACGTCGACCAGCGGCGTCATGTTGATCTCGTTCATCACCTCTTCGCCGTCATCGTCCATTGTTCCGAATGCCATGGCTTACGCGCCTTTCTTCAGCGGCAGCACGTTGCCGGCTTCCTTGCCGTCGATGGACACGCGGGCGCCGGTCACGAAGTAGGCGTGCATGTCGTGGGCAAAGCTGTTGAGGGCGTTGAGGATGGACTTGTTGCCACGCACCACGGCGTTGTAGCCGAGCACGGCGGGAATCGCCACGGCCAGGCCCAGGGCGGTCATGATCAGCGCTTCACCGATGGGGCCCGCGACCTTGTCGATCGAGGACTGGCCGGACAGGCCGATGGCGACCAGCGCGTGGTAGATGCCCCAGACGGTGCCGAACAGGCCGATGAAGGGAGCGGTCGAGCCCACGGAAGCCAGAATGGCCAGGCCCGATTGCAGGCGGGCGGTGAATTCGCTGATGCCGTTGCGCATGCAGCGGGTCACCCAGTCGCTGATGTCCAGCGTGTCATGCAGGTGGGCGCTGGTCTTGCGGTGGTGGGCGGTGGCTTCGCGGCCTTCGAGCACCAGGTAGCGGAAGGGGTTGGAGCGGTCATCGCCCAGCTTTTCCAGGCCGCTGGCCAGGTCGGGGCTGTGCCAGAAGTCCTGGGCGTTGCGCGCCAGCTTCTTGAACTTCACGATGTCCAGGGCCTTGATGATCATCACGAGCCAAGAGGCCACCGACATGGCCAGCAGGATGATGGCGACGGCACGGGTGACGAAGTCTCCCTGCGTCCAGACGTGGGCAATGCCGAATTGGGAATCCATGGATACTCCTGAGAATCAATTGAGGGTGAATTTGACCGGGACGGTGACCCACATGGGGGTTGGCGTGCCGTTGCTCTTGCCGGGGACGAATTTCCAGTTCTTGACGCCGTCCACGGCCTGCTGGTCCAGACGGTCGTAGCCGCTGGATTTGCTGACCTCGATCTTTTGAGGCAGGCCTTGCGCGTCCACGAAGATGCGCAGCGTGACCGTTCCCTGTTCCCCCATGCGCCTGCTGATGGCGGGGTAGTTGGGGGCCGGGTTGTTGAGGTAGGCCGCGTTGTTGGACGGCAATTCGATCTTGGGCGGAGCCGGTGGCGCCGGGGGAGCGGGAGGCGCTGGCGGCGCAGGAGGGGCGGGCGGTGCCGGCGGTGCTTCCACCACGGGCTTGGGCTCGTCGTCCAGCGTGCCGCGCGGCGCCGCAGGTGCGGGCTTGGGGTCGGCTATGGCCTTGGGCAGCGGCGGTGCCTTCTTCACGACCGGCTGCGGTTTGGGAGGCGGTGGCGGAGGAGGGGGCTTGGGTGCCTCGGGCTCGGGAGCGGGTGGCGAAATGAATTCCGCAATCACCTGGGCTGGCACGATGACCTCTTCGGGTGCGCGCTGGAGCAGTCCATGCTGCATCGCCCAAAGGGTTGCTGCATGCAAGACCACGACCGAACCCGCGATGGCCACGTTACGGCCAAGGCCCCCGGGGGGGCCAAAACGATCAGACTGGGACATAGAGACAGAAGGAGCGGTCAGCGTATGGGAGCCGGGTGCTGTCGCTCGGAAGACGGAGTATCAGCTGCGCAGAATCCACCAGGTGCATGTAACGACGAGGATCAGGCTGCCGACAAGTGCTGAGAGGAGGACCATGCTTTGCTCTCCAGAATGTTGTTGGCAAGCTGGACTGTCTGGGCCGCGACCTCGTTGTGGATGGCCGCCACGGGCTGGCTGGCGCAGCATTGCGCCACCACATCCCGGGCGCAGCTCTCGCAGCGGCCGCACTGCATGGCGATACCCAATTCGAATTGGATCTCGTCAAAGCTCATGCCCGCATGAGCGTGGCGTGCGATCTCACGGTCGGAAACCCGGCGGCATACACAGACGATCATGGCTACAGGCAGTAGTGGCTGGCTATTGATAGGATGAAAAATTATAAATGAGAATTCATCGCATTTGCAATTCTTGGTTGTCTGTAGGGCTGTATGGCGCTCGGCTTTACTCGGTATCCAGTAGTTCCACAGTGGCCTGGGCAAGGGTGGCACACCCTGTCAGCGCCATGGCGATCTCCAGTTCATCGCGCAGCAACCTGAGCACATGGGCCACGCCGGCGGCGCCCGCATTGGCCAGCCCCCAGAGTACGGGGCGGCCTATCAGAACCGCCGTCGCACCGAGGGCGATCGCCTTGAGCACGTCTGTGCCGCGCCGTATGCCCCCGTCGGCCAGCAAGGGGAGCTCGTGGCCCGCGCCGCGCACGGCCCTGGCCACGCGGGCTAGGGCTGTTGCCGTGGCCGGTGCGGTGTCCAGCGTGCGCCCTCCATGGTTGGAGACGATGATGCCCGCGACTCCCAATCTCGCGGCCTGCAGCGCATCGGCCGGGTGGAGCACTCCCTTGAGCAGCAGCGGCAGCCGTGTCTGCTGCTGCAGCCAGGCGACGTCATCCCAGGTGGGTGCATGGTGCAAAAGGCCGTCGAACAGGGGGCTCTGGCCTGGTGCAAGTTGCATGGCTGCAAGTGGCGCCATCCCCTGCAGATTGACGGCAGACACTCCCGGCGGAAGACAAAAGCGCGCGCGGCGTTCACGGTCCCGCACACCGCTGGTGGGCGCGTCCACCGTCAGCACCAGCGCTTCGTAGCCTGCGGCCTCTGCGCGCTTGATCAGTTGCGTGGTGAAGCCTCGGTCATGCTGCAGATAGAGTTGGAACCACAAAGGGCCATGGCCCGGCGTGAGCCGTGCGGCCTGTGCCACTGTCTCCAGCGGCAGGCTGGCCTGTGTGCTGAGCACCATGCCCGCCCCTAGCGCCGCTGCGGCATAGGCCGTTGCAAGCTCTGCATCCGCATGGGCCATGCGCTGAAAAGCCATGGGGGCCACCAGCAGCGGGCAGGTCAGCTCCCTGCCCAGCAACTGCAGCCGGGTATGACCGCCTGCAAGGGGGCGGAGCACGCGCGGCCACAGTGTGAGCGCGTCCCAGGCGCTGCGGTTGGCCGCAAGACTGCGCTCATCGGCCGCGCCGCCCGAGAAATAGGCCCAGGCGTTGTCGTCCATCCGCTGCCGCGCATGCGCCTCGTGGTCGGCCAGATTGATGATGCCGTCGGGAACGGCTTGCAGCGCGGGCACTTGACTCATGGCATTGGAATGTTGTCGGTGTGCAGCATCTCCGGCAAGAAGAGGAGATGGCATCCCGGAAAAAAGAAAAGCCGGCCCAGGGGCCGGCTTTCATCCGTCGTGGCGCGGGCCCGAGGATTACTTGACGTGCTTGCCGATCAGGCCAGCCATCTCGAACATCGAGACTTGGGGCTTGCCGAACACTTCCTTGAGCTTCGCGTCGGCGTTGATCATGCGCTTGTTGGCAGCGTCTTGCAGCTTGTTGGCCTTGATGTAGACCCACAGCTTGCTGATGATCTCGGTGCGGGGCAGGGGAGTGGAACCCACCACGGCAGCCAGAGCGGGGCTGGGGGTGAGGGGTTTCATGAAGGCGGCGTTGGGAGTGCGCTTCTTTGCGGGAGCTGCCGGAGCAGCCGTTGCCTTCTTTGCAGTTGCCATGTTGCTTGTTCCTAGTATGGAGTGGATTCTTTACCAGCGAAAAACCGTCGCTATCCACTGGCAGGCTGATGCTAATGGGAAAAAAACGCTCTTCCAAGCTTACCCGTCAAATTTTTGCCTCGATTTGTTGCTGTGGCGCTGTTTTTTGAGGAGTTTTTGCATTCTGGCTCGCTTTCGAGGGCCGCACTGGCAGGTTGGCCGTCGGCGGCAGCGTTTTCAGAAGGGGCTGGCACCGCTCGCGGAAGGGTGTTGTGCAAGGCGTTTTCTGCCCGGCCAGGTGGCCACGAGAATGCCCAGCAGGGCGATCGCAAAGGCCAGCGACTGCATGGATGTAACCCGTTCGCCCAGCACGCACATGCCGACCACGGCAGCGCTGATCGGCAGCAGTACCGTAAAGGTGCCGGCCTGGGAGGCTGGCACGTTGCGCAAGCCTGTCATCCACAACCACACGGTCCACACGCAGGCGGCAAGGGCGTAGAACAGCAACAGACCCCAGATGCTCCATGCCACGCTGCCGAAGTCGAAGCGCCACGCCAGATACAGCCCGAAGGGCGTTGACAGCGCAAATCCCCAGAGATTGACGATGGATGTGATGCGCTTGGGCCCCAGGGACGTGGTCAGGCGCTTGCCTATGACGGCGTAGAACGCCTCGCAAAGCACGGCACCGACCAGCAGCATCTGCCCCAGCCACGCCTGCGGTGAGGCTGATGCTGATGCTGCCGAGGCGGCGCCAGCGTCCGGGCGTGACAGTGCATACAGGCAGATGCCCGCCACGGCCAGCGCAATGGCCAGCCAGGTGCGCGCAGCCACGCGCTCGCGCAGAAACAGCCAGCTCATCAAGGCCACGGCAGCAGGGATGGCAGCCATGGTCACGCCGGCCGTGACGGCGCTCGTCAGGCTCACGCCGGTCACCATGCAGATGGTGAAGAGAAAGTTGCCGAACAGCGACTCAAGAAACAGCAGGCCCTGCGTGCGCCGAGACAGGGGTGCCTCGTCAGCCGGCTTGCGCAGCCAGCGCAGCATGGCGATGGCCCCGATGCCAAAGCGCAGCCAGGCCAGCAGCAGCACCGGAAAAATGGCCGCCAGAGGCTTGGAGAGGGCGACATAGCTGCCGACCAGGGACATGCTCAGCGCCAGGCAGGCATAGGCAGATCTGCGATGGGAGGTGTTCACGGCAAGTGCAGGTTTGAGAGGCGGGAGCGCCGCCTGAACGCGCGATGGTACCTGTGAGCGCGTCCGGTGTGCGTGACATGTGCCTGTCGCGGACGCTTGCCATGCTGTGGTGACTTTTCATGGCATGGAATTCATGTTTTGCATTGTGAAATATTGAAATGCTGCAATGCGCCAATTTTTCTCAATACGAGAAATGTGATTTCATATTGAAAAATATGAAAATAACTCGTTGATTTATATGATGAAAAATTTAGTCTTGTATAAGACACAAGATGTTGATGAGGTCTTCTATAAGACTTAAATTTGATCCCAAGGCCGACGCAAGAAAGCCGCTTGTTTCAACCACCTCCCAGGAGAGCAACATGCCCCAATCCCTGACCCAGCAACTGAGCCGTGAACAGCAGATTTCCGCCCTTGAGAAAGACTGGGCGCAGAACCCCCGTTGGAAGGGCGTCAAGCGCGGCTACAGCGCCGCCGACGTGGTGCGCCTGCGCGGTAGCCTGCAGCCCGAGTACACGCTGGCTCAGCGTGGCGCGGAACTGCTCTGGGAAAGGATCAACGGCGGTGCCAAGAAAGGCTATGTGAATGCCTTTGGCGCCATCTCCGCAGGCCAGGCCATGCAACAGGCCAAGGCTGGCCTGGAAGCGGTGTACCTGTCGGGCTGGCAGGTGGCTGCCGATGGCAACACCAGCGAAACCATGTACCCCGACCAGTCGCTGTACGCCTATGACTCGGTGCCCACCATGGTGCGCCGCATCAACAACACCTTCAAGCGTGCCGACGAAATCCAGTGGGGCCGTGGCATCAACCCCGGCGACAAGGAATTCATCGACTACTTCCTGCCTATCGTCGCCGATGCGGAAGCCGGTTTTGGCGGCGTGCTCAACGCGTTCGAGCTGATGAAGAACATGATTGCCGCTGGCGCAGCCGGCGTGCACTTCGAGGACCAACTGGCTGCCGTGAAGAAGTGCGGCCACATGGGTGGCAAGGTTCTGGTGCCCACCCAGGAAGCCGTCGAGAAGCTGATCTCCGCCCGCTTTGCCGCTGACGTGATGGGCGTGCCTACCATCGTGCTGGCCCGCACCGATGCTGAAGCCGCCAACCTGATCACCTCCGATCACGACGCCAACGACAAGCCGTTCCTGACCGGCGAGCGCACACAGGAAGGCTTCTACCGTGTCCGCAATGGCATGGAGCAGTCCATCAGCCGCGGTGTGGCCTATGCGCCCTATGCCGACCTGGTGTGGTGCGAAACCGGTGTGCCCGACATCGGCTTTGCCCGCGAGTTCGCCCAGGCCGTGCATGCCGCCTGCCCAGGCAAGCTGCTGAGCTACAACTGCTCGCCTTCGTTCAATTGGAAGAAGAACCTCAACGACAGCCAGATCGCCTCCTTCCAGGAAGACCTGTCTGCGCTGGGCTACAAGTTCCAGTTCATCACGCTGGCCGGCATTCACATCAACTGGTTCAACACGTTCAAGTTTGCCCACGCCTACGCCAACGGCGAAGGCATGAAGCACTACGTGAACATGGTTCAGGAGCCCGAATTCGCAGCCCGCGAACAAGGCTACACCTTCGTGTCGCACCAGCAGGAAGTGGGCGCAGGCTACTTCGACGACGTGACCACGGTGATCCAGGGCGGCTCGTCCAGCGTGAAGGCGCTGACCGGCTCCACGGAAGAGGAGCAATTCCACTGAAGCGCGGCTTCGGTGAGTGCAACTTCAGGTAGATAGGGGTGAGAAAGCGTCCGGGGCCTTGTGCTTCGGGCGCTTTTTCTTTGCTGGGGTTAAAATGGCGGAAGTTTTCAATTGACAACAACTGACAAGGGCGAGAAAGGCATCATGGTTATGACACCGCGAACTACATCGGAGATGTACACCGGCCGCTAGCGGCTGGCGGTTCGCGCCTGCACGAGATTCACTCGACCCCAAGAAAGCGCGGACCTGGCTCCGCGCTTTTTGCTTTTGGGGGATGCGCGCCCCCTGAGAAATATTTTAGGAATCCCATGATCCACATTACGCTTCCCGATGGTTCGCAACGTGAGTACCCCGGCCCGGTCACCGTGGCCGAAGTGGCCGCATCCATAGGCACAGGCCTTGCCAAAGCGGCACTGGCCGGCAAGGTGGGGGCTGGCGAGGACGCCAAGGTGGTGGACACCAGCTTCGTCATCGACAAGGACATGCCCTTGTCCATCGTGACGGCCAAGGACGCCGATGGCCTGGAGGTGATCCGCCATTCCACGGCCCACTTGCTGGCCTATGCCGTCAAGGAACTGTTCCCGGAGGCCCAGGTCACCATCGGTCCCGTGATCGAGAACGGCTTCTACTACGACTTCTCGTACAAGCGCCCCTTCACGCCCGAGGACCTGGTCGCCATCGAAAAGCGCATGGCCGAACTGGCCGCCAAGGACGAGCCCGTGGTGCGCCGCGTACTGCCGCGCGACGAGGCCGTTGCGTACTTCAAGGGCATCGGCGAGAACTACAAGGCCGAGATCATCGCCAGCATCCCCTCCAATGAGGATGTGAGCCTGTACCGCGAAGGCAGCTTCGAGGATCTGTGCCGCGGCCCGCACGTGCCCAGTACCGGCAAGCTCAAGTTCTTCAAGCTGATGAAGGTGGCTGGCGCCTACTGGCGTGGCGACCATCGCAACGAGATGCTGCAGCGCGTGTACGGCACGGCCTGGGCATCGAAGGACGACCTGCAGCAGTACCTGCACATGCTGGAGGAGGCTGAAAAGCGCGACCACCGCAAGCTGGGCCGCGAACTGGATCTGTTCCACATCGACGAGCATTCGCCGGGCACCGTGTTCTGGCACCCGAAGGGCTGGTCCCTGTGGCAAGAGGTCGAGCAGTACATGCGCCGCGTGTACCGCGACAACGGCTATCAGGAAGTCAAGGGTCCGCAGATCCTGGACAAGACCCTGTGGGAGAAGACGGGTCACTGGGACAAGTACCGCGAGAACATGTTCACGACCGAGTCGGAAAAGCGCGACTACGCGCTCAAGCCGATGAACTGCCCCGGCCACATCCTGATCTTCAAGCAGGGCATCAAGAGCTACCGCGACCTGCCGCTGCGCTACGGCGAATTTGGCCAGTGCCACCGCAACGAGCCCACGGGCGGCCTGCACGGCATCATGCGCGTGCGCGGCTTCACGCAGGATGACGGCCACGTCTTCTGTACCGAAGACCAGATCCAGCCCGAAGTGCTGGCCTTCACCACGCTGCTGCAAAAGGTCTACGCGGACTTCGGCTTCAGCGACATCATCTACAAGGTCGCCACGCGCCCCGAGGCGCGCATCGGCTCTGATGAAAGCTGGGACAAGGCAGAAGCTGCGCTGATCAACAGCCTGGAGGCTTCGGGCTGCGAGTACGTGATCTCGCCCGGCGATGGCGCGTTCTACGGCCCCAAGATCGAGTACACGCTCAAGGACGCCATCGGCCGCCAGTGGCAGTGCGGAACCATCCAGGTGGATTTCTCCATGCCCGAACGCCTGGATGCGGAGTATGTGGGCGAGGATGGCGACCGCCATCGCCCCGTGATGCTGCACCGTGCCATTGTTGGCAGCCTGGAGCGTTTCATCGGCATTCTCATCGAGCAGCACGCTGGCGCCATGCCGACCTGGCTGGCTCCCGTGCAGGCCGCCGTGCTCAATATCACCGATGCGCAGGCGGACTATGTGCGGGAAGTCGCACAAAAGCTGCAAAAAGCATTTCCGAATCAAGGCCTTAGGGTGGCGACAGATCTGCGCAACGAAAAGATTACGTATAAAATACGGGAGCATTCGTTGCAAAAGCTGCCTTACATCCTTGTTGCTGGCGACAAGGAGAAGGCCGCTGGTGCAGTGGCAGTGCGCGCACGGGGCAACAAGGACCTCGGTGTGATGTCGGTTGATGCGTTCATTGAACTCGTGGCCAAGGACATCGCGGCGAAGGCCTGATGGAGCATCTCCAAAGGCGGTAGCCGCATGCGTGTACTGCACACAAGCGGCTACGCTGTTGTAGCAACTTAAATCCAAGGGTGAGAACCATAGCTACTGAATTTCGTGATCGGCGCCACCGTGAAGAGCGCAAGCATCGTCTCAACCGTGAAATCATGGCGCCTGAAGTGCGTCTGTCCGGCCCGGAGAACGAGCCGCTGGGCATCGTGCCTCTGCAGGAAGCGCTGCGCATGGCGGGCGAACTGGACGTGGACCTGGTGGAAATCGCCGCCACTGCCACTCCACCTGTCTGCCGGTTGATGGACTATGGCAAGTTCAAGTACCTTGAACAGAAGAAGGCTGCCGAAGCCAAGGCCAAGCAGACCGTCATCGAAATCAAGGAAGTGAAATTCCGCCCTGGTACCGACGACGGCGACTACAACATCAAGCTGCGCAACATCCGCCGTTTCTTGGCCGATGGTGACAAGTGCAAGATCACGCTGCGGTTCCGCGGCCGTGAAATCACGCACCAGCAGATTGGTCTGGACCTGCTGAACCGTCTGCGTGACGATCTGGCGGATTCCATCCAGGTGGAGCAGTTCCCCAAGCTGGAAGGCCGCCAGATGGTGATGATGATCGCCCCTGCGCGCAAGAAGCCCACCGCTGGCGGCAAGCCGGCAGAAGTTTCTGCTGCACCTGCGGTGGCTGATAAGGCATAATCGCGGTTTCGCCCTTCGTTGAGGGGCGACAGAATTTGCAGGCCTTGCGCGAGTTGATTGCGCGGGGCGTGCGATGCAAGGGACATGGTTTTCATGTCCCTTGTTCTTGCCGGCCTCCGGGCTGGCACAGAAGTGTCTCGGGGCCAGCAAGTGCGCGCAGTGTTGCGAGCCGCCTCACGAGCACAAACAACAGGAGCATTCAAATGCCCAAAATGAAGACCAAGAGCAGCGCGAAGAAGCGTTTTCGCGTTCGTCCCGGTGGCACCGTCAAGCGCGGTCAAGCCTTCAAGCGTCACATCTTGACCAAGAAGACCACCAAGAACAAGCGTCACCTGCGTGGTGCAGTGTCTGTGCATGAGACCAACATGGGCTCTATCGCACAAATGCTGCCGATGGCTGGCCTGTAATTCACTGACGAACAAGGAGAAAACACATGCCTCGCGTCAAACGTGGTGTAACGGCCCGCGCCCGTCACAAAAAAGTTCTGGCCCTTTCCAAGGGTTTCCGCGGCCGCCGCGGCAATGTCTTCCGCATCGCCAAGCAGGCGGTGATGAAGGCTGGGCAATATGCCTACCGTGACCGCCGTGCCAAGAAGCGCGTGTTCCGCCGTCTGTGGATCGCCCGTATCAACGCCGCTGCACGTGAACTGGGCCTGACCTACAGCCAGTTCGCCAACGGCCTGAAGAAGGCAGCCATCGAGATCGACCGCAAGATGCTGGCCGATATCGCGGTGCACGACAAGGCTGCGTTTAGCAGCATCGTTGATCAAGTCAAGGCCAAGCTGGCTGCTTGAGATAACGGTCTGCGGCCATCCTCGTGATGGTCTGCAGCGCAAACAGCAAGGGCTAGGGCTTGAAAAGGCTGCTAGCCCTTGTTTCTTTTCACAGTCGATAAAGAGTCGATATGAACGAGTTGGATTCTCTGGTCGAGAGCGCGCAGCAGCTGTTCGCGCAGGCACAAACCCCCGCTGATCTGGAAAACGCCAAGGCGCAGTTTCTGGGCAAGTCGGGCAAGGTGACCGAGCTCATGAAGGGCATGGCGCAGCTTTCCGTCGAAGAGAAGAAGTCGCGCGGAGCCGCCATCAACGTGGCCAAGCAAGGCATCGAGGCCGCGCTGACCGCGCGCCGCAAGGCCCTGGCCGATGCCGAACTGCAGGCCCACCTGAAGGCCGAGGTGCTGGATGTGACCTTGCCGGGCCGTCGCCGTGGCCAGGGCGGCCTGCACCCCGTGTCGCTGACGCTGGAGCGCATCGAGGGCATCTTCGGCTCCATGGGTTTCGATGTGGCCGAGGGCCCCGAGATCGAGTCCGACTGGTTCAACTTCACGGCGCTGAACACGCCGGAAGACCATCCCGCCCGTTCCATGCACGACACCTTCTACGTGGAAGGCGGCACGGAACAGGCTCCCAATCTGCTGCGCACGCACACCAGCCCGATGCAGGTGCGCCACGCTGTGCAGCACGTCAAGAAATACCGTGAGCGGCTGGACGCCGGCCAGGGCATGCCCGAGATCCGCGTGATCGCGCCGGGCCGCACCTACCGCGTGGACAGCGATGCCACGCACTCGCCCATGTTCCACCAGTGCGAAGGCCTGTGGATCGGTGAGAACGTCAGCTTCAAGGACCTGAAGGTGGTCTTCACCGACTTCTGCAAGACCTTCTTCGAGAGCGACGACCTGGTGCTGCGCTTCCGCCCCAGCTTCTTCCCCTTCACCGAGCCCAGCGCCGAGATCGACATCCAGTTCCAGAGCGGCCCGCTGGCCGGCCGCTGGCTGGAAGTGGCCGGCTCCGGCCAGGTGCACCCCAACGTGGTGCGCAACATGGGGCTGGACCCCGAAAAGTACATCGGCTTTGCCTTTGGCATGGGGCCTGACCGCCTGACCATGCTGCGCTATGGCGTCAACGATCTGCGACTGTTTTTTGACGGCGATATCCGCTTCCTGTCGCAATTCCGTTGATCCGGCTGCAAGCCTTCGCCAAAGAGTCCGCCAGCGCCACGGCGCGCGGACTGAACCAACGCCAAAGAGTCTGATATGCAATTTCCCGAATCCTGGCTGCGCGAGTTCTGCAATCCGCCGCTGACCACCCAAGAACTGGCCGACACCCTGACCATGGCCGGCCTGGAGGTGGAGGAGCTGGAGCCCGTGGCGCCGCCGTTCACCAAGATCGTCGTCGGTGAGATCAAGGCTGCCGAGCAGCATCCCAATGCCGATCGCCTGCGCGTGTGCCAGGTCGATGTGGGCGGACCCGAGCTGCTGACCATCGTCTGCGGCGCGCCCAACGCGCGCGTGGGCATCCGCGTGCCCTGCGCCACGGTGGGCGCCGAGCTGCCGCCCGGTGAAGATGGCAAGCCTTTCCTGATCAAGATCGGCAAGCTGCGCGGTGTGGAGAGCTTCGGCATGCTGTGCTCGGCACGCGAGCTCAAGCTGTCCGAGGACCATGGCGGCCTGATGGAGCTGCCGCTGGACGCGCCCCTGGGCCAGAACATCCGCGAGTACCTGAACCTGGATGACACGCTGCTCACGCTCAAGCTCACGCCCAATCTGGCGCATTGCCTGAGCGTCTACGGCGTGGCGCGCGAAGTGGCTGCGCTGACCGGCGCGCCGCTCAAGCCCCAGTCGTTCACGCCTGCCGCCGTGGGCGTGCAGGACAAGCTGGCCGTGAAGATCGAGGCGCCCGACCTGTGCGGCCGCTTCTCGGGCCGCGTGGTGCGCAATGTCAACACCCAGGCGAAGACGCCGCAGTGGATGGTCGATCGCCTGGCGCGCTGCGGCCAGCGCAGCGTGGCGCCGCTGGTGGACATCTCCAACTATGTGATGTTCGAGCTGGGCCGTCCTTCGCACATCTTCGACCTGGACAAGATCCACGGCGGCCTGCAGGTGCGCTGGGGCAAGGAAGGCGAGCAGCTCAAGCTGCTCAACGGCAACACCGTCACCGTGGATGGACAGGTGGGCGTGATCGCCGATGACCGCGAAGTCGAGTCGCTCGCCGGCATCATGGGCGGCGACGCCACGGCCGTGTCCGACGACACGCGCCACATCTACATCGAGGCCGCATTCTGGTGGCCCAAGTCGATTGCCGGCCGTTCGCGCCGCTACAACTTCTCCACAGATGCGGGCCACCGCTTCGAGCGGGGTGTCGATCCCGAACTGACGGTCGAGCACATCGAGCGCATCACCGAGCTGGTGCTGCAGATCTGCGGCACGCCCGAGACCGTCTGCGGCCCCATCGACGACCAGCAGGCCAACATGCCCCAGCCCAAGCCCGTCACGCTGCGCGTGGCGCGTGCGGCCAAGGTCATCGGCATGCCGCTCACGCAGCAGCAGTGCCACGATGCGCTGGCCGGCCTGGGCCTGCCGGTGGAGCAGGGCGATGGCGTGCTCACCGTCACGCCGCCCAGCTTCCGCTTCGACATCAACATCGAGGAAGACCTGATCGAGGAAGTGGCGCGCATGGTGGGTTACGAGAACCTGCCCACGACCAAGCCGCTGGCGCCCATTGCGCCCAAGCTGCGCGCCGAAAACCGCCGCAGCCAGTTCGCCGTGCGCCGCGCGCTGGCCGATCTGGGCTACCAGGAAACCATCAACTTCAGCTTTGTGGAAGCCGCATGGGAGAAGGATCTGGCCGGCAACGCCAATCCCATCCAGCTGCTCAACCCCATCGCAAGCCAGCTCAGCGTGATGCGCTCCAGCCTCATCGGCTCGCTCATGCAGGTGCTCAAGTTCAATGCCGACCGCAAGGCCGAGCGCGTGCGCGTGTTCGAGCTGGGTCGTGTCTTCCTCAAGGATGACAGCGTTGTTGACAGCGACACCACGGTCAAGGGCTTCTACCAGCCCATGCGCGTGGCGGGCCTGGCCTGGGGCGCTGGAGAGCAGCTGCAGTGGGGCCGCGCCGAAGCCAAGGTGGACTTCTACGACGTCAAGGGCGATGTCGAGGCGCTGCTGGCGCCGCGCAAGCCCGTGTTCGAGCCGGCCGAGCATACGGCCATGCACCCGGGCCGCTGCGCGCGCGTTCTGCTCGATGGCCAGTCCATCGGCTTCATCGGCGAGCTGCATCCCCAGTGGCGCCAGCAATGGGATCTGGCCCAGGCGCCCGTGCTGTTCGAGCTGGAGCTCGATGCCGTGCTGGCGCGCGAGGTGCCGGTGTTCAAGCCCGTGGCCAAGCACCAGGCCGTGGAGCGCGACATTGCCGTGGTCGTGAACGAAAAGGCCACGCATGCCCAGCTGATGCAGGCGGTGGAAGCTGCCCAGACCGGCGGCCTGCTGCGCTCTGCCGTGCTGTTCGATGTGTTCCGTCCCAAGGCGCTCAAGGCCGGCGAGACAGCGGCACCGGGCGCGCTGGCACAGGATGAAAAGAGCCTGGCCGTGCGCCTGACTCTGGGCAATGACGACAGCTCGCTGACCGATGTGCAGATCGAACAGGCCGTGCAGGCCGTGCTCGAGCAGCTGCAGCAACGCCTGGGCGCGCGCCTGCGCGCCTGATGGAAGGCCCATGCCGTGAAAGGAGATCCCGTGATGGAACTGACGGTGGAAAGTCTTGATTCGCCCGCGCTGACCAAGGCGCAGCTGGCGGACCTGCTGTTCGACGAGATCGGCCTGAACAAGCGCGAATCCAAGGAAATGGTGGATGCGTTCTTCGAGCTGATCTCGCAAAGCTTGGTGACGGGCGAGGATGTGAAGCTGTCGGGCTTCGGCAACTTCCAGATCCGCACCAAGGCCCCGCGTCCGGGGCGCAATCCGCGCACGGGCGAGGCCATTCCGATCGAGGCACGCCGCGTCGTGACCTTCCATGCGAGCAGCAAGCTCAAGGAGCAGATCCAGGAAGGCACGACGGGCTCCGCGTCCTGAAGGGTCGTCCCCGGGGCCCGGCTTGCCGTGGCCCAGCTGTCGTCAGCCTGTCTGCCTTGCGGTGGATGGGCTGTTTTTACGACAGGGTGCTGGCCTGCAAGCGAGCTGTGCAGTAGGCTCGGCCTTCTTCCCGGATCGGCGTCCGCGCACCAGCGGCATTGCACATCCTGACCTCATCCACATTTGCCATGGCTTCACTTCTGCCCCAGATTCCCGCCAAGCGCTACTTCACCATCGGTGAGGTCGCGGATCTGTGCGACGTCAAGCCGCATGTGCTGCGCTATTGGGAGCAGGAGTTCACGCAGCTGCGTCCCATGAAGCGGCGCGGCAATCGCCGCTACTACCAGCACCACGAAGTGCTGATGATCCGGCGCATCCGTGAGCTGCTGTACGAACAGGGCTTCACCATCAACGGCGCGCGCAACCGCCTGCGCGAAGCCTCGGGGTCTGCCGTGGTTCCCGCGCTGCAGGCCGGTGTCGTGGTGTCGGCGCCGGCTGCCGCGCCGCTGCTCGGTGGCGATGCCGCGGCCAGCGTTCCGCTGGAGCCAGAGGCCGTGCGCGAGGAGCTTTTGCAGATTCGTGCGCTGCTTTCTATTTGAGAGCAAAAAGCTGTATATAATTGAATTCTTCGGCGTGTAGCGCAGCCTGGTAGCGCACTTGCATGGGGTGCAAGGGGTCGCGAGTTCGAATCCCGCCACGCCGACCATAAATGAATACGGACCACAGCTTCTGGCTGTGGTCCGTTTTTCTTTGTGCCGTCGCCAACCGCTACCAACCGCTAACAGGTGCTTCCGTGTGCCGCCAACCCCTGAAGGGGAGCGGCCGTTGCGCAGGAATCAACCCTCAGCGCAGGTTGCAAGCAGCCATTGCCGGAAGGCCGCCAGCGCCGGCAGTGTCGCGTTCCTCTCGGGATAGACCAGGTAGTAGCTGCGCTGGCTGGGGATGGCGTCTCCCACCACGTGCAGCTCACCGCGCGCTATCTCCTCTTCCACCAGCACCCGTGGCACCAGGCCCACGCCCATGCCTGCCAGCACGGCCTGTATCAGGTGCGAGGTCAGTTCGAAGCTGGGCCCTATCCGCATCTGCCGGTGATCGAGCCGATAGTGCGTGAACCACTCGCTCCAGGCCTGCCGGTTGCTGGCCACCGTGAGCAGCACCTGTTGGCCCGCCCAGTCCGGCGAGGCTGCTGCCTGCCCGGCCTGCTGCAGCGCCTGCGGGCTGGCCACCGCCACCAGAAACTCGTGGTACAGGCGATGCGCGGTCAGCCCGGGCCAGTCTCCCGTGCCCACGGTGATGGCGGCGTCTATCTCTGCGCTGTCGAAATCGATATCGCCGATGCGCGAGTGGATGTGCATCGTCACCCCGGGCTGCGCCTGGTAGAAGCCATGCAGGTGCGGCAGCAGCCATTTGGAGCCGAAGGTGGGCAGGGTGGCCAGGTTGAGCGTGCCACCGCCGGACTGGCGTGACATGGCCTGCAGGGTGGCGCTGCGTATGCGGCCCAGCGCGGCGCCCAGGTCGATGAAGTAGCGGCGTCCCACGTCGGTCAGGCGCACCGTGCGGCCCTCGCGGCGGAAGAGGCTGATGCCCAGCTGCGCCTCCAGTGTCTGCACCTGCCGGCTGATGGCGCTCTGGCTGAGCGACAGCTCCTCGGCCGCACGCGCATAGCTTTCGTGGCGCGCGGCCGCCTCGAAGACCAGCAGCAGGGACATGGAGGGCGTCAGGCGTCGGTAATTCATGAGTTTTATGCAGTGTTTGCGGCAGCAATTTTCGTTTGTTCCAGAGGAAGAGTGTAGAGATACTTGCGGCCATGGTCGGCCTGAAATCGTGTATTGCATGCATGGGTTTCCTGGGCTGATCGCCTGCAACAAAACTCCCCACCTTGCCCTCCATGTCGATTGCCCCACTGCCCCACGCCGGCGCCCCCGTGCCTGCCCAATACCTTGAGTTTCTTGAAGCACTGAAGGCCGCCGGCTTCGAGGGCGACGTGGACACGGACCATGCCAGCCGCACCGTGCTGGCCACGGACAACTCCATCTACCAGCGCATGCCGCAGGCGGCCATCTACCCGCGTCACGCCGAGGATGTGGCCAGGGCGGCGCAGGTGCTGGCGCGGCCTGAGTTCCGCGATGTGGTGCTGACACCGCGCGGCGGCGGCACGGGCACGAACGGGCAGTCGCTCACGCATGGCGTGACCATGGACTTGTCGCGGCACATGAACGGCATCCTCGAAATCAATGCCGAGCAGCGCTGGGTGCGCGTGCAGGCCGGCGTGGTCAAGGACCAGCTCAACGCCGCGCTCAAGCCATACGGGCTGTTCTTTGCCCCCGAGCTGTCCACCTCCAACCGCGCCACCATCGGCGGCATGATCAACACCGATGCCAGCGGGCAGGGCAGCTGCACCTATGGCAAGACGCGCGACCACGTGCTGGCGCTGGACTTCGTGCTGCTGGGCGGCGAGCGCCTGCACAGCGCGCCGCTGGATGCCGAGGCGCTGGAGCGCATGTGCGCCGATTCGGGGCGCATCGGCAAGGTGCACCGCACGGCGCGGCGCATCAGCGAGGACCAGGCGGAGTTGATCGAGGCGCGGTTTCCCAAGCTCAACCGCTGCCTCACCGGCTATGACCTGGCCCATCTGCGCGAAGGCGACGGGCGCTTCAACCTCAACAGCGTGCTGTGCGGCGCCGAAGGCTCGCTGGGCTTCGTGGTGGAGGCGAAGCTCAACGTGCTGCCCATTCCCCGCTACTCGGTCCTGGTCAACGTGCGCTATGCGGGCTTCATGGATGCGCTGCGCGATGCGCGCGCGCTGATGGCGCACCGGCCGCTGTCCATTGAGACGGTGGATTCCAAGGTGCTGTTGCTGGCCATGAAGGACTTCGTCTGGAGCAGCGTGGCCGAGTACTTCCCGCAGGACGGGCAGCGCCCCACGCTGGGCATCAACCTGGTGGAATTCAGCGGCGACGATCCGCAGGAGGTCGATGGCCGCGTGCAGGCCTTCCTCGCCCACCTGGGCGCGGATACTTCCGTGGAGCGGCTGGGCCACACGCTGGCGGCCGGCAATGCGGCGGTGCACCGCGTCTATGCCATGCGCAAGCGCGCCGTGGGCCTGCTGGGCAACGTGGCGGGCGAGGCACGGCCCCAGCCCTTTGTCGAAGACACGGCAGTGCCGCCCGAGAACCTGCCCGAGTTCATTGCCGAGTTCCGCGCGCTGCTGGACAGCCACGGCCTGCAGTACGGCATGTTCGGCCACGTCGATGCCGGCGTGCTGCATGTGCGCCCCATCCTGGACATGAAGAACCCCGTGGACGCCGCCCTGGTGCGCCCCATCTCCGACGCGGTGGCCGAACTCACGCAGCGCCATGGCGGCCTGCTGTGGGGCGAGCACGGCAAGGGCCTGCGCTCCGAATATGTGCCGGCCTTCTTCGGCGAGCTGTACCCCTCGCTGCAGCAGCTCAAGGCCGCCTTCGACCCGCACAACCAGCTCAACCCCGGCAAGATCGCCACGCCGCCGGCCAGCAAGACCTTGCTGCTCAAGGTGGACGGCGTCACCACGCGCGGCGAGCTGGACCGGCAGATCGACGAGCGCGTATGGCAAAGCTATGGCGCGGCCATGCACTGCAACGGCAATGGCGCCTGCTACAACTTCGATCCGGACGACGCCATGTGCCCTTCCTGGAAGGCCACGCGCCAGCGCGTGCATTCGCCCAAGGGCCGGGCCTCGCTGATGCGCGAATGGCTGCGCCTGCAGGGGCAGGCCGGCGTGAACGTGCTGGAGGTCGCGCAGCGGCCCCAGCCCTTCCTGTCCAGCCTGGCCGCGCGCTGGCGCAACAGCCGCGCGGCGCGCCGCGGCGAGGCCGATTTCTCTCACGAGGTCTATGACGCCATGGCCGGCTGCCTGGCCTGCAAGTCCTGCGCCGGGCAGTGTCCCGTCAAGGTCAACGTGCCCGAATTCCGCTCGCGCTTTCTGGAGCTCTACCACCGCCGCTACCTGCGGCCCGTGCGCGACTACCTGATCGGCTCGCTGGAGTTCACCATGCCGTGGCTGGCGCGCATGCCCGGGCTCTACAACGGGGTGATGGGCTCGCCATGGATGCGCGATGTGCTCAGCCGTCGCATCGGCATGGTCGATGGCCCGCTGCTGAGCCGGCTGGACCTGGCAGCCACCTTGCGGCAATGGAAGGTGCGCGCGGCCGATGCCCAGGCGCTGGCTGCGCTCACGCCCGAGCAGCGCGCACGCAGCGTGGTCATCGTGCAGGACAGCTTTACCCGCTACTTCGAGACCGGCCAGCTGCAGGTGCTGATCGAGCTGGCGGCGCGCCTGGGATTCCAGGTCTGGCTGGCGCCGCTGCTGCCCAATGGCAAGCCGCTGCATGTGCAGGGATTCATGGGCGCCTTTGCCAAGGCGGCCATCCGCAATGCCGCGCAGCTGGCGCAACTGGCGCAGTCCGGGGTTGCGCTGGTGGGGCTGGATCCGGCCATGACGCTGGCCTATCGGCAGGAATACCTCAAGGTGCCGGGCATGGGCGAGGTGCCGAAGGTCGCGCTGCCCCAGGAGTGGCTGCTGCAGGTGCTGCCCGAGGCAGTGACCAGCGTGGCCAGCGTGGCCTACCGGCTGCTGCCGCACTGCACTGAAAAGACCAATGCGCCCGACAGCGGA
Organism: Delftia sp. S65; assembly: GCF_016516495.1. NCBI lineage: Bacteria > Pseudomonadati > Pseudomonadota > Betaproteobacteria > Burkholderiales > Comamonadaceae > Delftia > Delftia sp. S65. The sequence continues at coordinate 82,991 of NZ_JACVUR010000003.1, forward strand.
AAGCAGTGGACGCAGCTTTTCGAGCGACGGGGGCTGCGCCTGAGCGTGGAGGCCACGGGCTGCTGCGGCATGTCGGGCACCTACGGGCATGAGGCGCGCAACCTCGAAACCTCCAAGACCATCTATGCCCAGTCATGGGAGAAACAGATCGAGAGCAAGCAGAACCTGGGCGAGCCGCTGGCCACCGGCTACTCCTGCCGCAGCCAGGTCAAGCGACTGTCTGCACGGCAGGTGCGCCATCCGTTGGAGGCCTTGCTGGACCACGTGCGCGCCACGCATCAGGGGTGAGAAGATGCGGGGGGCTGATCGTCGCCATTTCAGGAATTTGCAGACATTTTTGAAAAATCTCTGCGTTTTCCCTGAAGGCCTGTTTTTAGTCCCTATAATTCAATGCTTCGGCGTGTAGCGCAGCCTGGTAGCGCACTTGCATGGGGTGCAAGGGGTCGCGAGTTCGAATCCCGCCACGCCGACCAAAACGCAAAGCTCCTGACGGAAACGTCAGGAGCTTTTTGCTTTGTACGTTTGTTTTTTTGCGCGTTCGATTTTGCGCGCGATGGCGCCTTGCGGCGAAGAGCAAGGGCAAGGGCAAGGGCAAGGGCAAGGGCAAGGGCAAGGGCAAGGGCAAGTGCAGCTTCGCCAGGCAGGTCCATCACGGATGGCGAGGGCAGCCAGCGCATGAAAAGTCCATGCACCGCGAAGATGCGCGTCCCGGTCTGGGCACGTAAAACCTGCACCTACAATGGCGTCTTTTGTAACTGACGATTTCTTCCTGGTCTCGCACATGATGGATGGACTGATTACCGGCAGACTCACCGGTACGCCCGAACACCGCAGCGACCGCAATCGGCGCCCCTTCATGGTGGCCCGCGTGCGTTCCGAGGCATCCGATGGCACCTCCATCCCGGTCAACGTGGTTGCATTCGATGCCCAGGCCTGCGAGGTGCTGCGCAATCTGATCGAAGGCGATGCCGTGGCGCTGCGTGGCAGCTTCACGCCCAAGGTCTGGATAGACCGGCAGGAGCAACCCCATCCCGTACTGGATGTCGTGGCCCACCAGGTGATGGCAACGCCCGAGTTCCAGGACCGCTGACGCCCGCGCCGCGGCGCCGGTTGTGAGCTACTGAAAAAACTGTCTAGCCGCAGTGTGCCGGGACGGCCGCCGCGCGCTGTGTTGGCGCTACAGTGTGCGCCTGTGTTTTTGACAGGTTACAAGGAACCGCATCCATGCCCACCAAGCGCCATTTCCTCCGCCGCACGCTCACGGCCGCCGCGATTGCCAGCACCGCCGCCATGACCCTGCTGGCCATGCCCGCGCAGGCGCAGGACAAGCCCATCAAGGTCGGCGTCACGGCCGGCCCGCACGCCCAGATCATGGAACAGGTCAAGAAGGTCGCCGAGAAGAACGGCCTGAAGATCCAGATCGTGGAATTCGGCGACTACGTGCAGCCCAATGCCGCGCTGTCTGCCGGTGACCTGGACGCCAACAGCTACCAGCACCGCCCCTACCTCGACGCCCAGGTGCGCGACCGCGGCTACAAGATCGGCTGGGTGGCCGACACGGTGAATTTCCCCATCGGCATCTATTCCAAGAAGATCAAGCAGCTGGCCGACCTGCCCCAGGGCGCCAAGTTCGGCATCCCCAACGATCCCACCAACGGTGGCCGCGTGCTGCTGCTGCTGCAGGCCCAGGGCCTGATCAAGCTCAAGGAAAGCGCAGGCCTGAAGGCCACGCCGCTGGACGTGGTCTCCAACCCCAAGAAGCTGCGCTTCGTGGAGCTGGACGCAGCCCAGCTGCCACGCTCGCTGGATGACCTGGACGCCTCGGCCATCAACACCAACTTCGCGATCTCGGCGGGCCTGAACCCCAAGACCGATGCCATTGCGCAGGAAAACGCCAAGAACCCCTATGTGAACATCCTGGTCGCGCGCGATGCCGACAAGGGCAAGCCTTGGGTGGCGCAGCTGATCAAGGCCTACCACTCCGATGAAGTGCGCCAGTTCATCGATGTGCAGTTCAAGGGATCGGTGATTCCTGCGTTCTGAAGAACGCACCCCCTGAGGCGCTGACGCGCCTTCCCCCTCTCTACCCGCTTCGCGGGGGGAGGGGGACGACACCCTCGGTGCGGGGCTGCCCTTCCTCGGTGTCCCCGAGTTGGGCCTTGGTGGTGCCATCGCCATGACCCGTACTAGTGGGCGCGAGCTCGCAAAGCTGCCGATTTCGGCAGCTTTTTTTATTCTCCCAGCACTCTGAAGTATTCGCCCAGCGGTGCGCGGGTGGTCTGGGTGCGGTTGACGGGGGCGGCCTCGTCGGGCCAGCCCAGGGCCAGGCCGCAGACGATGTGCTCACCGGGCGGCAGGTCGAGCACGCGGCGCACGGTGTCGGGGTAGGAGGCCAGGGCGCCGATGGCGCAGCTGCCCAGGCCCTGGGCGGCTGCGGCCATTTGCAGGCCGTACAGGGTCATGCCCAGGTCCATGTAGCCGCCTGCGCCGAAGCGGGCGTCAATGCTCACGACCAGGGCAACGGGCGCATCGAAGAAGCGGTAGTTGCGGCCGAATTGGGCGTCGCGCCCTGCGCGGTCCTCGCGGGCCACGCCCAGGGCGCTGTACAGGGCCTGGGCCGACGCCACCTGGCGCTTGCGCAGCGCCATGGGCATGGGGCGGGGGAAGTAGCCGTAGTCCTCGCGCTCAGGTGCTCCGCCTTGCCAGTCGGCCAGCAGCGCCTGTGTGAGTGCGCCGCGCAGGCTGCCGCGCACCTGGATGAACTGGCCGGGCTGCAGGTTGCCGCCGCTGGGCGCGCGGCGGGCCGAGTGCAGCAACTGGTGCAGCAGCGCGTCCGGCACGGGATCGGGCCGGTAGGCGCGCACGGAGCGGCGCGCGTGCACCAGGGCCTCATGCGCATCGCCAAACGGAAGGGTGTCGGACGGTGGGTTGGCGGACATGGGAAATGCGGAGTCCATGGATTCAAAGCGCCTGCACCAGGCAGGCCGCGCCTATGCCGCCCGCCCCTGCAATGGCGGCCAGGCCCAGGGCCGGTCTGTGGGCTGCTGGCGTGCGGTGCAGGTCGCAGAGCATGCGCACCAGCGCAACCGCGCCCGATGCACCTATGGGATGGCCGCGCGCCAGGCCACCGCCGCCAGCGTTGAGCTGCTGCAGCGGCAGGCCCAGGGTTTCGGCAAAGGCCAGGGCCTGCACGGCGAAGGCATCGTGCAGCTCCACAGCCTGGAGCTCTGCCGCAGTCAGGCAAGGCAGCTGCAGCGCTGCGGCTCCACGCTCCAGCACCTGCTGGGCCGCCAGTGCGGCGGCGACCAGCGGTGTTTCCGGCGCATGGCCCAGCGAGGCACTGGCAATCCATCGGGCGCGTGGCTGCAGGCCCAGGCGTGCGCAAGCCTGCGGCGTGGCCAGCAGCACCAGGGCTGCGCCATCGGCCTTGGGCGAGATGGTGGGTGTGCTCAGCGCATGGCGCTGGCGTGCATGGGCGTCAACGACGCCATCCGCTTCGGCCACCACGGGCATGCGGGCAACGCGGGCCGGGTTCAAGGCGCGCGGATAGGCGTCGTGGTCCAGCCCCGCCATGGGCACGATCTCTTGGGCCAGCCGGTCGCGGTGCGCGAGCGCCAGCGCGTGGCTGTGGATGGCATGGGCCTCCTGAACGGCGCGGGTGATGCCATGGGCCAGCGCGTGGTCGGCGGCCGATTGCAGCAGGTCCGGGTCGCGTGCGGGGTCGGGAGCGAAGGCGGGGCGGTCATAGGTGACGGGCAACTCGCCTGCATGGCGCGGGCGTGTCTGGCGGATGGGGGCACGGCTCCAGGCCTCGGCACCACCGGCCACCACGATATCGGCCTGGCCCGACAGCAGCAGGCCTGCGGCCAGGGCCACGCTGTCCAGGCCCGAGCAGCACTGGGTATCCACGCTGTGGGCCGCGCAGCGCTCCGGCAGGCCCGCAGCCAGGGCCAGCATGCGGGCCGGGTTGCCGCCTGCGCCCAGGGCGTTGCCTAAGACCACGGCATCCACGGCCCGGGCAGGCAGGCCGGCCCGGGCCAGCAGGGCCTGGAGCACGGGCGCGCCCAGTTCGTGCGCGGCAAGTTCGCGCAGCGCACCGCCCACGGGGGCGACGGGGCTGCGAGCCCAGGCCAGGATGACGGGGGCGTCTTGCGGGTTCATGGCAGGGGCAGCAGCGCGGGTTCGCCGGGCAGTGCCCGGCCAGTGTCCGTGTCCGTGGCGGTGGCAGTGGCCGCCAGCGCGCGCGCCAGCCGGCCGTGGTCGGTCTTGCCGCTGGCGGTCTGCGGCCAGTCGGTGCAGCTCCACCATTGGCGCGGCAGCTTGTAGCTTTCCAGCCGCTCGCGCAGCCAGGCCGCCAGCGCCTGTGCGGAGCCTGCGGGCGCGGCGCCGTGCCATTGCACGACGGCGTGCACCTGCATGCCGCGCAGGGCGTCGGGCAGGCCTTGGATGGAGACCTGGGCCACGCCCGGGTGCGCGGCCAGCAGGGTCTCGACTTCCTCGGGGAACAGGTTCTTGCCCTGGGTGACGAGCATGCGGCTCTGGCGTCCGGCCAGGCACAGCTGGCCGCCGGCATCGATATGGCCCATGTCGCGCACGGACAGCCATTCGCCATCGCGCAGCGCGGCCGTGCCATCGCGCGCCTCGCCCACATAGTCCATGAACAGCATGGGGCTGCGCATGTAGATCAGGCCGTCCTCGCCCGGCTGCAGGGGCTGGTCGCCGGGCTGCTGCGTGGCGGGGCGGATCTGCAACTGCACATTGCTGAAGGGCCGGCCCACGGCCTGGGGCGGGGCCTGTTCGTCGGCCTCCATCCAGGCGATGAAGCTGGCCTCCGAGGCGCCGTAGAACTCGATGATGCGTGCGCGCGGAAACAGCGCGCGCAGGGCCGGGGTCTGGGCGCGCATCCAGCGCGCGCCGCTGATCATGATCAGTTCCACCTCGGGGATGGGCGCCAGCGCGCGGTGTGAGGCCCATTGCAGCATCAGCAGCAACTGGCTGGGCACGGCGACCAGGCAGGGGGCTTCGCCGCGCGCCAGCGAGGCCAGGCAGCGCGCTGCCGAGAACCGCTCCTGCACCACGGCGCCTTCGCCGCACCACAGGCCCTGCATCACGCCGAACAGGAACAGCGAATGCGAGATGCGCCCGGGCGCCATGGTGCGCTGCGCGGCCACGGGGCCGAAGTCCTGCAGGCAGACGCGAAAGCTCTCTGTCCACGAACGGTGGTGGCGCATGAAGCCCTTGGGCAGGCCGGTGCTGCCCGAGGTGAAGCCGGTGTAGAAGGCGCCGGTGGCCGTGGCCTCGGCCAGTGGGCTGGGCGCGGTGGGCAGCCAGCCTTCGATGCGCTGGCGCACGGCCTCGGGCCAATCGGGGTCGGCCACGGCGGCGCAGCGGCCGCTGTGCAGGATGGCGAGGAATTCGACGATGGCATCCACGGTGCTGGCGCTGCCGCCCGTGTCCAGCAGCAGCATCTCTGGCGCCTGGCCGGCCACCAGCGCGGCCGAGCGCTGCAGCACGGCGGCATGCAGCGCGGCAAAGCTCCATTGGCCCGCCTCGCTTTGCAGCGCCATCGCATCGGGGTGTTGCCGGGCCCAATGCTCCAGCGGGCCATGGACCAGGGTCCACGGGTGCTGCAGCGGCGCGGCCAGCGGGTGGGGCGCGAGCGGCTCAACCATGCTGGCGGCCTCCGAACGGCCAATCCGGCATGCCGCGCGCCACCGTGTGCACCACCAGGGCGCACAGCACGCACTTGATCAGATCGCCGGGCACGAACAGCAAGGTGGCCATGAAGGCCTGCGACAGGCTGAGCTTGGCCATCAGCATGAGGCCCAGCACGCCAAAGGCATGCAGGGCCACCAGTCCGCCCAGCGCCGAGGCTGCAAAGGCGCTGAACGCCGCGCGCCGGGGCGAGCCCTGGGGCAGCGCACGCATGACCAGGCCGGCAATGCAGGCCGCCAGCGGGTAGCCCAGCAGGTAGCCGGCCGAGGGCGCCATGAAGACGGCAATGCCGCCGCGCCCGCCCGACAGCAGGGGCAGGCCCACGGCCACGGCCGCGAGGAACAGCAGCATGGACTGCATGCCGCGCCAGGGGCCGAGCATCACGCCGGCCAGCATCACGCCCAGCGACTGGATGGTGATGGGCACGCCCAGCGGCAGGTCGATCTTGGGAATCAGGCCCATGACCGCCATCAGCGCCGCAAACAGCGAGACCTGGGCCATGGAGCGCGCGGAGGCGCGTGAGACGGTGGAGGGGGCGGTCATGGACGGTTCTCGGAAGGTTCTCGCAAGGCTTTTGCGTATGGATCGGTCGGGAAATGGGGCAGGGCAGGCCTCAGCGGCCCAGGCGCGCCCACAGCGCGTCGGACACGCGGCGCGTGGCCTGCAGCATGTGGATGGTCAGCGGCGCAATCAGGCGCAGGCCGCCCGCGCGGCCCGTGCGCAGCCGGTGGGCATCGTCCATGCGCTTCCACTGCACAAAGAAATGCTCGGTGAAACGCAGCATCAATGCCAGCTGCAGGGCCACCTGTTCGGGGGAGATGCCGATGCGCTCCAGCGGCGCCAGCAGCCGCTCCAGCACATCGACCAGATCGCTGGGGCGTGTGCTCACGGTCAGCGCCATGCCCAGCGTGGAGGCGCAGACCAGGCGCAGCGCGCTGGCGGCGGCCAGGGCGTAGTGCTGCATCCACACATGGAAGGCCGCGACCAGCAAGGCGGCCACGGTGACCGACAGCATGAGCCGCCGTGCGCCCTCGGTGGCGCGTCCCAGCGACAGCCACAGCAGGCCGCAGGCGGCGCCGGCCAGGGCCAGCAGCCACGGTGAATCGATGAGGAACAGGCCCGTTCCCAGCAGCGCCATGAGCAGCAGCTTGCGGCCCGCGCTCCAGGCATGGAGCCAACTGGTGTATTCGCTGTAGAGACTTCCCATGGCGGCCGGCTCCTGCGTCAGTCCTGCGCTTGCAGCCGGCGGGCCACGTCGGCTTCATAGGCCGCGCAGACCGCGTGGCCGGGGCCGTCTGCGCGCACTTGGCCGCGCTCCAGCCAGAGCACGCGGCCAAAGCTGCGCACGTGGTCCAGCACGTGGGTGGAGACCAGGATCTGCTGGTCGGCGGCCGCGATGTCCCGGGCCAGCCGCGCCTGGCCCGGCAGGTCCAGGCTGGCGAAGGGCTCGTCCAGCAGCAGCACGCGCGGCGCGGCAATGAGCAGGGCCAGCCAGCACACCTGCTGGCGCTGGCCCTGGCTGAGTCCGGCCACGGCGCGCGGTGCCCAGTCGGCCAGGCCGCGGCTGGCCAGCAGGGCACGGGCGCGCTCCGTGGCCTCGCGCCGCGAGATGCCCGAAGGGCGCAGACCCAGGGCCAGCTCTTCCTCCACGGTGGGGAAGATGATCTGGTCGTCGGGGTTCTGGAACATCAGCCCGACCTGGCCCGGGCGCTGTGCACGGGCTTCGTGCAGTTCGGTGCCGTCCAGCAGCACGCGCCCGGCCTCGGGCGCATCCAGGCCGCACAGCAGGCGGAACAGGCTGGTCTTGCCGGCGCCGTTGTCGCCGATGAGGCCCACGCGCGGCTCGTCCAGCCGCAGGTCGAGGCCGTCAAAGACTGTTGTGATGCCGCGCCGCAGGCGCACGGCTTCCACGCGCAGGCTGGCGGTGCTGGCAGGGCGGTCGGCAGTTCGGGAGGATTCGGGCATGGCAAAGGAAAGCGGGCACTTACCTGTAATGCACGCAACCGCAAGGGATCTTGCCGTTGTACAGGCCTGTCGGGGGCGGATTCTAGCAATGCCGTCCAGGCCGTACATCAAGGCTTGAAAGACGGCAATCGATATAAGCACCGTATTTTTTATTCTTTTGTTTGAACAACGTTTTGCAACACACTCGTTAGAACACTAATGACGGCAGATCCTGGGGATTCGCCTGTGCTTGGCGACGACGCAAGACAACGCATGCCCATCGGCTTGCAACTGCGTCCAACTGCGCAGCACAGGGCCCGGAAATTGCGCGCCATTGCCTGGAGATGGCGGTGCAAAGGCTGCCGTTGCCGATCCCAGGACCGTTTTCACTGCCGAACCGAGACTCCATGACCGTCCAGACCGCCCATTTGGCCCCGGAAAACGCGCTGATCCGCCTGCGCGACCTGCAAAAGAAATTTGTAACAGCCGATGGCAAGCACTTCGATGCCGTGCGTTCGGTATCGCTGGACATCGGCCAGGGCACGGTCTTCGGCCTGATCGGCAAGAGCGGCGCGGGCAAGTCCACGCTGCTGCGCCTGATCAACCTGCTCGAGCGTCCCGACAGCGGCGAGGTGGTGGTGGCAGGCCAGCGCCTGACCGACCTGGGCCGCCGCGCGTTGCGCGAGGCGCGCCAGAACATCGGCATGATCTTTCAGCAGTTCAACCTGCTGCAGAACGCCACCGTGTTCGAGAACGTGGCCTTTCCGCTGCGCATCCACGGTGGCCATTCGCGTGCCCAGATCGAGCAGCGCGTGCGCGAGTGCCTGGACATCGTGGGCCTGACCGACAAGGCGGCCAGCCATCCTGCCCAGCTGTCGGGAGGCCAGAAGCAGCGCGTGGCGATTGCGCGCGCCCTGGCTCCGCGCCCGCAGGTGCTGCTGTGCGACGAGCCCACCTCGGCGCTGGACAGCGAGACCACGCGCTCCATCCTGGCTACGCTGGCCGACATCAACAGCCGCCTGGGCGTGACCATCGTCATCGTCACGCACGAGCTGGCCGTGGTCGATGCGCTGTGCAGCGAGGTGGCCATCATCGAGCAGGGCCAGGTGGCAGAACGCTTCACGCTGCCCGCCCTGCCGCAGGGCCGTGCCTACGAGGCGCCGCAGCGCGCCACGCTGCTGGGCAGCGAACTCGAGGCCCTGCGCGTGGAGCGCGCCGACAAGGCCCTGCGCGAGCGCGGCGCCACCCGCCCCGTAGTGCTGCGCGCCGTGGGTGGCTCCGAGCACTGATGGGGTCTTCGCCCCTTCCCGTTTTTCCCTTCTTTTCGATTCCGCATTCCCATGTCTGAAAACATCGTCGAAATCCTGCCCGAGCTGTGGCTGGCCATGGGCCAGACCCTTTTGATGCTGGGCATCGGCCTGTCGGCCGCCGTGCTCATCGGCGGCCCGCTGGGCGTGCTGCTGTTCCTGCTGGGCCCCGGCCAGTCGCTGGACAACCGCCCGGCCTTCGCCGTGCTGAACTGGACGGTCAACACCGTGCGGTCCTTCCCCTTCATCATCTTGCTGGTCGCGCTGGTGCCCTTCACGCGCTGGCTGGCCGGCACCTCCATCGGCCCGCTGGCTGCGGCCGTGCCACTGTCCGTGGCGGCCATTCCCTACCTGGCACGCCTGGTGGACCAGTGCCTGCGCGATGTGCCGCGCGGCGTGATCGAGGCCGCGCACGCCATGGGCGCCTCGGAGCTGCAGATCGTCTGGCGCGTGCTCATCGTCGAGGCGCGTTCGGGCCTGGTGCTGGCGCTGACCGTGCTGGCCGTGAGCTTTCTGTCGTACTCGGCCATTGCTGGCGTGGTGGGCGGCGGCGGCATTGGCGATCTGGCCATCCGCTACGGCTACTACCGCTTCCAGACCGATGTGATGGTGCTCACCGTGACCATCCTCGTGGCCATGGTCCAGGTCATCCAGTTCGTGGGCAACACGGCGGCCCGCCGCCTGGACAAGCGCGGCTGAGCGCGCTGTCCAGACCCGCTTTCTTCTTTCTTCCCGCTCTCTCCCAAAAAAAGGACTCCGACATGACCGCATCCCTTTCCTTCGTGCGCCGCCATCTGCTGGCCTCGGCCGCCGCCCTTGCCGCTGCCAGCGTGCTGGCGCTGCCCGCCCACGCCCAGGCCGACAAGAAGCAGCTGGTGATCGGCGGCACGGCAGGCTCCAACATCGACCAGCTCAAGCAGGGCATCGTGCCGCTGCTGCAAAAGAAGGGCTACCAGGTCAAGCTGGTGGAGTTCAACGACTACGTGCAGCCCAACCTGGCGCTGGCCCAGGGCTCGCTGGATGCCAACTTCTTCCAGCACCGTGTCTACCTGCAGAAGTTCGCGGCCGACCAGAAGCTGGACCTGGTGGAGCTGGTGCAAGGCCCCATTGCCCCGCTGGGCGTGTATTCCAAGACCCGCAAGACCCTGGCCGAGGCCAAGGAAGGCGACCGCGTGACCCTGCCCAACGACCCGAGCAACCTGGCGCGCGCGCTGGTGCTGCTGGAGCAGGCCGGGCTGATCAAGGCCAAGCCCGGCATCGATCCGCTGCGCGTGTCCGAAAAGGACCTGGCCGAGAATCCGCGCAAGCTCAAGTTCATCCCGCTGGAAGCCGCACAGCTGCCGCGTTCGCTGGGCGACACCGAGTACGCCATCATCAACGGCAACTTCGCCATCTCCTCGGGCCTGAAGCTGACCGAGGCCGTCTCGCTGGAAAAGACCCCCGACCACTACCTGAACGTGGTGGCCATCAAGAAGAAGGACCAGGGCACGGCATGGGCCAAGGACCTGGCCGAGGTCTACCGCTCCGCCGAATTCAAGGCCGTGGTGGACAGCAAGTTCCAGGGCTACGCCAAGCCCTCCTTCCTACAGTGAGCCCGCTGAAGGCGGCCACATAATGGCTGCTTGCGGGAGGTGCCCCTCCCGCCTCTTTTCCGCCCGTTTCCCGCCATTTCCTCCAGGAGCAATGCATGAGCCAGATCAAGGTCGCTGTCATCGTGGGCAGCCTGCGCAAGGATTCCTTCAACCGCAAATTCGCCGACGCCATTGCGCGCCTGGCGCCCGAAGGCCTGGTCTTCGAGCAGGTCGCCATCGACAACCTGCCCCTGTACAACCAGGACCATGACGGCAATGAGGTGGACGTGGTCAAGCAGTTCCGCGCCCAGATCCAGTCGGCCCAGGCCGTGCTGTTCCTGACGCCCGAGTACAACCGCTCGATTCCCGGTGTGCTCAAGAACGCGCTGGACCAGGGCTCGCGCCCCTACGGCAAGAGCGTCTGGGCCGGCAAGCCCGCTGCCGTGGCCGGCGTCTCCGTGGGGGCCATCGGCACGGCGCTCGCACAGCAGCATCTGCGCAATGTGCTGGCCTACCTCGACATGCCGACGCTGGCCCAGCCCGAGATCTTCATCCAGGCCAAGGACGGCCTGTTTGCCGAAGACGGCTCTATCGGCGCCGGCAGCCGCGACTTCGTGAACGGCTTCGTGCAGAAGTTCGCTGCCTGGGCGCGCAAGCACCAGTGAGCGGTGCGGCAAGGCCGCTCAAGACACAAAAAAGCCCGGCAATGCCGGGCTTTTGCGTTGCGGCTCCTGTGAGCGCAGAGGTCAGGAAGCGTCAGGAAGCGGGAGAAGGGTTGGCAATCGCCGCAGCAGGGCGTGCGGCGGACGATGCCTTCTCGCGCGCCTGGGCCTGGTCGATGGCGTCGATGATCACCACGCCCGTCGACTTGACGCCGGGCGCCGAAAAGCCCGCACCGGGCGTCACGCCGGGATGGGCCAGCAGCTTGCGCGTCATTTCCTGGTTCAGCTGCTGCTGGCTGGGCTTGGCGGGGGTGGGCGCTGCGGCGGGCTGCTCGGGCTCCTCGGGCGCAGGTGCCTCGTCGGTGTTGCGCACATAGCTGCGGTACACGCGCGAATTGAGCTGCTCCTGGTCCTGCTCGCGCTGGTACTGCATGAACTGGTAGACGCCGATGCCCACCACGGTAATGGCCAGCAGGGACACGGCGATCACCGTGATCACCAGGTTTTCATCGGACGGCGGGCGGACATGGACATGGACAGGGCCGCGGGGCCGGGCATGGGGACGGTGGCTTGTGGCTGGCATGGATGGAAGGCAGTGAATGCAATAAGGCTGCCTGGATATCGGCAGGTCCGCCGTCCTTCTGAAATACAGACGGTTCGTGTCGGACAAAGCCGCGAATAGGGCGGTGATGGTTCAGCCTACCAGCTTCGTGTGTCTGCGAAAGCCCATCGCGCATTGCTTTTTTCAAAGGAGGTGCAGAGGCGGATACCTCTTTTATTCGCCACAGTCCATTGGGAGCATTCCGGACGGCCCGGCACGTCCGCGCCGTGCTTCTCCAAAAGCAAAAGCGCCTGGGCCGAAACCCAGGCGCTTGTCCATTCATTGAGCAGGCAGCCCCTGCGGGCTGCAATGGCCCTCAGGCGGCGATGGCCGCTTCCTGATTGGCGGCAGCCGCTGCACGCACGATGTCGCTGCGGGCCGATTCCAGGGCCTTGGCCTTGGACTCATCGCCCATGGCCACGCCTTCTGCGCGCACGATGCTCACATCGGTGATGCCCAGGAAGCCGAACACCGTCTTCAGATAGCTTTCCTGGTGCTCCAGGGCCTGGCCCATTTCGCTGGTGGAGTACACGCCGCCGCGCGTGGAGGCCACGATGACCTTCTTGCCCTTGGCCAGGCCTTCGGGGCCGGCTGCGGTGTAGCGGAAGGTGCGGCCGCCCTGGGCGATGCGGTCGATCCAGGCCTTGAGCTGGCTGGAGATGGTGAAGTTGTAGAACGGAGCGCCGACCACGACCACATCGGCCGCCAGGAACTGGCTCACCAGGGCTTCGGAGATGGCGTTCTGTGCGCGCTCGGCTTCCGTCGTGGCGGCCTGGCCGGTGCGAAAGCCCATGGACACTGCGTTCAGGTGGTCGGGGGCGTTCACGGCCAGATCCAGGTATTCGACCTTGGCGCCGGGGTTGGCGGCGACCAGGGCAGCAACGGTCTGGGCGGTCAGCTGGCGGGACACCGAAGCGGCGCCGGTGATGGAAGAGTCGATGTGCAGCACTTGCATGGAAAAGCTCCTGAGATGTCGGTTGGGATCGCGGTTGGGATCGGCCACTCGGGAAAGCTTGTAGGGCCGACGATGGGATCAATTGTGAATTTGGACAGAGTCTTTGATAAGCCGCCGAAATTGCGATAGATTGTCCTGAATTTGCAGTCAATGAGCACAGGGGAGGGACGCGCGACATGATGGATCTCAACGACATGCTGTACTTCGCCGAGGTGGTGGAGCGCGGCGGCTTTGCCTCTGCCGGGCGGGCGCTGGGCATACCCAAGTCGCGGCTGTCGCGGCGCGTGGCCGAGCTGGAGGCCCGGCTGGGCGTGCGCCTGCTGCAGCGCACCACGCGCAAGCTCTCGCTGACCCAGGTGGGCGAGGCCTATCTGCGCCACTGCCAGGCCATGCGCGATGCGGCCCTGGCCGCCGCCGACACCGTGGCCGAGGTGCAGACCGAGCCGCGCGGCACCATCCGCGTGAGCTGCCCCGTGACCCTGGCCCAGACCGTGCTGGGCGAGCTCATGCCCCAGTTCCTGCAGCGCTGCCCGCTGGTGCATGTGGAGATGCAGGTGACCAACCGGCCCGTGAACCTGGTGGAGGAGGGCATCGACGTGGCGCTGCGCGTGCGCCCCAGTCTGGAGGACAGCGGCTCCATGGTCGTCAAGCGGCTGGATGTGGCGCGCCAGATCCTCGTGGCCAGCCCGGAGCTGCTGGAGCGCCAGGGCACGCCGAGTGCACTGGCCGACCTGCAGCACCTGGACAGCATGTCCATGTCGGCGGTGGATGGCCAGTCCAGCCTGCTGCTGGTCGGCCCCGAAGGCCGCGAGCAACGCCTGCAACTGCAGCCGCGCTATGTGGTGGATGACCTGCTCACGCTGAAATTCGCGGCGCTGGCCGGCAGCGGCATGTGCTGGCTGCCTGACTACATGTGCCACGAGGAACTGGCCGAGGGCCGGCTCGTGCACCTGCTGCCGGGCTGGGAGCCGCCCCAGGGCATCGTGCACGCGGTCTTCCCCTCGCGGCGCGGCCTGGCGCCGGCCGTGCGGCATTTCCTGGACTTCCTCGGCGAGACCGTGCCGGGGCGCAACAGCCATGCCACGCGCGAGCCGGCCGGACGCTAGGGTTGGGTTGCACCTCGCCACGCCATAAGAAAACAACAAAACGTTCGTTGGGATAGTTGGCGGTGTTCTCCACAATCGGGGCCCATGTCCAGCAATGGACAGTCCAGGAGAACCCATGAATCCCCACCGCATCATCATCGTGCCCGGCTGGCGCAACTCCGGTCCTGACCACTGGCAAAGCCTGTGGGCGCAGCAGCTGCCGCATGCCGAGCGCGTGGAGCAGGACGACTGGCTGGTGCCCCACCGCGATCCCTGGGTGGCCGCGCTGGAGCAACTGGTGCTGTCCCGGCCCGAGCCGGTGGTGCTGGCCGCCCACAGCCTGGGCTGCATCACGGCAGCGCACCTGGGCCCCGAGGCCAGTGCGCGCGTGCGCGGTGCGCTGCTGGTGGCGCCGGCCGATCCCGAGCGCCGTGCCCAGCTGGCCGACTTTGCGCCCGTGCCCTATGCGCCGCTGCCGTACCGCAGCGTGCTGGTGGCCAGCAGCAACGATCCCTACTGTCCGATCCGCCGGGCCGGCGCCTATGCGCGGGCCTGGGGAAGCGAGTTCGTGCGGCTGCAGAACGCGGGGCACATCAATGTCGAATCGGGCTTTGGCGACTGGCCCCTGGGCCTGGCGCTGCTGCAGTCGCTGATGCAGGGCGACAGCTGGCAGCCGGCCCAGCCCCGGCCTGCCGTGCGTTCGCCGCGCTCGCCGCGTCCGCCACGTGTGGCGGCTGCGCATGCCTCCGTCTCTGCGGGCACTGGCGCTGGCGCGCCATGGGCTGCCGGCCTGTGATGGGCCGGCGGGGGGCCGCGGGCAGGGCAGGTCCTTTATATGGTGACAGGCCATTAACAAACAAAAATATATTCTTTTGAGTTTTAAGTCAGCGTTCGCACAATGTGACTGTCTGTGAATACACCGCAGAGATGTCCACTAATAAAAGGCAGCGAACCATGCATTCTTTGAAGCTCAAGACTTTGTTGGCCACCCTGGCGCTGGCCGCCGCGGGAACGGTATCGGCGCAGAACCAGCTGCTCAACGTCTCCTACGACGTGGCACGCGAGTTCTACAAGGACTACAACGCCGCCTTCGTCGCCCACTACAAGAAGACCAAGGGCGTGGACATCAAGGTGGACCAGTCGCACGGTGGCTCCAGCGCCCAGGCGCGCGCCGTCAACGACGGCCTGGCCGCCGATGTGGTGACCTTCAACACCACCACCGACGTGCAGTTCCTGGCCGACAGCGGCGTGGTCGCCAAGGACTGGGCCAAGAAATTCCCCAATGACGCCTCGCCCACCACATCGACCATGCTGTTCCTGGTGCGCAACGGCAATCCCAAGAACATCAAGGACTGGAGCGATCTGATCCGTCCCGACGTGAAGGTCGTGGTGGTCAATCCCAAGACCGGCGGCAATGGCCGCTACGCCTACCTGGCGGCCTGGGGTTCGGTGCGCGAGAAGGGCGGCACCGACGCGCAGGCAGCCGAGTTCGTGCAGCAGCTCTACAAGAACGTGCCCGTGCTGGGCAAGGGCGGCCGCGACGCGACCAGCATCTTCCTGCAGCGCAACATCGGCGACGTGCTGATCACCTTCGAATCCGAAGTGGTCTCCGTGGACCGCGAATTCGGCAAGGGCAAGGTCGATGCCGTCCATCCCTCGGTGTCCATCGTGGCCGAGAACCCCGTGGCCGTGGTCGAGCGCACCGTGGCCAAGAAGGGCACGGGCCAGCTGGCGCACGACTACCTGGCCTGGTTGTACTCCGACGAAGCCCAGGAAATCGCCGCACAGCACGCGCTGCGCCCCCGCTCCGAGGCCGTGCTCAAGAAGCATGCCGATGTGTTCAAGCCCATCAAGCAGTTCACCGTGGCCAAGTATTTCGGCTCGCTGTCCGAAGCCCAGAAGGTGCACTTCAACGACGGCGGACAGTTCGACAAGATCTACGTCCCCGGCAAGTAAGCACGCAAGCAGGCATGAAGGCGGCGCAGTCCGCCTGAGGCCCCCTCCCCACACTGGCTGATTTGGAATCCAACATGGTGTCTGCCGTTCCGACCAGCCCAAGGCCTGGCGCCGACGCTCCTGTGCCCGCACCGTCCGGTGCGGCGCGCAAAGGGCGCGGCGCCAAGCGCGTTTTGCCCGGCTTCGGGCTGACCTTGGGCTATACGCTGTTTTATCTGAGCCTGATCGTGCTGATCCCGTTGTCGGCACTGCTGTTCAAGACCTTCTCGCTCACCTGGCCCCAGTTCTGGGAGGCCGTGGCCTCGCCGCGCGTGCTGGCCTCGTACCGGCTGACGTTTGGCGCCTCGTTTGCGGCGGCCTGCGTGAACCTGGTGTTCGGCCTGCTGATCGCCTGGGTGCTGGTGCGCTACAAGTTCCCGGGCAAGAAGATCGTCGATGCCCTGGTGGACCTGCCCTTTGCCCTGCCCACGGCCGTGGCCGGCATTTCGCTGACCGCCTTGCTGGCCGGCAACGGCTGGGTGGGCCAGTACCTGGAGCCCTACGGCATCCAGCTGGCCTTCAACCCGAACGGCGTGGTCATTGCGCTGATCTTCATCGGCCTGCCCTTTGTCGTACGCACGGTGCAGCCGGTGCTGGAAGACTCCGAGAAGGAGCTGGAAGAGGCTGCCACCAGCCTGGGCGCCTCGCGCTGGCAGATCTTCTACAAGGTAATCCTGCCGGCCATCACGCCCGCGCTGCTCACGGGCTTTGCCATGGCCTTTGCACGCGCCATCGGCGAGTACGGATCGGTCATCTTCATCGCGGGCAACATGCCCATGATTTCTGAAATCACACCGCTGATCATCATCGGCAAGCTGGAGCAATACGACTACGCAGGCGCCACGGCCGTGGCCGTGGTGATGCTGCTGTTCTCCTTCGTGATGCTGCTGGTCATCAACGCGCTGCAGGCATGGCAGCGCAAGCATTCGGGAGGGGCTTGAGATGGCGTTGTCTCCACAGGAAGCATTGCTTCTCAAGATCATTGGCGCGGTGCTGGTCGCCGTGCTGGTGCTGTACAGGCTCACCGCGCCCCCGAAGGGCCGGCGCGAAAAGCTCACCACCACCGAGCCGCGCGCCGTGCGCTGGATTCTCACGGGCATTGCGCTGATCTTCATCGGCCTGTTCCTCGTGCTGCCGCTGGCGGCCGTGTTCACCGAGGCGCTGCGCAAGGGCTGGGACGCCTATGTCGCCGGCCTGCAGGAGCCCGATGCCTGGTCGGCCATCAAGCTGACCCTGATCACGGCGCTGATCGCCGTGCCGGTGAACCTGGTGTTCGGCGTGGCGGCGGCCTGGTGCATCGCCAAGTTCGAGTTCCGGGGCAAGGCCTTTCTGATCACCCTGATCGACCTGCCGTTCTCGATCTCGCCCGTGGTGGCGGGCCTGATGTACGTGCTGGTGTTCGGTGCCCATGGCTGGTTCGGCCCCTGGCTGGCCGAGCATGACATCAAGATCATCTTCGCCGTGCCCGGCATCGTGCTGGCCACCATCTTCGTGACCTTCCCCTTCATCGCCCGCGAGCTGATCCCGCTGATGCAGGCGCAGGGCAGCGACGAGGAGCAGGCCGCCATCGTGCTGGGTGCCACGGGCTGGCAGACCTTCTGGAAGGTCACCGTGCCCAACATCAAGTGGGGCCTGCTGTACGGCGTGATCCTGTGCAATGCGCGTGCCATGGGCGAGTTCGGCGCGGTGTCGGTGGTCTCGGGCCACATCCGCGGCCAGACCAACACCATTCCGCTGCATGTGGAGATCCTCTACAACGAGTACCAGTCCGTTGCCGCCTTCGCTGCCGCCTCGCTGCTGGCCCTGCTGGCGCTGGTGACCCTGGTCATCAAGTCGGTGGCCGAGTGGCGTGCCGAGCAGCAGGCCAAGGCCGCTGCCGACCTGCCTCCCGAGCGCCCCACGGCGTCTTCCCAGGCATCCCAGGTGCCGCAGGTGTCCTGAACCCCGGCCCCGACCAGACAAAAGCAAGAGCAAGACCATGAGCATTGAAATACGCAACGTCAGCAAGCAGTTCGGCGATTTCCAGGCCCTGCGCGATGTGAGCCTGGACATCCAGTCCGGCGAACTCATCGCACTGCTCGGCCCCTCGGGCTGCGGCAAGACCACGCTGCTGCGCATCATCGCGGGCCTGGAGACGCCCGACGTGGGCAGCATCCACTTCAGCGGCGAAGACACCACCGATGTCCATGTGCGCGAGCGCAACGTGGGCTTCGTGTTCCAACACTACGCGCTGTTCCGCCACATGACCGTGTTCGAGAACGTGGCCTTCGGCCTGCGCGTGAAGCCGCGCAGCCAGCGCCCCAGCGAGGCCCAGATCCGCGAGAAGGTGATGAGCCTGCTCAAGCTGGTGCAGCTGGACT
This sequence comes from Delftia sp. S65, assembly GCF_016516495.1. Taxonomy (NCBI): domain Bacteria; kingdom Pseudomonadati; phylum Pseudomonadota; class Betaproteobacteria; order Burkholderiales; family Comamonadaceae; genus Delftia; species Delftia sp. S65. Next base: position 101,186 of record NZ_JACVUR010000003.1, read on the forward strand.
GGATTGCCGAACGCTTCCCGTCCCAGCTGTCGGGCGGCCAGCGCCAGCGCATTGCCCTGGCCCGCGCCCTGGCGGTGGAGCCCAAGGTGCTGCTGCTCGACGAGCCCTTCGGCGCGCTGGATGCCAAGGTGCGCAAGGAGCTGCGCCGCTGGCTGCGCCGCCTGCATGACGAGCTGCACGTGACTTCCATCTTCGTGACCCACGACCAGGAGGAGGCACTGGAGGTGGCCGACCGCGTGGTCGTCATCAACCAGGGCCGCATCGAGCAGGAGGGCACGCCCCAGCAGGTCTGGGACAACCCGGCCACGCCCTTCGTCTACGGCTTCCTGGGCGATGTCAACCTGTTCAAGGGCCGCGCCAGCGATGGCCGCGTCTACCTGGACGACGGCACCCAGCTGGACAGCCACGACGCCAAGGGCGCCAGCGACAGCAAGGCCTTCGCCTATGTGCGCCCGCACGATCTGGAGGTGGAGCGCTACTCGCCCGGCCAGAACCTGGACGTCCAGGGACGGCCCACGGGCATCGTCGTGCAGCTGGCCCGCGCCATCGTCGTGGGGCCCATTGCGCGCCTGGAACTTATTCCATCGGAGAGCACCGAAAGCACGGACAATGCCGAAGAGGGTGGCCTGATCGAGGCGCAGATTCCTGCGCAGCAGTTCAGGGACATGGCCCTGCGCGAGGGGGAAACCCTGGTGGTGACACCGCGCCGTGCCAAGGTGTTTCTGGACGAGGCGGCTGGCATCTGACGGCGCGGCAACGGCTTCCTGCACCCGCTGAACAGGGCTGCAGCGCCGGGCCGGCGCCGCAGCCCTGATTTCATTCAACCGGGTGACGAAAGACAAGAATGCTTCAATGGTTTGACAACGCTCCGCGCCGCATCCTGGCGCTCATCAGCCTGGCCTGCGTGGCCATGCTGGCCTTCGGCATGTATCTGCAGCATGTGGTCGGGCTGGAGCCCTGCCCGATGTGCATCGTGCAGCGCTATGCATTGATCGGCGTGGCCCTCTTCACGGGCCTGGGCAGTGTGCGCGGCGGCCGTGGCTGGCTGATCAGCTGGGGCGTGCTGGCGCTGGTGGCTGCAGGCTTTGGCGCCTTCGTCGCCGCGCGCCAGAGCTGGCTGCAGTGGTATCCGCCCGAGTTCGCCACCTGCGGGCGCGACTTCTACGGAATGATCGAGAACTACTCCATCAGCCGTGCCGTGCCCATGATCTTCCGTGGCTCGGGCGACTGCGCCGCCGTGGACTGGAGCTTCCTGGGCGGCTCCATCGCCAACTGGTCTTTCATCTGCTTCGCCATCATGAGCGTGGCCGTCTTGGTGCTGCTGGTGCGCGGCGCTGCCCGCAGGCGCTGAGCCCCTAGGCTGAGGCTTGCGCCAGTCGCCGCTGCAGCGACTGGGACATGGTGCTCAGGATGAGCCAGCAGGACGTGGCGCCCGCGTCCAGCACGCCGATGGAGCGCGGCCCCAGCCGGGCCGAGCGCCCGATGCGGGCCTGCAGGTGGCGCGTGGATTCCTTGCCCGCCTCGGCCGCGGCCTCCATGGCCTGCAGCGCCTCGCGGAAACCGGCGCCGGCCTGCAGCGATTGCCGGTAGGCCTGCAGGGCCGGGGCCAGCGTGTCGATGAGGGTCTTGTCGCCCACCTGGGCCTTGCCCATCTCCTGCACTTCGGCGACGGCCCGCGCCAGCGCCTGGCCGAACAGGATGGCATCCATCTCCTGCTCCGGCCCAAGAACATCGGCGAAGCCTTGGAAGAAGCTGCCGTACAGCGGGCCCATGGAGCCGCCGATATCGTCCATCAAGGCCTGGGACAGCTGCTGCAGCGCCGCAGGCAGCTGCGCTGCCTGGCTGGCGTCCATGGCATCGAGCCGTGCGCCGCAGCCGGAAAAGCCCTTGGCCATGTTGATGCCGTGATCGCCATCGCCGATCAGGCCGTCGATCTCGCTCAGGAACTCCCGGTGGCCGACGATGGCCGTGATCAGTTCACGCACGATGCTGCCCGCGCCATCGAGCGCAATGGCCGGCCCTTGGCTGGTGCGCCTTGCGGCTTGGGGGCGGGCGGTTTGTGCCTGTTCCTGCGCCTGCGCCGGCGTCCTTGCCGGAACAGAGGGCGGCGTTGGAATGGCCTCCTGCGGCTGGGGCGGCAGCCCGCCGGCCAGGGTCAGGGCGACTGACTGGCAGGGCGCCTCGAGGCAGGCCAGCAGCTCGTCGTCCAGCTGCATCAGCGTGAGTGTGATGCCCATCATCTCCAGCGACGTGAAGAGATTGCCCACCAGCCGGAAGGCCACCTGAATGCCGCGTTCTTGCAGGCGCCGGGCCACCTCGCCATAGAGGATGTACTGCTCCATCAGCGGCGTGGCGCCCAGGCCGGACAGCAGCACGGCCACGCGGTCGCCCGGGGCGAAGGGCAGGTCGGGCAGCAGGGTGTCCAGCATGCGCTCGGCCATATCGGCCGCCGTGGCCGTGCGGTGCACGGACATGCCGGGCTCGCCATGGTGGCCTATGCCCACTTCCATGCTGCCGCGCTCGATATGGAAGTTGGCCTTGCCCACGGCGGGAATGGTGCATGCCGACAGGCCGATGCCGATGCTGCGCGTGCGGGCCATGGCGTGCCGGGCGATGGCGATGACTTCGTCGAGGCTGGCGCCCATGGCCGCCCGGGCGCCCGCCACCTTCCACATCAGGATCTCGCCGGCCACGCCACGGCGGCTGGCCTCGTCGCCCCGCGCGGCTGAAGGCACGTCGTCGTTGGCCACCACGGTCCTGACCGCCATGCCTTCGGCCGCGGCCATCTGCACGGCCATGGCAACGTTCATGTTGTCGCCCGCGTAGTTGCCATACAGGCAGGCCACGCCGGCGCCGCCATCGGCTGCGCGCATGGCGTCGTAGAAGCTTCTGGCCGTGGGGGACGAGAAGACCTCGCCCACGGCGGCGGCGTCGCACAGGCCTGCGCCCACATAGCCCAGAAAGGCCGGCTCGTGCCCCGACCCGCCGCCCGTCACGATGCCCACCTTGCCCCTGCGTGGCGCGCCATGCAGGCGCACGACGCGGGCATTGCCGGCGTCGATGCGCAGGGTGTCGCCATGGGCGGCGATCCATCCCTGGAGCATGTCCTCCACCACCCGGTCGGGGTCGTTGATCACGCGGTTGGTCGTCATGCCTTTGTCTCCTCCAGGTGCAGTCGCGGCGGGTGTGCCGAGCACTGTTCATATGATCATTGAATGGTCATTTTTGATTTGTTGAAATTGGCATGTCAATGCCTTTTGGCTATTCAATAGCCAAGGGAAAACGATAGGATTTGATGGATTTTGTAGAAAATTCAACAGGTTATGTATTCATCTTGCCGACTCACATAGCTATCGTTGTTTGACAACTGCTCTTCGATTGAGAAGACTCTCAAAAAACATTGATCAAATGATCATGTGATGGTCTTTTGTAATGAAAGGGATGACATGAAGCTGGCCATCGGCTGCGACGAAGCCGCCTGCGACCTCAAGAACGCCGTGAAGCAGCATCTGCTGGCCCAGGGCCACGAAGTGGCCGACTTCGGCACGCACGACGGCGAGCCGGTGCTCTACCCCGACATCGGCATCGCGGTGGCGCAGGCCATCGTCCAGGGCCGCCATGAGCGCGGCGTTCTCCTGTGCGGCACGGGCATAGGCATGGCCATTGCGGCCAACAAGGTGGCAGGCATCCGCGCCGCGCAGGCCCATGACACCTATTCGGCCGAGCGCGCCAGCCGCAGCAACGACGCGCAGATCATCACGCTGGGCTCGCGCGTGATCGGGGTGGAGCTGGCCAAGGCCATCGTGGACCGCTTCCTCGCATCGCGCTTCGATGGCGGCAGCTCGGCCCTGAAGGTGGATGCCATCACCGGCTTCGAACGCTCGCAGGCCGCCGCGGCCGGGCGCGGGCAGGGCGCGTGACCATGGGCACCGGCACCGGCACCGGCACCGGCACCGGCACCGCACTGCTGCAGGCGCGCGGCGTGGCCAAGAGCTTCGGCGGCGTCCCTGCGCTGCGCAACGGCTGCCTTGAGCTGCAGGCGGGCAGCGTGCACGCGCTGTGCGGCGGCAATGGCGCAGGCAAATCCACCTTCCTGAACATCGTGATGGGCCTGTTGCGGCGCGATGCCGGCGAGATACTGCTCAAGGGCCGGCCGGTGGATTTCGCCACGCCGCACGAGGCGCTGGCGCACCGCCTGTCCATCATCACGCAGGAGCTGTCGCCCATCCCGGGCATGAGCGTGGCCGAGAACATCTTCCTGGGCCGCGAGCCCCGGCGTGCCGGCATAGTGGTCCGCCATGCCGCGCTGCTGGAGCAGGCGGATGCGCTGCTCAGGCAGCTGGGCTTCGATATCGATCCGCGTGCGCAGATGGGCCGCCTGAGCCTGGCGCAGACCCAGCTGGTGGAGATTGCCAAGGCCCTGAGCCGGCAAAGCGAGCTGATCATCATGGACGAGCCCACCTCGGCCATTGGCGAAAGCGAGACCGCCATCCTCTTCGACGCGATACGCCGCGTGACCGCGCAGGGCGCCGGCATCCTCTACGTGTCGCACCGCCTGACGGAGATCTTCACCATTGCCGACAGCTACACGGTGTTCCGCGATGGCGGCTTCGTGCAGACCGGCGCGCTGGCCGATATCGACCGGCGGCAGCTGGTGAAGCTCATCGTGGGCCGGGAAGTCCGCGCTGCCGCCAGCGAGCGCAGGGCTGCGGTGCCGGGCGAGCCGCTGCTGTCGGTGCAGGGGCTCACGCGCCGGGGCGAGTTCGAGGACATCAGCCTGGACGTCGCCCCCGGCGAGGTGCTGGGCATCTACGGACTGATGGGATCGGGCCGCAGCGAATTCCTCAACTGCCTGTACGGCCTCGCGCGCGCCGACCAGGGGCAGGCGAGCCTGGGCGGACGGCCCCTGCCGCGCGGCAATCCGGCGGCGTCGATCAAGGCGGGCCTGGCCCTGGTGACCGAGGACCGCAAGGCCACGGGGCTGGTGATGAGCTCCTCGGTGCGCTTCAACGCCAGCTTGCCCGCACTGCCGGGCCTGCAGCGCGCCGGGGTGGTGGATGGCGCGGCAGAGCGCGTGCTGGTGGGCGGCCTGCTGCAGCGCCTGCGCGTGAAGCTGGCCAGCCCGGCAATGCCGGTGTCGGGCCTGAGCGGCGGCAACCAGCAGAAGGTGGTGCTGGCCCGCTGCATGGCCACCAATCCCGTCTGCCTGCTGTGCGACGAGCCCACGCGGGGCATCGACGAAGGTGCCAAGCGCGAGGTGTACGCCTTCCTGGCCTCGCTGGCCGCGCAGGGCCATGCCGTGGTGGTGGTGTCCTCCGAGGCGCCGGAGCTGCTGGAGCTGAGCGACCGCATTGCCATCTTCCGCAAAGGCCGGCTTGACCGCGTGGTGGCCGGCCACGGCATCACGCAGGAGGCGCTGATGCACCTCGCGTCCTGAGCCCGGGCGCTGCCCGTGCTGCGTTTTTCCCCTTGCCTTTCACAACACACAGGAGACATGACCATGCCGTTTTTCCGCTTCACCATCGTGCTTGCCGCCGCGCTTGCCGGTGGGCTGTTCCTGGCCGCAGCGCAGGTCCGGGCCCAGGCTCCGGCCCCGCTGTCGGCGCCAGCACCAGTGCCATCGCCGGCCAAGCCCTACCGCATAGGCGCGGCCGTCTATGGGCTCAAGGGCGAGTTCATGCAGATGTGGACCAAGGAGCTGAAGGCGCATCCGGCCGTGAAGGACGGCACGGTGCAGATCACCGTGTTCGACGGCAACTACGACGCGCTGACGCAGAGCAACCAGTTCGACACCATGATCACGCAGAAGTACGACGGCATCCTCTTCGTGCCCATCGACCTGAAGGCGGGCGCGGCGCCTGTGCAGAAGGCGGTGAAGGCCGGCATTCCCGTGGTGGGCTCCAACACGCGCGTGCAGGGCGATGTGCTGACTTCCTACGTGGGCAATGACGATGTGGTGGCCGGCCGCATGCAGGCCGAGGCGCTGATGAAGGCCATCGGCGGCAAGGGCAATATCGTCGTCATCGAGGGGCCCATAGGCCAGTCGGCACAGATCGAGCGGGCGCGCGGCAATGACGAGGTGCTGGCCCGCCACAAGGACGTGAAGGTGCTGGCGCGCAAGACCGCCAACTGGTCGCGCGCCGAATCCATGGGACTGATGGAGAACTGGCTGACCGCATTCCCGGGCCAGATCCAGGGCGTGATCGCCCAGAACGACGACGAGGCCCTGGGCGCGGTGCAGGCCATCAAGACCAAGGGCATCGATATCAAGACCATCCCGGTGGTGGGCGTGGACGGCGTGGCCGCCGCCATCACGGCCGTCAAGCGCGGCGAGATGACCACCAATTTCCAGGATGCCCAGGCCCAGGCGCAGGGCGCGCTGGATGTGCTGCTGCGCCAGCTTGTCGGCCCGTCCTACCGGCCGCGCTCGGTGGTATGGAGCGAGTATGCCCAGGCCATGCCCTGGGGCGATGGCACGGCCAAATCCTACGAGGTGCCCTGGACAGCCATCGTGCCCGCCAATGCCGACGCCTTCTTGCAGAAGGTGCGCAAATGAGCGCCGACAGCCTGGAGCGGGACTTCGACGGCCGCACGGCCCTGGTCACCGGCGGCGCGGGCGGCATCGGCCTGGCGATTGCCCGGCAGCTCGCCGAAGGCGGTGCGCGTGTCGTCCTGGTGGACCTGGAGCGGCAGGCACTGGACGCGGCCGCTGCCAGCCTGGCGGAGCCCCGGCACCACCTGGCGCTGGCGGTGGATGTGACCAGGCCTGCGGGCGTGGAGCAGGTGGTGGCCACGGTGCTGGAGGCCACGGGCCGCATCGACATCCTGGTCAACAGCGCCGGCGTGGCGCTGCTGGAGCCGGCCGGCGAAGTCAGCGAGGCGGCGTGGGAGCGCACGCTGGCCGTCAACCTCACGGCGCCGCTGCTGCTGGCCCAGGCGGTGGCCCCGGCCATGCGCCGCCAGCGCCACGGACGCATCATCAACCTGGCCTCGCAGGCCAGCGTGGTCGCGCTCCGGCGCCATGCCGCCTATTGCGCCAGCAAGGCGGGCCTGGTGGGACTGACGCGCGTGCTGGCGCTGGAGTGGGCGACGGACGGCATTACCGTCAACGCCATCTCGCCGACGGTGGTGGACACGCCGCTGGGCCGCAAGGCCTGGGCCGGGCAGGTGGGGGAGGCCATGCGCGCACTCATCCCCACGGGCCGCTTTGCGCAGCCCGAGGAGGTGGCGCGGCTGGCCGTGTTCCTGGCCGGTACGCACGCCGGCATGCTGACGGGCGAGAACATCGTCATCGACGGGGGCTACTCCATCCAGTGAGCGGCCTGCCGGCCCCACGCCTTTCTTCCATCAACGCGGGAGTCTTCCATGACGAATCTTCAAGCCGCATCTTCGCCGCCGCTCTTGGGGCGGCGCGCGCTGGACCTGCGCAGCCTGCGCGAGCGCTACGGCGTGGTCATCGCGCTGGTTGCGCTGTGCGCCGCGCTGGCGCTGGCCAACCCCCATTTCATGACCTGGGGCAACTGGGCCGACATCCTGCGCCAGACCTCCATCAACGGCATCCTGGCCATCGGCATGACGTGCGTGGTGCTGACGGCGGGCATCGACCTGTCGGTGGGCGCCATCCTGGCGCTGGCCGGCATGGTCGGCGCCTGGCTGGCGGCCGATGGCCAGGGGCTGGCGGTGAGCGTGGGCGCCGGGCTGGGCGTGGGCATGCTGCTGGGCGGCGTCAACGGCCTGCTGGTGGCCTGGTTCGCGGTGCCGCCCTTCGTGGCCACGCTGGGCATGCTCAGTGCGGCGCGCGGCCTGACCTACATCTACAACGACGGCATGCCGGTGTCCGAGCTGCCCGACGGCTTTCTTGCCATCGGCGCCGGCCAGCTGGGACCCGTGCCCATGCCCATCGTGATCTTTGCCGTTGCCGTCGCGGTGTTCGCCTTCGTGCTGCGCTACACCGTGTATGGCCGCTACATCTACGCCGTGGGCGGCAACCTGCGCAGCGCCAAGACCAGCGGCATCAACACCCGCGCCATCGTGCTGCTGGTCTATGTGGTCAGCGGCCTGCTCGCGGGGCTGGCCGGCATTTTGCTGGCGTCGCGCACCACGGCGGCGCTGCCGCAGGCCGGCGTGTCCTACGAGCTGGACGCCATTGCGGCCGTGGTGATCGGCGGCACCAGCCTGTCGGGCGGCACGGGCAGCCTGGGCGGCACGGTCGTCGGCGCCCTGCTCATCGGCGTGATCAACAACGGGCTGAACCTGCTGGGCGTGTCCTCGTACTACCAGCAGCTGATCAAGGGCGTGATCATCGTCGGCGCCGTGCTGCTCGACAGTTCGCGCCGCAGGGCATGAAGCGCTGCGCCCACGTCCTGTCCACAACCTGCAACCCGGGAGAATTCCATGCAAAACACCCTGCCTGACGCCGCCGATACGAACATGCTGGCCGTGGTCTGCCACGGCCCCAGGGATTACCGGCTCGAACGCGTCGCGCGTCCGCAGGCCGGGCCGCGCGAGCTGGTCATCCGCGTGGCTTCCTGCGGCATTTGCGCGGGCGACTGCAAATGCTGGGCTGGCGCGCCGCGCTTTTGGGGAGATCCGGAAAAAGGCCGCCCCGCCTATGTGCGCCCGCCGGTGATCGCGGGCCACGAGTTCTGGGGCCATGTGGTGCAGGTGGGCGAGGGTGCCCAGGAGCACCACGGCGTGCAGCTGGGTGACCGGGTGATCGCCGAGCAGATCGTGCCCTGCCATGCCTGCCGCTATTGCAAGACCGGCTTTCGCTGGATGTGCGAGGTGCACGATGTCTACGGCTTCCAGGGCCAGGTGGCCGATGGCGGCATGGCCGAGTACATGCGCCTGTCCGCCCGCGCCGTGGTGCACCGGATTCCCGAGAGCGTGGCCTTCGAGGATGCGGCCATCACCGAGCCGCTGTCCTGCGCCATCCATGCCGTCAATCGCGGCGACATCCAGCTCGATGATGTGGTGGTCATCGCCGGCGCGGGCACGCTGGGCCTGCTCATGGCCCAGGTGGCGCGCCTGAAGACGCCGCGCAGGCTGGTGGTCATGGACCTGTCGGACCAGCGCCTGGCGCTGGCGCGCCGCTGCGGCGCCGACGTGACCATCAACCCCGCGCGCGAGGATGCCCGCGCCATCGTGCACGCACTGACCGACGGCTATGGCTGCGATGTGTACATAGAGACCACGGGCGCGCCCTCGGGCGTGACGCAGGGGCTGGACCTGGTGCGCAAGCTCGGCCGCTTCGTGGAGTTCAGCGTCTTCGGGCGCGAGACCACGGTGGACTGGTCCATCATCGGCGAGGAAAAGGAGCTGGACCTGCGCGGCGCCCACCTCAGCGCCCATTGCTACCCCATTGCCATCGACCTGCTGGCGCGCGGCCTGGTCACCTCCGAGGGCATCGTCACCCACCGCTATGCGCTGTCGGAGTGGGAGAGCGCCATCCGGGTGGCCGATTCCATGGACTCGGTCAAGGTCCTGCTGCTGCCCCACGCTGGCGAGGCCCGGTGAGCGGCGCTACACTGCGCGCCTTTCCCGGCACCCTTGGAGGCACCCTTGACTGAAAGCGACCTGACGCGACTGGCGACCCTGTACTACGTCGATGGATGCACGCAGGACCAACTGTCCAAGGAGTTCGGCATCTCGCGCGCCACCGTCGGGCGGCTGCTGCGCCGGGCGCAGGAAGAGGGCATTGTCGAGATCCGCGTGCGGCCGCATTCGCTGGTGTCCGCCGACCTGGAGCGGCAGCTGACCGAGCGCTTTCACATCAAGCGCGCGCTGATCGCGGTGGACCACAAGGATGCCGACCGGCAGCGCGAACTGCTGGCAGGGCTGGTGGCCAGCGAGCTGGAGCGCATCCTGGTCGATGGCTCCATCGTGGCCGTGGGCATGGGGCGCAACGTGTCCTCGGTCTCCGAGCACGCCCTGTCCGCCACACGGCGGGAATGCCACTTCGTCAGCGCCATCGGCGGCTCCTACCGTGGCGGGGAGGCGATGAACGCCGACCACATCGCGCGCCGCCTGGCCGCGCGCTTTGGCGGCAAGTCCGAATCGCTCTATGCGCCGGCCCTGGTGGGCGATCCGCAACTGCGCAAGGCACTGCTGGACAACGACACCGTCAGGCACACCCTGGACAAGGCGCGCCGCGCCGACATCGCCCTCATCGGCGTGGGCGATGTCAGCGTGGACAGCAACATGGCCCGCATGGGCTGGTTTTCCGCGCAGGAGATCTCGGACGCCCGGCGCGCGGGCACGGTGGGCGACATGATGGGCTACGACTTCATCGACATCCACGGCCAGCCGGCCGCCACCCCCATGCAGGACCGCGTCATCGGCCTGAGCCGCGAGGACCTGCTGCGCATACCCAACGTCATCGCCGTGGCGGCCGAATCCAGCAAGGTCACGGCCATCCTGGGCGCCCTGCGCACCGGCGCCATCGACACGCTGGCCACCACCACCGCCAACGCGGCGGCCGTGCTGCAGCTGGACGATGTCATGGGGACGACGCGCTGACGCAGTGGGGGAGGCGCGGCTCTTGGGCGGCGCGCCTAGTTCGACGCGCGGCGGTAGAAGGCCAGCGAGCCTGCCAGCGCCAGCAGCATGCCGCCGCACAGGCGGTCCAGCCACATCACGGCCCGCCCGCGCAGCAGCCGCGCGGCGCGTGATCCGGCGAAGGCATAGGCCAGCATCACCAGGAAATCGATGAGCGCGAACACCAGCGCAATGGCGATGTACTGCGGCGCCTGGGCTGCCGCCGGGTCGATGAACTGGGGCAGCAGGGCCGAGCAGAACAGGTAGCCCTTGGGATTGGTCACGGCGACCAGGAACGACTTGAGCAGCACGGTGCGGGCGCTGTAGCCGTCGGTGCCGGCCTCTGCCTTGCCGTCGCCCTGGGGTGCCGACAGCGATCCGCCCTGGCTGCGCAGCATGCGCAGGCCCAGCCAGGCCAGGTACGCCGCTCCCGCCCACTTGACCACCGAGAACCAGAACTCCGAGGCCGCCAGCAGCGCGCCCAGGCCCAGCGCGACCGCGCCGACCAGCACGAAGTCCGACAGCACGGCGCCCAGCATGCCGGGCAGGGCGCGGCGCACGCCGTGGCGCGAGCCATTGGCCAGGGCCAGAAGCACGGTGGGGCCGGGGGTGATGATCGCGATCAGTGCGACCAGGGAGAAGACGAGCAGGGTGGCGAGGGTCATGTCGGCGAAGGCTCATGCGGTTGGCAACAGCCTGCCACTGTGCCAGCTTTGCCTGCCTTGCGCAGCCCCTGCCGACCCGGGGCAGGGCAGGCGGGGCGGGCAGGCGTCAGTCGCTGCCCACGCCGCCGGCGGCAAAGACCGGGCCGCGGGTGCCGGGCACCCAGCCCGGGTAGGTTTCCATCACTTCGGCGAACAGGGCCGAGTCGATCCAGCGCTGCAGCCAGGCCTGCAGGTGCGGCCAGGGCTGCTCGTTCCATTGCGACTCGTCGATGCGCGCGTACTGGCGCACGAAGGGGCGCAGCGCCATGTCGGCCAGGCTGGGGTTCTGGCCGAACAGGTAGCCGGTGGCCTCCAGCTGGTCGTCCAGCTCGGCCAGCCAGGTCAGGGCGTCGGCCTGGGCGTGGTTGACCTCTTCGGCCGTATAGCGCTCGGGGTACTTGCAGCGGTCCAGGGCGTGCTTGAAAAAGCCGTCGTTGCGCTCGATCAGCGCCAGCATGTCCGGCAGCGAACCGCTGGTCGGTGCCAGCCAGCCATCCGGGTCATTGGCGCGCAGCGCGTGCAGCATGACATCCAGGCTCTGCTCGATCACGCGGCCGTCCTCCAGCACCAGCACGGGCACCGTGCCCTTGGGCGAGGCATCGAGCAGCGCCTGCGGCTTGTTGCGCAGGTTGATTTCGCGCAGCTCGCAGGCCAGGCCGGCATGGGCCAGCGCCAGGCGGGCGCGGATGGCGTAGGGGCAGCGGCGAAACGAGTAGAGAACCGGCAGGGTCTGGGTCATGGAGCGGGAACGGGGCTAGGGGCCAAAAGCGGCAGATGATAGCGCCGGGGCCAAAGTCAGGCGGCCTGCGGGTCTTGCCGCGGGCGTCCGTGGCTATTGCAGCTGCGCCAGCAGCCATTGCCTGAAGGTCTTGAGCGCCGCGCTGGGTGCGCGCGAGCGCAGATGGGTCAGCCAGTAGGCGCCCGTGTCCACCTCCTGCTCGAAGGGGCGCACCAGCCGGCCCTGCTGCAGCAGGTGCTGGAACATGCGCGCCGGCAGCAGGGCCACGCCCGCGCCCTGGGCCGCCGCCTCGGCCAGCGTCAGCGAGGAGTCGAACATGGCCCCGCGCGCCAGCGGCGCGCTCTGGTCCAGCGTGGCAAACCAGCTCTCCCACTCCTGCAGGCGGTACGAGCGCAGCAGCGTCTGCCCGGCCAGGTCGGCCGGCTGGCGCAGGCGCTGGGCCAGGGCCGGGGTGCACATGGGCGTCAGCGGCGCGCGCAGCAGCAGCTCGGCGCGCGTGCCCTGCCAGGCGCCGTCGCCAAAGCGCACGGCCGCATCCAGCCCTTCGCCGGCCAGGTCCACGCGGTTGTTGTGCGTGAGCAGTCGCAGGTCGATGTAGGGGTGCTGCTGCTGGAACTGGCCCAGCCTGGGAATCAGCCAGCCGATGGCGAAGGTGCCGACCACGCCCACGGTGAGGATCTCGCGCGGGCGCGGTTCGGCCACCTGCTGCAGCGAATGCTCTATGCGCGCAAAGCTCTCGGCCACGGCAGGCCACAGCGCATGGCCCTCGTCGGTCAGCGCCAGGCCGCGCGGCAGGCGCCGGAACAGCGGCTTGCCCAGGCGCTCCTCCAGGTTGCGGATGTGCTGGCTGACGGCGGCCTGGGTCACGCACAGCTCGTCGGCCGCCCGCGTCAGGTTGAGATGGCGCGCGGCCGCATCGAACATGCGCAGGGCATTGAGGGGCAGTTGCATGGTGAGCCAATAGTTTTTCTAAGGGATGCTGCCAATTATTCACGCTGGTCGCAGATTGGGCGCGGCGCTATCGTTGCGGTTGTCGATCTGCAACTGAAAAGGAAAAACAATGCAAAGACGCGATTTTCTGATGACGGGCGGCGCGGCCGCCTGGATGGCGGCCGGGCTGGCGGGCTGCGCCCTGCCATCAAAAAAACAGGGGGCTGCCGACCAGGCCTTCAGGACCGAGCTGGCGCGCATCGAGAAAAGTGTGGGCGGCCGGCTCGGCGTGGCCGTGCTGGAGGCGGAGTCGGGCGCCAGCGTGGACCACCGCGGCGATGAGCGCTTTGTCATGTGCAGCACCTTCAAGCTGCTGCTGGCCGCCCAGGTGCTGGACCGCGTGCAGCAGGGCGATGAGCGCCTGTCGCGCCGCGTGCACTACGCCAGCTCCCGGCTGGTTCCCTACTCGCCGGCCAGCGGCCCGCGTGCCGGTGATGGCGGCGGCATGACCATCTCCGAGCTGTGCGAGGCCGCCGTGGTGCTCAGCGACAACACCGCCGCCAACCTGCTGCTGGACGCCAGCGGCGGACCGCAGGCGCTGACGCAGTGGCTGCGCGCCAGCGGCGACGAGACCACGCGCCTGGACCGCATGGAGCCCGAGCTCAACGAAGGCCTGCCCGGTGACGAGCGCGACACCACCACGCCCCTGGCCATGGTGCAAAGCATGCAGCGCCTGCTGCTGGGATCGGTGCTGGACGGCCATGGCCGCGCCCTGCTGCAGCAGTGGCTGGTGGCCAGCCGCACGGGCGACAAGCGCCTGCGCGCTGGCATGCCGGCCGGCTGGCGCGTGGGTGGAAAAACGGGCACCGGCGATCGCGGCACGGCCAACGATGCCGTCATCGCCTGGCCCACGCCGCAAAGCGCACCGCTGCTGGTGACCGGCTACCTCACCGAATGCCCGGCCGACGCGCCACAGCGCGATGCGGCGCTGGCAGCGGCCGGCAAGGCGGCCGCACGCTGGCAGGCAGCAGTGCAAGGCTAAGTTGCGCCACCATGTCGCTTGATTTGGGCGATTTCAAAAAATTGGCGCGGCCTGAAGACGAGAGACACCGAGGAAGGGCCTGGGCCGGCCGCGCCGCCCCCCGCACCGAGGGTGTCGCCGGCCGCCCGTATGCCCCCCTCGTGAGGGGGAAGGCGCACAGCGCCTCAGGGGGTTACAACTTCTTGACCAGGACCTGACTTTTGCGGTCCCAGTTGTACTTGGCCTTGCGCGCCTCGGGCAGCCAGTCGGGGTCCACGGGCTGGAAGCCGCGCTTGATGAACCAGTGCATGGTGCGCGTGGTCAGCACGAACAGGCTGTCCAGGCCCTGGGCCTTGGCGCGCTGCTCTATGCGCTTGAGCAGCTTCTCGCCATCGCCCGTGCCCTGGCTCTTGGGCGAGACGGTGACGGCCGCCATCTCGGCGGTCCGGGCGCTGGGGTAGGGGTAGAGCGCGGCGCAGCCGAAGATCACGCCATCGTGTTCGATGATGGTGTAGTGGGCGATGTCGCGCTCGATCTCGGTGCGGCTGCGCTTGACCAGGGTGCCGTCCTTCTCGAAGGGCTCGATCAGCTGGATGATGCCGGCCACGTCGTCGGGCGTGGCCTCGCGCAGCTCTTCCAGCTTCTCGTCGATGATCATGGTGCCGATGCCATCGTGCACATAGATCTCCAGCAGCAGCGCGCCGTCGATCGCAAAGGGCAGGATGTGGCTGCGCTCTACGCCGTGCTCGCAGGCATGCACGCAGTGCTGCAGGTAAAAGCCCGTGTCCGTGGGCTGCTCGGGCGTGGGCAGCTCGGCCAGCATGCGGCGGGCCGTGGCCAGCGGCAGCTCGGTGTCGATGGGGTTGGTCTCGTCGGCCGGGCCCGTGGGGTCCATGCGGATGCCCGGCACCTCGGTCATGAAGATCAGCTTGTCGGCCTTCAGCTCGATGGCCACGCGCGTGGCCACCTCTTCCATGCTCAGGTTGAAGGCCTCGCCGGTGGGCGAGAAGCCGAAGGGCGACATCAGCACCATGGCATCCATGTCCAGTGCGCTGCGGATGCCGCTCACATCGACCTTGCGCACCAGGCCCGAATGCTTGAAATCCACGCCGTCCACGATGCCCACGGGCCGCGCCGTGAGGAAGTTGCCCGAGATCACCCGCACCCGCGCGCCGGCCATGGGCGTGTTGGGCAGGCCCTGGCTGAAGGCGGCCTCGATCTCGTAGCGCAGCTGGCCAGCGGCTTCCTGGGCGCAGTCCAGCGCCACGGAGTCGGTGATGCGCACGCCGCGCGAGTACTGGGCCTCATGGCCCTTGGCGGCAAGCTGTTCGTTGACCTGGGGACGGAAGCCATGGACCAGCACGATCTTCACGCCCATGGCCTGGATCATGGCCAGGTCCTGGACGATGGAGCTGAGCTTGCCCGATGCGATGGCCTCGCCCGTCAGTCCCACCACAAAGGTCTGGTGTCGGAACTTGTGGATATAGGGAGCCACGGACCGGAACCAGGGGACGAAGGTGAAGTTGAAGACGGTGGACATGGTGGTCAGTCGGGGCATCGGGCCGATGCCGGGCAGAAAAAAAAGGCCTGCGGACAGGTCCGCCAGGACATGCTCGCGCAGGCAGGCGCCAGTGTAGCGGCATGGCGCGGCACCTGCGCACAGAAATGGGATGGAACGCCACGCAAATCGGCCCTGCTGCACAGTGCCGGGGGCACAAGGCACAGGACCTTGTCCGACGGGGGCCCGCCTGCAAGCCCGTGTAAGCTTCGCCACCATCGGTGAACCACGCAAGGCGCCCCCCTTCATGCCATTGAGCGCTTCCATGTTTTTTCCGTTGCTTGCGCGGCCCGCGCGCCTTGTGCCGTGGCTGGCGGCGCTGGGCATGGTCGCAGGGGCGGCCCAGGCTGCAGGGGAGGCTCCGGCCTCCCAGGCTGCCGCCGCGATGAGCTTCGTGCAGGCCCGTCAGGCGCTGCTGCAGGGCTCCGACCAACTGGCCGCCTCGGCCAAGGCCGTGGAAAGCGCGCGGCTCAGACGCCAGGGTACGCAGGGGCTGGGCGGGCCTTCCGTGGCCATCACGGGCCTGGGCTACCGCTACTCGGCCAATGCCGACATCGATCTCGATCCTGCGCGGCGCACCCTGGACGGCGTCCTCGGCCAGCTGCCGCCCTCGGTGGGGCCGGCCATTCCCGCGCTGCCGCAACTGCCCACTTCCTATGCCTTGCAGCGCAAGAGCACGAATGCCTCGGCCAGCCTGTCCCTGGTCTGGCCGCTGTACCTGGGCGGCCTGTCCGATGCGGTACGCAGTGGCCTGGACGCTGCCACCGACGAAGCCCTGGCCGATGCCGCCAGCAGCAGCCACGCCCAGCATTCGCTGCTGGTGCAGCGCTACTTCGGCGCCCAGCTGGCCGAGCGGGCCGCGCGGCTGCGCGAGCGTGCGCTTGAAGGCGTGCGCGTGCATGACACGGCCGCGCAAAGCATGCTCAAGGCCGGCGTAATCTCCCGGCTGGAGCGCCTGCAGGCCCGTGCCGCGCTGGCCGACGCCGAGCAGCAGGCGCGCAAATCGCGCGACGACGCAGACCTGGCCGCAGCGGCGCTGGCGCGCACGGTCAAGGCGCAGCGGCAGGTACTGCCCAGCACGCCGCTGTTCGTCAGCAGCCGGCCCCTGCCGCCGCTGGACGGCTTTGTCACCGCGGCCCAGTCGCACCATCCGGGTCTGGACAAGGTGCAGGCCAAGAAGCGCCAGGCCGAGTCCCTGCACGACGCGCAGGAGGCGCTGCGCCGGCCGCAGCTGCTGGCCTTCGGTTCGCGCGAGGTCAATACCAGCGGCAAGCCCAACTGGGTGGCTGGCGTGGCCGTGCGCTGGACGCTGTGGGACAGCATCGACCGCGATGCGCTGGCCGCCTCCTCGCAGCGCAAGATCGAGCAGGCCGAGCTGACCGAAGTCCAGGCGCTCAGCGACATCGCGCTGCTGGTCGAAAAGAACTGGCTGGGCGTGGAGCAGGCACGCCGCCAGTACCAGGCCCAGCAGGCCCAGGAGGATCTTGCGCGCGAGCTGCTGCGGCTGCGCGAGGCCGGCCTGCGGGAAGGCACCAGCACCACGCTGGACCTGATCGATGCCAGCCTCAATCTCGCCAAGGTCCAGACCCAGCGTGCCGAACTGGCCAACCAGTATGTGCAGGCCCTGGCCGCACTGCTGGAGAGCACGGGCCAGAGCGAGGAATTCGACCGATTCATGGCCCAGGCCGACATACAGATCCCACCCGACGCACCATGAGCACAGCCACGCCCGACCATCCCCGCAGCGCCCCCGAAGCACCCGGCCCCGCGCCCGTGCCGCCGGGGCGCAGGCGCCCCTGGCTGGCCCTGGCCATCGTGCTGGCCGTGCTGCTGCTCGTGGCCTGGGGCTTTTGGCGTGCGGCGCAGCCCGCCCCCCTGTATTTCCAGGGCCAGATGGAGGCACGCGAGACCGACATCGCGCCCAAGGTCACGGCGCGCATCGCCAAGGTGCGCGTCACCGAAGGCCAGAAGATCCAGCCCGGCGATCTGCTGGTGGAGATGGACAGCCCCGAGGTGCGCGCCAAGCTGGCCCAGGCCGAGGCCGCGCGCGATGCCGCCCAGGCCCAGGCCGACAAGGCGCAGGCCGGCGCACGCCCGCAGGAAGTGCAGATGGCGCGCCTGAACTGGCAGCGCGCCCAGACGGCCGCCGACCTGGCCCAGACCTCGCTGCGCCGCGTGCAAAGCCTGTTCGACCAGGGACTGGTTGCGGCCCAGAAGCGCGATGAAGCCGATGCCAACTGGCGCGCCTCGCGCGACCAGGCGCTGGCCGCGCGCGCGCAGTATGAAATGGCGGCTTCGGGCGCGCGCCAGGAGGATCGCAGCGCTGCCCAGGCCCAGGCACGCCAGGTGCAGGGCGTGGTCGCCGAGGTGGAGGCCGCGCGCGCCGAGACCGAGCTGCGCAGCCCCGTGGGCGGCGAGGTGGTCCAGGTGCTGGCCCGCCAGGGCGAGCTGTCTCCGCAGGGCGTGGCCGTGGTCACCGTGGTGGACCTGGCCGACCAGTGGGTGGTGCTCAATGTGCGCGAGGACCAGCTTGCACGCTTTGCCCAGGGCAGCCGCTTCACCGGCCGCCTGCCGGGCCTGGACAACCGCGAGGCCGGCTTCGAGGTCTACTACCTGGGTGTGCTGCCCGACTTCGCCACCTGGCGCGCCACGCGCGCGGGCCAGGGCTTCGATGCGCGCACCTTCGAGGTCCGCGCGCGGCCGCAGCAGCCCATTGCAGGCGCGCGGCCCGGCATGAGCGTGGTCGTGGAAGGCGGCCGTTGAGCGGCCGGCGTCAGTGAGCGCGAACCCGCCCACGGCCTTTGCCGCCAGCCTGCGGCGCGAATGGCGTCTGCTGCGCGGGCGGCCCTGGGACCTGGCCATGGTCAGCTGGGTGCCGCTGCTGGCGCTGCTGCTCATGGTCTGGATCTTCTCGGCAGGCCTGGTCCAGCGCCTGCCCGTCGCCGTCTGGGACCAGGACCACAGCGCCCTGTCGCGCCAGCTGGTGCGCATGCTGGACGCCACGCCGGGCCTGGCCGTGCAGTCGCAGGCGCTCAATGCCTCGGAGGCGCAATGGGCGCTGCAGTCCATGAATGCCTACGCCGTGGTGCAGATCCCGCCCGGATTTGCGCGCGACATCAAGCGGGGCCAGGGGGCCGACGTGGTGCTCATGCACAACGCCCAGCTGGCCACGCATTCCAGCCTGATCCAGCGCGACCTGCGCCAGGTGGTGGGAACGCTGTCGGCCGGCGTGGAAATGCAGGCCCGTGCCAAGCGCGGCGACCCGGCTCAGGCGCTGCGCGTGCGCATGGAGCCCATACGCACCAACCTGGTGTCGCTGTTCAACATCTCCACCAATTACGAGCAGTTCCTGGCGGCGGCGCTGATTCCCGCGCTGCTGCACATCCTGGGCATGACGGCCGGCGCCTGGTCCGTGGGGCGCGAGCTGCGCGACCGCACGCTGGGCCAGTGGATGGCCGAGGCTGCGGGCCCGGGAAAGCCCGGCTGGAGCGCCATTGCGGGCGCCTTGGCGGGCAAGCTGGCGCTGTCGTGGGCCAGCCTGGGCCTGGGCGGTACGCTGGCCATGCTGTGGCTCACGGCCGGACGGGGCTGGCATCCGGGGCAGGGCGCTGCCAGCCTGGCCTGGGTGGCGCTGGCCCTGCTGCTGCTGATCGCCGTGAGCCTGGCGGCCGGGGCGCTGCTGGCGGCGCTCACGCTGTCGCTGCGCACGGCGCTGTCGGGCGCGGGCCTGCTGTCGGCGCCGGCCTTTGCGTTCAGCGGCGTGGGTTTTCCGCTGCTGGCCATGCCGGATTCGGCACGTGCCTGGGCCCTGTCCATGCCCTATACCCACTATGCGCGGCTGCAGATAGAGCAGTTGCAGATGGGCGCGCCCATCGTGCAGAGCCTGCCCGTGGTGGCCGGGCTATTGCTGGCCGCGCTGGTGTTGCTGCTGCTGGCCACGGCAGGCCTGGCGCGCGGCCTTTCCCGCCCCGACAAATGGGGAGGGCGCTGAGATGGCCAGGGGCTTTGCGCAAGACTTCATCAGCGCCCTGCGTGCCGTGTTCGGCGACGTGGGCGTGCTCATGCTGCTGGTGGGCGCGCCCGTGCTCTACGGCTTCTTCTATCCCTGGTTCTATGGGCAGGAGGTCGTGCAGCGCGTGCCCGTGGCCGTGGTGCAGCACGACGGCAGCGGCCTGGCACGCCAGATGCTGCGCTTTGCCCAGGCCAGCCCGCGCATCGAGGTGGCCCTGGTCACGGGCGACGAGGCCCAGGCGCAGCAGGCCCTGCTGGATGGCCGCGTCATGGGCTACGCGCTGCTGCCGCGCGACCTCAAGCGCCGCGTGGTGCGCAGCGAAGAGGCCGTGGTCCCCGTCTATGCCAACGGTTCCTACCCGCTGGCCGCCAAGCAGGTGCAGTACGGCTTTGCCGAAGCCTTCGGCACGGTCTCGGCAGGCGTGGAGCTGCGGCGCCTGACGGCCGGCGGACAGAGCGCACTGCAGGCCCAGGCCAGCCGCTCGCCCGTCAACCTGCAGATGCAGGCCCTGTTCAATCCGACGGAAGGCTACGGCAGCTTCGTCGTCGCCGCCGTGGCCATCATCATCCTGCAGCAGACACTGCTCATGGGCGGCGCGCTGCTGGTGGGAACCTGGCGCGAGCAGGGATTGGACAGGGCGCCGGCACGCACCTGGCTGGCGCGGCTGCTGGCGCTGTGCACGCTGGGCTGGCTCTCGGGTCTGTACTACTTCGGCTGGATCTTCGTCTGGCACGACTATCCGCGCGGCGGCAATCCCTGGGGCGCGCTGGCGCTGCTGGGCGTCTTCGTCCCGGCCGTGGCGGGCGTGGCGGCGCTGCTGGGCTGGTGGCTGGCCAACCGCGAGCGCGCCATGCAGGTGGTGCTGTTCACCTCCATCCCGCTGGCCTTCGTCGGCGGCTTCAGCTGGCCGGCCGAGGCCCTGCCGCAACTGCTGCAGGCGCTGCGCTGGCTGTCGCCCAGCACTGCCGCCATCCAGGCCTCGCTGCGCCTGAATCAGGCAGGCGCGCCGCTGGAGGCGGCGCTATGGCATCTGTCCGTGCTGCTGGCCCTGGCGCTGCTGGGCTGGGTGGCCGTGCTCTGGCTGGGAAGCCGCCGCATGGACCCTGGCGATTGACCGCTCGGGGCTTCAGGCCGGAGCGCCCGCGCCGCGACCCCGTCCCTGCACGGCCAGCATCAGCAGCACCACGCCCACGATGGGCAGCAGCCAAATGTTGATGCCGTCCCAGCCGGCCGTGTGCAGCAGTTGGCCCGAGCCGAACGAGGCCACGGCCACGGTGCCGAAGACCAGGAAGTCATTGAGGGCCTGCACCTTGGCGCGCTCGGCAGGGCGGTAGCACTCGGTCACCATGGCCGTGGCGCCGATGAAGCCGAAGTTCCAGCCCACGCCCAGCAGCACCAGGGAGCCCCAGAAGTGCAGCAGCTCCAGCCCCATCAGCGCCATCAGGGCCGAGGCGGCGATCATCACCAACCCCAGCGCCGTGATGCGGCGCTTGCCAAAGCGCGCGATCAGCCGGCCCGTGAAGAAGCTGGGCGCGAACATGGCCAGCACATGCCACTGGATGCCCAGCGCCGCCTCGCCCACCGTGTGGCCGCAGCCCACCATGGCCATGGGCGCGGCCGTCATCAGAAAGGCCATGAGACCGTAGCTGACCACGCCGGCCGAGGCCGCGACGATGAACTGGGGCGTGCGCGCAATCTCGGCCAGCGGCCGGGCCTCGCCCGCCACGGCGCGGGCCTGGGGCGGCGGCAGCTTCAGGCCCAGCAGCAGCGGCAGGGCCAGCAGGGCAAGCACGGCCTGGCTGTAGAAGCTGCCTGCGAACGGTGTCATGGGCAGGGCGTCGCGCGTCCAGATCACCACCTGCGGGCCGATGATGGCCGCGATCAGCCCGCCGATCATCACGCGCGAGATGGCGCGCGCCTGCTCGGAGGGGTCGGTCATGGCGTCGGTGGCGGCAAAGCGGTAGCTCTGCACGCAGGCCGCGTAAAAGCCCGCCAGCGCCGTGCCGATGCAGAAGGTCACGAAATCGGAGTGTGCAATGCCCTGGGCCGCGATCACGCCCGAGACCACGCCCAGGATGGCGCCCAGCACATAGGCCGTGCGCCGCCCCATGCGCTGCATCAGCCAGGCCGCGGGCAGCGTGGACAGCGCCAGGCCCAGCTGGTAGATGCTGACCGGCAGCGTGGTGGCCGTGGGATTGGTGGACAGCTGCTGGCCGACCAGGCCGCCCAGCGAAATGATGATGGGCGGCGACGCGCCCCCCAGCGATTGCGCGGCCACGAGCAGGCCGAGGTTGCGGCGCTGCAGCGCTGGAGTGTGTTGTTCTGGTGTCATGGCTTGTGCGGCGGAAAGACCGCATCTTCACCGAAAAGCATGAGGGCTGGGTTAAGCGTTGTTCCGTGTGCCAGCCCTGTCCAGGCGCTGCTGGAGCAGGGATTTGCTGTACGCCTCCTGGAAGATCTGGTGGATCAGCTCCCTGAACCATTTGTGCCCCGCGTCATGGTCGTTACGCGGATGCCAGACGGCGTCGATGGACAGGGCCAGCTCGGGCAGGGGCATGGGGCGCGCCACGCAGTTGGAGCCGGACAGCACGCTGTGCATCCAGTGCGCGGGCATGGCGGCCACCAGGTCGGTGGATTCGATGACGGGCACCATGCCCAGCCAGGTGGGCACCTGGAACATCACGCGCCGCGCCAGCCCGCGCTCGGCCAGGAGTTCGTCCACGATGCTGCTGCCCACGCCCGTGACCTTCAGGTGGCCCTGCTCCAGGTATTTCTCCAGCGTGAGCGGGGAGGCGGCGGCCGGATGGTCCTTGCGCATCAGCACCATCCACTGGTCGTCCAGCAGGCGGCGTGACGCCGACAGCACCGAGCGCCCGCGCGAGACGGAAAGGCGGATTTCCACGCCTTCGTACTCGACGCGGTCCGAGGGCTGGCGGCCGTCGAAGGACTGCACCGACAGGCTGATGCCTGGCGCCACCGCACGCAGATGGATGCACAGCTGCGGGAGCAGCAGCACGCCCACGTAGTCGGACAGGCGCAGGTGGAAATTGCGCCGCGCCGTGGCCGGATCGAAGCCCTTGCTGACCTCGATGGCGCTTTCGATCTCGCTGAAGGCCTTGCGGAAGCTGCGCGCCAGGCGCACGGCCTCGGGCGTGGGCGACATGCCTTCGGCCGTGCGCAGCAGCAGCGGATCGTTGAACTGGGTGCGCAGCCGGCGCAGCGCATGGCTGACGGCCGAGGAGGTGATGCCCAGCCGCGCGGCGGCCTTGCCCACGCTGCGTTCTTCTACCAGGGCCTCGAAGATCACCAGCAGGTTGAGGTCGATGCTGCGGAGGTTGACCGGAGCCCGGGGCGCGCCGTCTGCATGTTGAATACTGTTCATTTTGATGATGACAAAGATGAGCTTGACTGAATTTTACGTGCGTCACGACAATGCACCAGCTTTGAAATGAATGCCCATGAATTCACCCAGTTTCAACCGCTGTGCCGGTGATTGCGACGCAGTCGAAAATCCAGCGGAACAATATCTGTTTCCGGAAAATTCCTGCGATACCCATTTCCATGTATTTGGTCGTTCCGATGATTTTCCGTTGATTGCGGAACGTGCCTATACACCGGCCGTCGCGTCCATGGACGATTATTGGAAAGCCTTTCGCCCATTGGGTGTGGACCGCTGCGTTCTGGTCCAGCCCAGCGTGTATGGCCGCGATCACGGCCTTCTCAAGCAGACGCTGCGCCATGCCGAGGCGGGCCGCATGCGTGGCGTGGCCGTGATCTACGAGGACACGCCGGAGGCGGAGATCGAAGCGCTGCACGCCCTGGGCGTGCGCGGCGCACGGTGCAATGCGCTGTTTTCGGGCGGGGTCTCCGTCTCCAGCCTGCAGGCCGTGGCCGACCGCATCCGGGGCCTGGGCTGGCATGTGCAATTGCTGGTGAACGTGGATGAAGACCCTGGCCTGGCGCAGCGCGTGGCCGACATGGGCGTGGCCGTGGTGGTGGATCACTTCGGCCACCCGTCGCGCCAGTTGGGCGCCGGCGGGCCGGGCAGCCGCAACCTGCAGGCGCTGATGAAGGAAGGGCGGGCCTGGGTGAAGTTCTCGGGCGCCTACCGGATATCGGCAACGGCATCGGCCGTGGACCCGGCCGTGGTTCCCATTGCACACGCCCTGGTGCAGGCCAATCCGCACCGGATCTTATGGGGGTCGGACTGGCCGCATCCCGGAATAAAGGCCCGTTCGAATTCCGCTGGCGAATTGGCGCAGGCATTGGTGGATTGGGTTCCAGAGGAATACAGGCACACGGTATTGGTCGATAACCCCGCACGCCTGTATTGGGGTCATTGATTTTCAAATAGCAGGAGACAGAGAAAATGAATCGAATCACATCGGGCCGCAGAGGCTTTATCCGCACGGCGGTATCTTTCGCGGCGCTGGCTGCGGCATCGGCTGCATCGGCAGTGCAGGCGCGCGCATTTCCGGCCAAGCCGCTCACGCTGGTCGTGCCCTTTGCGCCGGGCGGCAACGTGGACATCGTGGCCCGCACGCTGGGCATTCCGCTGGCCCGGCATGCGGGGCAGTCCGTGATCGTGGACAACCGTGCGGGCGGCGGTGGTGCCGTGGGTTCGGGCTGGGTGGCGCGCGCCGAGCCGGACGGGCATACGCTGCTGGTGGCCACGCCGGGCCAGTTGGGCACCTTGCCCGAGATGATCAAGCTGCCCTACCGCGCCGACAGCTTTGCGCCCATTGCCGTGGTCAGCCGCACGCCCGTGGTCGTGGTGGTGCGCGCCAACGACGCGCGCTTCAAGACCGCTGCCGATTTCATCAAGGCGATGAAGGCCAAGGATGGCAGCGTGACCGTGGGCCATGCCGGGCCGGGCTCGCCCAATCACCTGGCCGTGCTGCAGTTGGAAGATGCCGTGAAGGTGCGCGTCAATCCCGTGCCCTACAAGGGATCGGGGCCGGCCCTGGTCGATTTGATCGGCGGGCAGATCGATGCCGTGGTGGACCAGATCACCAGCTCCACGCCGCATATCAAGAGCGGCGCCCTGCGCGCGCTGTTCGTACTGGGGCCGCGCGCCGGGGGCGGGCTGGCCGATGTGCCCGACCTGGCCCAGCTGGGCCTGCCGATGTTCGATGCCACCACCTTCGTGGGCGTGTTCGCGCCCAAGGGTGCGCCCACGGCCAGCGTGGACAGCCTGTATGGCTGGATCTCCCAGTCTGTGGCCGACCCGGAGTTCAGCCGCCTGATCCGCGAGCTGGGCAGCGAACCCTTCCCGGCCAGCGCGGCCGTGCTGCAGCGCCTGGTCAGCGAAGAGGCCGCGCTGGCGGCGCGGCTGACCCGGCAGGGGCGTCTGCGCGCGGAGTAGCCGCCGCGCACACTTTCCCGATCCTCTAGTACCCGGCCGCCAGCCCGTCGCGGCGCGGGTCGCTGGCGATCTGGTAGCCCTCCACGGCGGGATCGCCCATGCGCCAGATGAACTGGCCGGCGCCGAAGTCCTGGTAGGGGTCGTGGATGACCTCCACCTGGTGGCCCAGCGCCTGCAGGCCGGCGATGGTGGCCGGGTCCATGCCGCCTTCCACGTTGATGGCCAGGCCTTCGTTGACGCGCCAGCGCGGCGCATCGCAGGCCGCCTGGGGCGACTGGCGGTAGTCCAGCATGCGCACCACAGTCTGCATGTGGCCCTGGGGCTGCATGTTGCCGCCCATGACGCCGAAGCTCATCACGGGCTGGCCGTCGCGGGTCAGGAAGGCCGGAATGATGGTGTGGAAGGGGCGCTTGCCCGGGCCCACCAGGTTGGCGCGGTTGGGGTGCTGGGGGTCGGTGCCGAAGCCGTGGCCGCGGTTTTGCAGGCTGATGCCGAAGGTCGGCTCCACCACGCCCGAGCCAAAGCCCGAGAAGTTGCTCTGGATGAAGCTGACCATCATGCCGTTCTCGTCGGCTGCCGTCAGGTAGATGGTTCCGCCGCGCACGGGGTTGCCAGCCTTGAAGTCCTGCGCACGGCGCGGATCGATGAGCCTGGCGCGCGAGGCCAGGTAGGCGTCGTCGAGCATCTGTGCGGGCGTCACCTCCATGTCCGCGTCGGCCACGTAGCGGTAGATGTCGGCAAAAGCCAGCTTCATGGCCTCGATCTGCAGATGCTGGGAGGCCACGCCATCCACGGGCAGGCTGGCCAGGTCGAAGTTGGACAGAATGCCCAGCGCGATCTGCGCGGCAATGCCTTGCCCGCCCGGCGGGATCTCGTGCAGCGTGTGGCCGCGGTAGTCCTTGGCCAGCGGCTGCACCCATTGCACCTCGTGCGCGGCCATGTCGGCCATGCCCAGGCAGCCGCCGTGCTGCTGCACGAACGAGGTCACGGCCCGGGCAATTTCGCCCTCATAAAAGGCCTTGCCGCGCGTGGCACCAATGGCGCGCAGGGCGCGCGCTGCGGCGGGAAAGCGGAACAGCTCGCCCACCTCGGGCGCGCGGCCCCGGGGCAGGAAGCTTTCCCTGAACCCCGGCTGCGATTGCAGCTCGGGCGCGCCTGCGGCCCATTTCTGCTGGACCACGGGCGGCACCAGGTAGCCGCGCTCGGCGATCTCGGCGGCCGGCTCCATCAGCGCGTCAAAGGGCAGCTTGCCGAAGCGCTCGTGCAGGGCCACCCAGGCGCTGACGGCGCCCGGCACGGTGATGGAGTCCACGCCCCGGCGCGGCGGCTTGTCCTGGCGGCCGTAGCGCTGGTGGAAGTACTCGGGCGCCCAGCCCTGCGGTGCGCGACCGCTGGCGTTGAGCCCGTGCAGTTCCTTGCCATCCCAGAGGATGCAGAAGGCGTCCGAGCCCAGGCCGTTGCTCACCGGCTCGACGATGGTCATGGCCGCCGCCGCCGCAATGGCCGCGTCCACCGCGTTGCCGCCTGCCCACAGCATGCGCAGGCCGGCCTGCGCCGCCAGCGGGTGGGATGTGGACACGGCATTGCGCGCGAACACGGGCACCCGCCTGGAGTCGTAGGGATTGCCGGGAGTGAAGGGAGAGGAAGAGGCGTGCATGAAAGAACCTGCCTCAGTCGGCGGTGATGCCCATGGTCTTCACGTCGCGGCTCCAGCGCGTCAGCTCGCGGTCGATCTGCTGCTTGAAGGACTTGGGGTCGCTGGTCTCGGGGTCCAGGCCCTGGGCCTCGAACTGGGCCTGCACTTCGGGGCGCTCCATGATCTTGCGCACTTCCTGGGCCAGCCGCTCGACGATGGCCGGGTCCGTGCCGCCCGTGGTGAACAGGCCGTACCAGGACGTGAAGGCATAGCCTGGCAGGCCGGCCTCGGCGACGGTGGGCACGTTGGGCAGGTTTTTGACGCGCTGCTTCGTGGTCACGGCCAGGATGCGGGTCTGGCCGGTCTTGGCCGAGGTGATGGCGGGCGGAATGCCCGAGAAGATGGCCTGCACCTGGCCGCCCGACACATCGGTGATGGCCGGGCCGTTGCCGCGGTAGGGCACGTGCACCAGGTTCACGCCGGCCTGCTGGGCAAACAGCGCGCCTGCCAGGTGCAGCGTGGAGCCGTTGCCCGACGATGCGTAGTTGATGCTGCCCGGCGCCTTGCGCGCGGCCTCGATCATTTCCTGCACCGTCTTGTAGGGCAGGGCGGCGTTCACCAGCAGCGCATTGCCGGACTCGGCCACCAGGGTGATGGGCTCCAGGTCCTTGCGCGGGTCGAACGACAGTTTCTTGGCCAGCACGGGCGCCACGGTGTTGCTGCCGATGGAGCCCAGCAGCAGCGTGTAGCCGTTCTTGGGCGCCTTGGCCACCACTTCGCTGGCGATCAGGCCGCCCGCGCCGCCGCGGTTCTCCACCACCACGCTCTGGCCCAGGCGCTGCTGCAGCTCCTTGGCCAGGATGCGGGCCACGATGTCGTTGGCGCCGCCGGCGGCAAAGCCCACCATGATCTTCAGCGGCTGCGAGGGCCAGGCATCGGCGGCGGGCGCGGCCCAGCCGGGCGTGGCGCAGGTCAACAGGGCGGCGCAGCAGACAAGCAGGCGGCGGGACTCGGGTGCAGGCATGGAGATCTCCAGAAATCCGGGAAGTGGGAGGGTGCGATCAGGACGATCGGCTATCGGTTGCCAGCGATTTTGATGATAGAAACTGTTTGGTGAAAGCTGGAATTTCTTACGAATCTTGAAAGCAAAACTTTTATGCCAAGCCTGCGCATTCTTCGCACTTTTCTGGCCGTGGCGGCCGAGGGCTCCTTCACCGCCGCCGGACAGCGCGTGGCGCTGACCCAGGTGGCCGTGGGGCTGCAGATGCGCACGCTGGAAAACGACCTCAAGCGCAAGCTGTTCGCGCGCCAGGGCAAGCTGGTCACGCTCAACGAGCAGGGCCGGGCGCTGGTGCCCATTGCGACCCAGCTGGTGGCGCTGTACGAGCAGGCCAAGCACGGCACGCGGGCCGATGCACCGCTGGCCGGCACCGTGCAGTTCGGCTCCATCGTCTCGGCGCTGAGCCAGCTGGTGCGCGCCACGCTGGAGCTCAAGCGCCACCATCCGGCGGTGGACCTGCATGTGGTCTCGGGCAAGTCCAACCGGCTGATCGCCCAGGTGGAGAACCATGAGCTGGATGCGGCCGTGGTGGTCTACAACCCGGCCATCAAGCGCCCCTCGCTGGTGTGGACGCCGCTGTATGCCGAGCCCATGGTGCTGCTGGCGCCGCGCGCCGCCCGGCCCGCGGCGCCTGCCGACATGGTGGAGCGCTATCCCTTCATCCGCTTCGACCGCACCGAGCACACGGGCGAGCTGGTGGAGCGCACGCTGCGCCGCCTGCGTGCCAAGCCCCAGGAGTTCCTGGAGCTCAACTCCATCGAGACCATCGTGGAGCTGGTGCGCGACGGCATGGGCGTGGCCATGCTGCCCAATCTGGCGCGGCATGGCTGGGAGGGCGACCCGCGCTTGCGCGTGCTGCCCATTGCCCAGACCGCCGAGAGCCGGCAGATCGCCCTGGTGCAGCTGCGCACGGCGGCGCGCGCCGAGATCATCACCGCCGTGGGCCAGCAATTCGTGGCGGCGCTGGCGGTGCCGGCCTGAGCTCGGCGCTGTGGGTGTTGCGCCGATCCGCGTGTCTTAATTTGCGTATTGCGCGAGCCCGTGGCCCATGGACCAGTTCTCCTTGTCCACCTCGACCAGGTTGACGAACACGTCCTCGGGCCGCAGGCCGGGGCTTTCGACCAGCAGCTCGGCGATGCGGCTAAACAGCGCCTTTTTCTGCTCCAGGCTGCGGGTGTTGCTGACCGTCAGCTGCACCAGCACCAGATCGTCGCTGCGCGCCACTCCCAGGTAGGAGGCGCCGTAGCGGAAGTTGTCGCCGTCATGCTCGGTGATGGTCATGAACTGGTCGTCCTCCGGCACGTTGAAGGTCTCGCGCATGGCGCGGTAGAGGCTGTCGCAGATGGCCTGGCGGTAGGCGGGGGACTTGCCGGCGCGCATGTTGATCCGGGTCATGGGCATGGTGTGGCTCCTTTGCGTTGAGTTGAGTTGAGTTGCGTTGCTTTGCGTTGTGGGAGCCTCGAAGGTAGGCCGTGCCAGCTATTTTGAAAAGCCATGATTGACGATATCAGTGATAATGAATTGAAATGATTCAACGACCTCTGGACCTGGATGCCGTGCAAGGCTTCGTGCACATCGCAGACCTGGGCAGCTTCACGCGCGCGGCCGAAGCCATGCAGACCACGCAGGCCGCCGTCAGTCTCAAGCTCAAGCGGCTGGAGCAGCGGCTGGGCTGCCGGCTGGTCGAGCGCACGCCGCGCCACGTGCAGCTGTCGGCGCTGGGTGCCGACTTCCTGCCCCATGCGCGCGAACTGCTGCAGGCCCATGAGCGCGCACTGGCGCTGGCCGTCAGCACGCGCCAGCGGCTGACCATCGGCATCAGCGACCACGTGGCCGGGCCTGAGCTGCCGGCCCTGATCGCCCGCATGAATGCGCAGGACCCGCAGCTGCTGATCGACATCCGCATCGCATCGTCCGGCCCGCTGCTGCAGGGATTCGACCGGCGCGAGTACGACACGGTGATCGTTCGCACGCATGCCGGGCGTGACGACGGCGAGCTGCTGGCCGAGGAGCCCTTCGGCTGGTTTGCCGCGCCCGGCTGGCAGCACCGCGCGGGCGAGCCCCTGCCGCTGGCCACGCTGGCCGAACCCTGCGGCGTGCGCGCCATGGCCGGGCAACTGCTGGATACGGCGCGCATGCCGTGGACCGAGGTGTTCGTGGGCGGCGGCGTGGCCGCTGTCTCGGCCGCCGTCATGGCGGGGCTGGGCGTGGCCGCGCTGGCGCCGCGCATGCTGGCCCTGGGCGCCGTGGACGTGGGCCCGCGCCTGGGCCTGCCCACGCTGCCGCGCCTGCCCGTGCTGCTGCACACCCGCGTGCGCGAAGGCCGGCCGCGCGCGGCGCTGGATGCGCTGGGCGCCGCCTTCAAGTCCGCCGTGCGTGGCTAGCAGCCAACAATCGGCCCGGCATGGTGCGCAGCCGCTTGTGCCTGCGGGGCAACGGGCGATAGACTCGCACCCCTCCCATCCACCCTCACCCTTTCGAGGTGCACCATGCCCCGCCGCACAGCTTCCTGCTGAACGACTTCGTCACACGCTGATCCTGGCCTTGCCACGGATGTCTTTTGCGTGTGCGCTGCGGTGCGTGGCCTTTTGAGGGCTTGCGGCTGACCGTCCGGTTTGCGGACGGCCCCGACAGTCCTGCCATCTTCCCCTTCGACAGCCTGCCGGCCCGGCCACCACGGGCCAGGCCGCGCTGTCGCTGCATCCCCTGCATTGCGGCGCCTGGCGTCGTCGTCGGCTTTTCCCGCCCCATGGCATGGCGCCGTGGGGTGCTGCATCGTTTTCGGAAAGCACGACATGACCCCATCCATTGCCCAAGGCGCTCACTTTCTTTCGAGCGTCGAGATCCTCAAATACCCCCGCACGCCGCACCTGCGCGGCTCGCGCCTGCAGTCCGGTGACCAGGACGACGCCGTGCCCTATGAGCGGCTGGCCGGCCGGCACATCGTCGTCGAGGAAAAGCTCGACGGCGCCAACGCCGCGCTGAGCTTTGCCGGCGACGGCCAGCTGCTGCTGCAGTCGCGCGGCCACTACCTGGACAGCGAGCGGCCCGGTGGGCGCGAGCGCCAGTTCAACCTCTTCAAGCAATGGGCCCAGGCCCATGAAGGCGCGCTGCTGTTCCTGCTGGACGACCGCTACCAGGTGTTCGGCGAGTGGATGTACGCCAAGCACTCGCTGTTCTACGACGCGCTGCCGCACTGGTTCTGCGAGTTCGACATCTGGGACCGCTCGGCGCAGTGCTTTCTGGACACGCCGCGCCGCCATGCCCTGCTGGCCGGCGTGCCCGTGGTCTCGGTGCCCGTGCTCTACAGCGGGGCGGCGCCCCGGCGCATGCAGGACCTGCTGGCGCTGCTGGCCCCCTCGCTGGGCCGCAGCGCGCGCTGGCGCCAGGCCTTCGAGCAGGTGGTGGCCCGCCAGAAGCTGGACCTGCCGCTGTGCTGGCGGCAGACCGACGGCTCCGAGCTGGCCGAGGGCCTGTACCTCAAGGTGGAGGAGGACGGCCAGACCGTGGCGCGCTACAAGTTCGTGCGGCCGGACTTCGTGCAGGTCATCCTCGACTCGGGCTCGCACCACAGCGAGCGGCCCATCGTCCCCAACGGGCTGCGCGAGGGCGCAGACATCTTTGCGGCCGATATTTCAAAAAGCTGGTGAGGCCTGCAGCGCAGACCCATCGCAAGGAGATTTCCATGACGAACTGGAAACAGATCCAGTCCCTGGTGCCGCAGCCCGGCGCCGACCCCGACTTCGCGGCCTGCCTGGCCGCCTTCCCCCAGCTGGAGCAGGCCAAAACCACGCCGCAGGACCCCGTCTATCACGGCGAAGGCGATGTCTGGACGCACACGCAGATGGTGGTACGCGAGCTGCTGGCCGACCCCGGCCATGCGGCGCTCACCGACACCGAGCGCGAGACGGTCTTCCTGGCCGCGCTGCTGCACGACGTGGCCAAGTGCTCGACCACCGTGGTGGGCGATGACGGCCGCATCGGCCAGCCCGGCCATTCGCGCCGAGGTGCGCTGGATGCGCGGCTCATGCTCTGGGAAGCCGGCGCGCCCGTGGACAAGCGCGAGGCCATCTGCCGGCTGATCGCCGTGCACCAGGTGCCGTTCTTCGCCTTTGCCGACTCGCGCCGCGGCCTCTCGCCCGAGTTCATCGTGCGCGAGCTGTCCTGGCAGGTGGACCTGCACCTGCTCACCCTGCTGGCGCGGGCCGACATGCGCGGGCGCATCTGCCCGGACATTGCGTCCGTGCTCGTCAACATCGAGCTGGTGCGCGAGTTCGCGCTGGAAGAGGGCTGCCTGCGCACGCCACGCCGCTTTGCCTCGGCCGAGACGGCGGTGCGCTACTTCCGCGGCGCGCAGCTGCATCCCGACTATGCGCTGCACGCACAGGAAGGCTCGCGCGCCATCGTCATGTGCGGCCTGCCGGCCAGCGGCAAGAACACCTGGGTGGCCGCCCACCATGGCGACCTGCCCGTGGTCTCCTTCGACGATGCGCGTACGGAGCTGGGCCTGCGCCACGGCCAGAACGAGGGCGCGGCCGCCCACCACGCCGTGGACAAGGCCAAGGCCCTGCTGCGCGCGGGCCAGCCCTTTGTCTGGAATGCCACCCACCTGTCGCGCCAGATGCGCGGCAAGACCGTGGACCTGTGCCTGGCCTACGGCGCCCGCGTGGAACTCGTGCACCTGGAAGCCAGCCGCCCAACCCTGCTGGCCCGCAACCGCGCGCGCGACACCACGCTGACCAACGCGGCCCTGCTCGGCCTGCTGCAGCGCTGGGATGTGCCTTTGCCTACCGAGGCGCATGCGCTGTCGTTGGTGGTCAATGAGGGGTAGGTCGGGGGTGGGGGTAGGCCCCGCCTTTCGCTCAATCCCTTCGGATTCCGCGCTCCTTCACCAGCCGGCCCCACTTGGCGGCTTCGCTGTCGATGAAGGCGGCGAACTCCTGGCTGCTGCCGCCGCCGAACTCGTTGCCCTGGGAGACGATGCGTTCCCGGACTTCCGGGTGCTCCATGGCCTTGGCGAACGCCTTGTGGAGCCGGGCCACGATCTCGGGCGGCGTGCCTTTGGGCGCCACATAGCCCATCCAGTTGGAGACGGTGACCTGGGGGAAGCCGGACTCGGCGAAGGTGGGCACGTCAGGGAGCATGGCCAGGCGCTGTGCCGAGGTCACTCCCAGCGCGCGGATCTTGCGCGCCTGTATGGAGGGCGCGGCCGCACCGGTCTGCTCGAACATCAGGTCCACCTGTCCCGACAGCAGGGCGGTGGCGGCGGGACCACCGCCCTTGAAGGGCACGCCGACCATGTCCAGGCCTGCCGCCGCCTCGAAAAGCTCGGCCGAGAGATGGTGTGCGCCGCCCGGCCCTGCATTGGCGATGTTCAGCTGCCCCGGCCTGTCCTTGGCGGCCGTCACCACATCGGCCACGCTGCGATAGGGCTTGTCGGCGGGCGTGACCAGCACCAGCGGGCTTTTCTCCAGCAGGATGATGGGGACAAAGGTCTTGGGATCGAAGTTGAGCCTGGGATAGATCCAGGGATTGACGGCCAGCGGCCCGAAGCTGCCCATGGCGATGGTGTAGCCGTCGGCTGCGGCGCGGCCCACGAACTCCATTCCGATGTTGCCGCTGGCGCCGGGCTTGTTGTCCACGATCACGGGCTGGCCCAGTATCTGCGCCAGCTGCCTGGCCACGAGCCGGGTCTTGACGTCGGTGTTTCCGCCGGCCGCGAAGGGCACGACGATGGTGACGGCGCGGACCGGGTAGCCGTCGGGGGCGGTCTGGGATCGGGCCGTGGCCGAAGCCAGGACCAGGATGGCGGCGGCCGTGGCGGCCAGCGCGGGATGAAGCTGCATGTCGTCTCCTGTGGTTTTCTGAAGGGAAAGGCAAATGCCGGGAAAGGGCGCGCGCCCTCACTCGGCCACGATGCGTGCTGAGGTCACGATGGCGGCGTACCTGGCGGTCTCGGCGGCGATGAAGTCCCTGAACTGCTGCTGCGACATGGGAGCGGGCTCGCCGCCCAGTTCGCGCAGGCGCTGCGCCAGCGCGGGATCCTTGAGCGCATTGACCACCGCCGCATGCAGCCGCGCCTGGACGGCCGGCGGCGTGGAGGCGGGCGCGAAGAGGCCGAACCAGTTGTCCAGGTCGTAGGAGGCCAGGCCCGTGGACTCGGCAATGGCGGCAATGCCGGGGGCGAAGCTGGCGCGCTGCGCTGAAGTCACCGCCAGCGCCTTGACACGGCCGCTCTTGATGAAGGGCGCGGCCCCCGCGTAGCTGACGAAGGCCAGTTCGACCACGCCCGAGGACACGTCCACCAGCTGGTTGGCCGCGCCCCGGTAGGGCACGTGGTTCAGCCGGATGCCGGCCAGCGACTGCAGCAGCTCGCCATTGAGGTGCTGGGGATTGCCCACGCCGCTGGTGGCGTAGCCGAGCTTGCCGGGGCTGGCCTTGGCCAGGCGCACCAGTTCATCGATGTTGCCGGCCGGCAGGCCGGGCGAGGCCACCAGCACGTTGGGCACGCGCGTGACCAGGGTCAGGGGCGCCAGGTCGCGGGACGGCTGGTAGGGCATGCGGCCCTGGTGCACCAGCGGGGCGATGGCGGTTTCGCCGGCCGAGCCCAGCAGCAGCGTGTGGCCGTCGCCCGCCGCGCGTGCCACGGCGCCTGCGCCCAGCATGCCGCTGGCGCCGGGCCTGTTGTCCACCACCACCGGCTGCTTGAGCGTCACGCGCAGCCGCTCGGCCAGCAGCCGGGCCATGGCGTCGACGCCGCCGCCTGCCGTGAAGGGAACCACGAGAGTGATGCTGCGCTGCGGCGCGTCCTGGGCCGCAGCGGGCAGGCTGCCGATGAGGCTGATGAGGCCGGCGAGCAGCGCGGTGCCCAGGCTGCGCAGCAAGCTGCGGCGGGAGGGAGCGGACATGTCAAAACTCCTTGGCGGCCTTTTGGCCGGGGTTTCAGGGAAAGCGAGATGAGGCGTTTGATTGCATTTTAGAAATTCAAAATGCAAAATATCAGCTATGGAAAACACCGAGAACCCCTTTTCCCGCGTCCTTGAACTGGACGGAGTCCGCTACCACGCCGCCGATGTGCCGGGCGTGCTGGGCGAGTGCCTGCCGCGCCTGCCCATGGTGCTCAGGTTGTTGCTGGAGAACGTGCTGCGCCACATGGAGGGGCAGGAAAGGGACGCTGCCGTGGCTGCCCTGCGGGCCTGGCTGGAACATGGCAGCAGCGAGGCCGAGATCGCCTTCCAGCCGGGCCGCGTGCTCATGCACGACACCACCAGCACGCCAGCGCTGGTCGACATCGCGGCCATGCGCGATGCCCTGCACGAAGAGGGCGTGGATCCGGCCGTGCTCAATCCGGTGCTGCCCGTCGATGTGTCGGTGGACCACTCGCTGGCCGTGGAGGCCTATGCAGCGCCGGGCGCCGCCCAGGCCAACCTGGAGCACGAGATACGGCGCAATGCCGAGCGCTACCGCTTCCTGCGCTGGGCCTCCAGGGCCCTGGCCCATGTGACCATCCACCCGCCCGGCACGGGGATCATGCACACCATCAACCTGGAGCAGCTGGCCACCGTGGTGACCACCGAGGAGCGCGGCGGCAGGCTCTGGGCCGTGCCCGACATGATGCTGGGCACGGACAGCCACACACCCATGGTCAACGGCATCGGCGTGCTGGGCTGGGGCGTTGGCGGGCTGGAGGCGCAGACCGTGATGTTCGGCATGCCCACCATGCTGCGCATCCCCGACGTCATCGGCGTGCGGCTGACCGGCGCGCTGCGCCCCGGCGTGCAGGCCAGCGACCTGGCCCTGGTCGCCACCGAGCGGCTGCGCGCCCTGGGCGTGGCCGGCGAGTTCGTCGAGTACTTCGGCCCCGGCGTGTCCACGCTGACGGCGGGCCAGCGCAGCGTGGTGGCCAACATGGCGCCCGAGTACGGCGCCACCACGGGCTACTTCGCGGTCGATGGCCAGACGCTTGACTACCTGCGCGCCACGGGCCGCAGCCCACAGCGCGTCGCCCTGGTCGAGGCCTATATGCGTGCCCAGGGCCTGTGGTTCGATCCGCAGGCCCAGCCGCGCTACACACGCCAGATCGAGATCGACCTGGACACCGTGGGCTGGCACATTGCCGGTCCGCGCCGCCCGCAGGACCTGCTGGACTATGGCGACAGCGCCCGCGCGCTGCAGGCCGTGGGCTTTGTTGCGTCCGGCGCGAAGGCCGGGCTGCCGCGCCATGCCGTGGCGCTGGCCGCCATCACCAGCTGCACCAATACCTCGGATCCCGCGCTGCTGGTCGCCGCCGGGCTGGTGGCGCGCAAGGCGCGGGCGCTGGGGCTGAAGGTCCCCGCATGGGTCAAGACCTCGCTGGCACCGGGCTCGCCGGCGGCTGCCTCCTATCTGGCGCGCGCCGGGCTGCTGCAGGACCTGGAGGCCGTGGGCTTCGGCATCGTGGGCTACGGCTGCACCACCTGCATCGGCAACCCCGGCCCGCTGACGGAGCCGGTGCGCCAGGCCCAGCGCGCCGGCCAGGCCAAGGCCGTGGCCATTTTGTCGGGCAACCGGAATTTCCCGGGCCGCGTGCATCCGGACATCGAGCTGAGCTTCATCATGTCGCCGTCCCTGGTCATCGCCTTCGGCCTGGCCGGCGACGCGGCCCGCAACCTGCGCAGCGAGCCCGTGCAGCACCTGGCCGATGGCTGGCCCGTGTTCCTGGCCGACCTCATGCCCACCCGCGAGGAAGTCCAGGCGGCGCTGGCGCTGGGCATGCACCCGCAGGACTTCGGCCGCGACTTCGCGCGGGCCACACTCAACCCGGCCTGGCATGCGCTGAAGGCGCCCGAGGGGCCGTTGTTTCCCTGGGACGCGCGGTCCACCGCGCTGCGCCGCCCGCCCTTTGCCGCGCTGTCCGAGGGCAGCCAGCTGGGCCGCTACCAGGCCCACCCGCTGCTGGTGGTGGGCGACGACATCACCACGGACCATATCTCGCCGGCCAGCGCCATCCCACCCGACAGCCTGGTGGCCGATTTCCTGGTGGAGCGCGGCGACGACCGGGGCGATCTCAACGTCTTCGCGTCGCGGCGCGGCAACTGGGAGGTGATGGTGCGGGCGGCCTTTCACAGCAAGACGCTGAAGAACCTGCTGGCGCCCGGTGCCCCCGTGGCCCATGGCCTGCATGCGCCATCGGGCGAGATCGCGCCGCTGTGGGACATCGCGCAGCGCTACCGCAAGGCGGGCCAGTCCGTGGTGCTGGTGGCCGGCGAGCGCTACGGCACGGGCTCCTCGCGCGACTGGGCCGCCAAGGGCCAGCGCCTGCTGGGCATACGTGCCGTGCTGGCCCTGAGCTTCGAGCGCATCCACCGCTCCAACCTCATCGGCATGGGCATCGTGCCGCTGCGCTTGCCTGCGGGCATGGGGCCGCAGGAACTGGCGCTGCAGCCGGGCGACCGTATCGAGATCGATGCACCGTCCGACGCCCTGGCGCCGCGCTGCGCCGTGCCCGTGCGCATACTGCGCGGCGATGGAAGCGTGCAGGCGCTGCAGGCCACGGCCGCCGTGGAGACGCAGCTGGAGGCCGGGCTGCTGCGCAGCGGCGGCGTGATTCCTTCCATCCTGCGGCAGGCGGCCGGGCGCTGATGTGGCATGGCATGACAATGGGGGCATGAAGACCTCCACCCAGCTGTGCTCGCAAATCCTGGCACTGGCCCGTTCCGAACAATGGGACAGCGGAACCCACCTGGCCGCCCAGGGCCTGGCCGACCGGCTGCGCGTCTCCCGCCAGCCCGTCAACGAGGCCTTGCAGCAGCTGGAAGAGCAGGGTGTGGTGCGGCGCGAGCGCAACCGGGGGTTTTTCCTGGCCCTGCCGCATGACGGGATTCCGGACGAACTGCTGGCCGAGGCGGCGGCCGGCGACCAGGACCTGACCGAAGCCATCTACTTTCGCATCGCCGAGGACCGGCTGCGCGCCAGCCTGCCCGAATCCGTCACCGAGGCCGCGCTGCGCACGCGCTACGGCCTGAGCAAGGCCCAGCTGGCGGCCGTGCTCAACCGCATCGCGCAGGAGGGCTGGATCGAGCGCAAGCCCGGCTACGGCTGGACCTTTGCGGCCATGCTGACCACGCCCGACAGCCTGCTGCAGTCCTACCGCCTGCGTATGGCGCTGGAGCCGGCCGCGCTGCTGGAGCCCGGCTACCGGCTGGACCGCGCCGTGCTGCAACGCTGCCGCGCGGCCGAAATCCACTTGCTCGAAGGCGGCATCGCCACCGACCCGGCCGACCGCATCCACGACCGGGGGGTGAACTTCCACGAGTCCCTGGTCGAGGCCTCGGGCAACGTGTTCTTCATCGACACCATCCGCCGCGTCAACCGCGTGCGGCGCCTGCTGTCCTACCGCTCCATGCAGGACCGGGCGCGCTACCGCGAGCACTGCGAGCAGCATCTGAACATCCTGGAACTGCTGGGGCGCGAGCGCAACGAAGAAGCCTCCCTCGCCATGCGCGAGCACCTGGCGAGCACCTTGCGCAACCTGGCCAGCATCAGCGATCTCCTCGGTCCCGGCGCAGCGTCCCCGGAACCTTCGCGTACCCCTTCGCGTACCTCTTCCACGCCCCGGCGGGCATCCCGTTGACCCTTGAAGCGAGCCATCCATGAACCTTTCCTCCCAGCTGCTGTCCACCCTCGCGCCGCTTGGCCGCATCCGCGCATCCATCAACACCGGCAATCCCATCCTTGCGCGGCTGCAGGCCGATGGCCAGCCCGCAGGCGTGTCCATCGACCTGGCCCGGCGCCTTGCGCAGCAGCTGGGGCTGGAGCTGGAACTGGTGGTCTTCGATACGGCCGCCAAGTCGGTGGATGCCGTCACGCGCGAGGAGGCCGACTTCGGCTTCTTTGCCGTGGACCCCGTACGTGGCGCGGGCATCGGCTTTACCGCGCCCTATGTGCTGATCGAGGGCAGCTACCTGGTGCGCCAGGATTCGCCGCTGACCGACAACGCCCAGGTGGACCGGGCCGGGCACACCGTGGTGGTCGGCAAGGGCAGCGCCTATGACCTGTACCTGAGCCGCGAGCTCAAGCATGCGCAGATAGAGCGCGCCGTGTCCTCGCCCGCCGTGGTGCAGACCTTTGTGGAATCGACGGCCGACGTGGCCGCAGGCGTCAAGCAGCAATTGGAGGCCGATGCCGCACGCCTGCCCGGCCTGCGCCTGCTGCCGGGCCGCTTCATGGTGATCCAGCAGGCCATGGGCCTGCCCAAGGGGCGGGGCGATGAGGCCCTGCGCGTGCTGGCGGCCTTTGTGGAAGAGGCCAAGGCTTGCGGCTTTGTGGCCGAGGCGCTGCAGCGCCATGGCATTCAGGGCGCGGCCGTCGCACCGCTGGCGGGCGCATCGGCATGAGCACCTCAGCGTCGCGCCCCCTGTACGCCTACGTGGGTTCGCGCACCACGCGCGAGCGCGACGCACGTGGCGAGGGCATCACCGTCTATAGCGTGGACGAAGCCACGGGCGGCCTGCAGCATCTGCAGACCGTGGACGGGCTTGCCAACCCCTCGTTCCTGGCGCTCGATGCAGCCGGCACCCGGCTCTACACCGTGCATGGCGATGGCCATGAGGTCAGCGTCTTCGCACGCGATGCCGCAACGGGCCGCCTGGCGTTGCTGCAGACCCGGGACTGCGGCGGGCGCAACCCGGTGCACCTGGCCATCGCCCCGGGCGGACGGCAGCTGGTGGTCTCCGACCATCTGGGCGAGCCGGCTGCCAGCGACGGCCACCGGGGGTATGGCGGGCCAGGCGGTACGCTGGCCGTGATGTCGATCGCACCGGACGGGCGCCTGGGCTCCGTGCAGCAGCGGCTTGCGCTACCGGGCCAACCCGGGCCGCATCGCAAGGAGCAGCCGTTTGCCAAGCCGCACTTCAACCCCTTCTCGCCGGACGGGCGCTTCGTGCTGGTGCCTGACAAGGGGCAGGACCGGATCTTCATCTTCGCCTTCGAGCACGGGCGGCTGGTGCCTGCGCCCCAGCCCTGGCTGGACTGCCGCGAAGGCTCGGGCCCGCGGCATATCGCCTTCCATCCTGCGCTGGCCTGCGCCTATGTGGTCAACGAACTGGACAACACCGTGCTCACCTGCCGCTTCGATGCGGCCACCGGGGCGCTGCAGGGCTTGCAGATCCTGTCCACCCTGCCGGAGCGCTTTGTGGGCAACAGCCGGGCGGCGGGCATCGAGGTCTTGCGCGACGGCCGGCAGGTGCTGGTGTCCAATCGCGGCGCTGACGGCATTGCGGTCTTCGACGTCGATCCTTTGACGGGGCTGCTGCACGCCAGTGGCGGCTTCGCCTCGGGCGGGCGCACGCCGCGCTTTTTCACGGCTTCGCCCGACGGGCGCCTGCTCTATGTGCTCAACGAGGACAGCGACAGCATCGTCTGCCATGCCCGGGATGACGCCTGGCGCCCGCTGGCCAGCACCCACTGCGCCAGCCCGGTGTGCATGGTGTTCGCGCGGTAGCCGTCCGCGCTGCCCTCCGGGGCAGGATCAGGCGCCGCGCAGCACCAGCAGGTCGATGCTGGCCGGCACGCCCAGGCGCACGGCAAAGCCGGCCCACAGGCCTGCGCCGGCGCTGACGAAGAGCTTCATGGCGCCGACCTCGTACTCGCCGCGCACGAAGCCGTCGTTGGCGGGCGCCACCAGCCATTGGTCCATGCCCAGGATCAGTCCGCCGTGCGTATGGCCCGACAGCTGCAGGCCCACGCCGTGTGCCGCATTGTCGCGGGCGGTCTTGGGCTGGTGGGCCAGCAGCAGGTGGTATTGCGCACCGGCCTCTTTGGCCTGGCGGGCCACGGTGTCGATGTCGGGCGGCACGCCTTCGGCCACGGAGGGGTCGGTGTTCTGGCGCGACAGGCGGCCATAGGCCGGATCGCCGATGCCCGACAGCGCCAGGCGCGCGCCCTGCACATCGATCAGCTGCATGCGGTTTTCCAGCAGGTTCAGGCCCAGGCGGCGGAATTCGGCCATCCAGGCGTCGTAGCCGCTGTAGTACTCATGGTTGCCGGGCGCCGCCCACACGCCGTAGCGTGCCTTGAGCTGCGCCAGCGGCGCGACGTTGGCGCGGCCGCTGTCCACGTCGCCGTCCACCATGTCGCCGGGCAGCACGATGAGGTCGGGCCGCGCCTCCAGCGTGCGGTCCACGATGGTCTGCACATAGCGCGCGTCGTTGATGGGGCTGGCGTGGATGTCGGCCAGCACGGCCACGCGCAGGCCTTCCAGGCCGGTGGGCAGGCCGGGCAGGCGCAGCGTGCGTTCGTGCACCTCGGGGGGGCGCAGCGCATTGGCCACGCCCCAGGCCGACAGCAGGCCCGCCAGGGCCAGGGCGCCGGCCGTGAGCAGCGGCGCGTGCAGGCGCTGCTTCCAGTCCTCGCGCCGGGCCACGGCGGCCAGCGCCCAGAGGCCGTCGCGCAGCACGATGAAGACGGCCAGCATCAGCAGCATGGCCAGCACCCAGCCGCCCGGCACCTGCAGATAGGCCAGCGTGCGGTACTCGACCGTGCCCTCGCGCAGCAGCACCAGCAGCAGGGCGGGCGTGCAGCCCAGGGCCGCCGTGGCGACGGCCGCCATCAGGCGTGCGCGGCGCGGCATCAGGCGGACGGGCCACCACAGCCACAGGGCCAATAGCGGAATGACGAGGGCGGCAAGAGAAACCATGGGGAGCAGATCGAGGAAGGCGGGTGAGGTGGCCAGCGCCGGGCGCGGGCGGCAAGGCGAGCGCCGATTGTGCGCAATGCCTTGCATGCCGCTGGCGCACCCGGGCGAAGGCCCTGGCATGCGGAGGTTTTCATGCGGGCGGCACAGGGCAGGCGTATGGAAATCTGCAGCCGCGTGGCGCCGCCGGCATGGCGCGGGGATAATCCAGCCCCTTATGCCTTTGAAGATCAGCTTCCCTGAATCCCTGCCCGTATCCGCCCGCCGTGAGGAAATCATGGAGGCCATGGACCGGCACCAGGTCATCATCGTGTGCGGCGAGACAGGCTCGGGCAAGACCACGCAGCTGCCCAAGATCGCGCTGGCGCTGGGCCGGGGCAAGGTCAACGCCACGCCCGACGACAAGGGCCAGGTGCGCGGCCACCTGATCGGCCACACGCAGCCGCGCCGCATTGCCGCCAGCTCGGTGGCCAAGCGCATTGCCGAGGAGCTGAACACGCCGCTGGGCGATGTGGTGGGCTACAAGGTGCGCTTCCAGGACCGGCTGTCCAAGGACGCCTCGGTCAAGCTGATGACGGACGGCATCCTGCTGGCCGAGACGCAGACCGATCCGCTGCTCAAGGCCTACGACACGCTGATCATCGACGAGGCCCACGAGCGCAGCCTCAACATCGACTTCCTGCTGGGCTACATC
This sequence comes from Delftia sp. S65, assembly GCF_016516495.1. Taxonomy (NCBI): domain Bacteria; kingdom Pseudomonadati; phylum Pseudomonadota; class Betaproteobacteria; order Burkholderiales; family Comamonadaceae; genus Delftia; species Delftia sp. S65. The sequence goes on from NZ_JACVUR010000003.1 coordinate 143,113, forward strand.
AAGCAGATCCTGCCCCGGCGCCCCGACCTCAAGGTGGTGGTGACATCGGCCACCATCGATGCCGAGCGGTTCTCCAGGCATTTCGAAGGCCCCAAGGGGCCTGCGCCGGTGATCATGGTCTCGGGCCGCACCTACCCCGTGGAGATGCGCTGGCGCCCCTTCGAGGAAAAGCGCGACCACGACCTCAACGACGCCATCGCCGAAGGCGTGGACGAGCTGTGGTCCGGCGGCGTCAGCGGCGACATCCTGGTGTTCCTGCCCGGCGAGCGCGAGATCCGCGAGGCGGCCGACCACCTGCGCAAGCACCTGGCACAGCAGCCCGTGCTGCGCCATGCCGAGGTGCTGCCGCTGTTCTCGCGCCTGTCGCAGGCCGAGCAGGACCGCATCTTCGACAGCCACACGGGCCGGCGCATCGTGCTGGCCACCAACGTGGCCGAGACCTCGCTGACCGTGCCCGGCATCCGCTATGTGATCGATGCTGGCACGGCGCGCGTCAAGCGCTATTCCTTCCGCAGCAAGGTCGAGCAGCTGCTGGTCGAGCCCATCAGCCAGGCAGCGGCCAACCAGCGCGCGGGCCGTTGCGGCCGCGTGGCCAACGGCATCTGCATCCGCCTGTACGACGAGGCCGACTTCGGCACGCGCGCGCGCTTCACCGACCCTGAAATCCTGCGCTCCTCGCTGGCCGGCGTCATCCTGCGCATGAAGTCGCTGGGCCTGGGCGACGTGGTGAACTTCCCCTTCCTCGAATCGCCCTCGGGCCGCGCCATTGCCGACGGCTACCAGCTGCTGGGCGAGCTGGGCGCCGTGGACGAGCGCGGCGAGCTGCTGCCCATGGGCCGCGAGCTGTCGCGCCTGCCGCTGGACCCGCGCGTGGGCCGCATGATCCTGGAGGCGCGCACGCGCGGCGCCGTGGCCGAGGTGCTGGTCATTGCCTCCGCCCTGTCCGTGCAGGACGTGCGCGACCGGCCGCTGGAGGCCCAGCAGCAGGCCGACCAGCAGCACGCCAAGTTCGACGACGAGAAAAGCGAATTCAGCGGCTACCTGCGCCTGTGGAAATGGCTGCAGGATGCGCGCGGCGGCAAGGTGGTGGCCAAGAGCCGCAAGGAAATGGCCACGGCCCAGGCGCCTGCCGCCAAGCCATCGGCGCGCAATGCCGCCTTCCTGCCCGTGGCCCAGCGCAGCGGCGGGCAGAGCGTGGCCGCCCCGGCGGCCGAGGCGCTGGCGGCCTTCCATCCGCAGGACACCGGTCCCGGCACGGATGACGAGCCCTCTCACAAGCTCAGCAACCGCCAGTGGGAGCAGCTGCTGCGCCAGAACTTCATCAACATCCGCCGCGTGCGCGAATGGCGCGACATCCACTCGCAGCTGCTGACCGTGGTCAACGAGCACAAGTGGAAGATCAACACCGAGGCCGCAGGCTACGACGCCGTGCACCTGTCCATGCTGTCCGGCCTGCTGGGCAACCTGGGCTACAAGGGCGATGAAAGCGACGCCTACCTGGGCGCGCGCGGCATCCGCTTCTACCCGCACCCGGGCGCCCACCTGTCCAAGAAGCCGGGGCGCTGGATCGTTGCGGCCGAGCTGGTGGAGACCTCGCGCCTGTACGGCCGGGGCATCGCCGCCATCGATCCGCAGTGGCTGGAGGAAGTCGGCGCCCACCTGCTCAAGAAGCAGCTGCTCGATCCGCACTGGTCCAAGAACCAGGCCGACGTGGTGGCGCTGGAGCGCGCCACGCTCTACGGCCTGGTGATCTACAACGGCCGGCGCATGAGCTATGGCCGCATCGATCCGCAGTCCGCGCGCGAGATCTTCATCCGCCAGGCCCTGGTGGAGGGGCAGTGGGATACGCGCTGGCACTTCCTGCCCGCCAACCTCAAGCTGGTGCGCAAGGTCGAGGAGCTGGAGCACAAGAGCCGCCGCCAGGACGTGCTGGTCGATGACGAGCTGATCTACGCCTTCTACGACCAGCAGATCCCCAAGGACGTGTTCAGCGGCGCCACCTTCGACCATTGGTTCCGCGAGGCGGCCAAGGAAAACGCCGACCTGCTGCGCCTGTCGCGCGACGAGCTGATGCGCCACGAGGCGGCCGGCATCACCACCCAGGCCTTTCCCAAGGTGGTCAAGCTCGGCGGCGTGGACTGCACGGCCAGCTACCTGCACAGCCCGGGCGACGCGCGCGACGGCATCACCGTCACCGTGCCGCTGTTCGTGCTCAACCAGGTCAGCGACGAGCGCGTGGAATGGCTGGTGCCCGGCATGCTCAAGGACAAGCTCCAGGCCCTGCTCAAGAGCCTGCCGCAGCGCCCGCGCAGCCGCTTCGTGCCCCTGCCCGAAAGCGCCCAGCGCCTGGCCGAACTCTTCACCACGCCCGAACGCTGGGGCCAGGGATCGCTGATCGATGCCCTGCTCAAGCAGGTGCGCGACGAGACCTCGCTGGACGTCAAGCGCGCCGACTTCAAGCTGGACATGCTCAGCCCGCACCTGTTCATGAACTTCCGCATCACGGACGAGCATGGACGCCAGCTGGGCCAGGGCCGCAACCTGGGCGCGCTCAAGGCCGAACTGGGCGCCAAGGCGCGCGGCGCCTTCCAGGCGCTGGCCGCGCTGAAGGTGGCTTCGGTCACCGAGGCTCCTGCTGCACCCGCTGCCAACGCCGCCACCGCGCCCGAAACCGGCAGGAAGCCTGCGCCCGCTGCCAAGGCGGAAAAGCCCGACCAGGCCACGCCTGCCAGGAATGCCAAGCCCAGCCAGCCCGCCGACAGCCGCTACAAGGAATGGAGCTTTGGCGAGCTGCCCGAGCTGATGGAGATCGGCCGGGGCGGGCAGACGCTGATCGGCTTCCCTGCGCTGATCGACCACGGCGATGCCGTCGGCATCGAGGTCTTCGACGAGCCCGAGGTTGCGGCCGCACGCCACCGCGTGGGCCTGCGTCGCCTGTTCGCGCTGCAGATCCGCGACGCGCTCAAGTACCTGGAAAAGAACATTCCAGACCTGCAGAAGATGGCCGTCGCCTACATGCCGCTGGGCACGCAGGAGGAACTGCGCGAACAGATCATCGACGTGGCCATAGACCGCGCCTTCCTGCAGGAGCCGCTGCCCACCAACGACGCGCAGTTCAAGCAGCGCGTGCAGGACGGACGCGGCCGGCTGACGCTGATCGCCAACGAGGTGGCGCGCATGGCCTCCACCATCCTGGTCGAGTACGCGGCGGCCCAGCGCAAGATCAAGGACACCAAGAACGCGCCTGACGCCACGGCCGACGCCGCCCAGCAACTGCAGCGCCTGGTGCCCAAGAACTTCATCGCGGCCGCGCCCTGGACCCAGCTGCAGCACTACGCGCGCTACCTCAAGGCCATCACCAGCCGGCTGGACAAGTACCGCGCCGACCCGGCACGCGACGCCAGCCGCCTGACCGAGCTGCGCCCGCTGGAGCAGCGCTACTGGCGCCTGGTGGCCGAGCGCAAGGGCCACATCGATGCGCGCATGCAGGAGTACCGCTGGATGCTGGAGGAGCTGCGCGTGAGCTTCTTCGCCCAGGAGCTGCGCACGCCGTACCCGGTCAGCATCAAGCGGCTGGACAAGGTCTGGCAGCAGCTGCAGAACTAGCGCCGTGCCGGCCTGCGGCCCTTTCTTGAGCGGGAGGGCCGCAGGCCATGTTTCAACGCGGCATCGCCAGCTTCACCGGCACGCGGCCGGTTGGAGCGATGCAAGGCCCAAGGCCGTATGCGCCATCACAGAGATGGGGCATTTTTCAAAGCACGGGCGATCTGTGCAGAACCTGCACAGATGCTGGCCGCTCCATGGCGTTGCGGCGGGGCCTGTGCGTTTCTAGACTGCAGGCATCAACCACTTCCCGTTTTCAGGAGCACTGCATGTCACTCGCAGAACAGGCCAGCCAGGCCATCCAATCCACCAGCCATCCCACCCTCCGCGCCCTTTCAGGCGCGCCGGGGCGCAGCCAGTTGCCACGGGGTGCCACGGCGCTGCTGGTCATCGACTTCCAGAACGAGTACTTCAGCGGCCGCCTGCCCATCCCGCGCGGCCCGCAGGTCCTGGAGCAGGCCCGGCGCCTGCTGCAATGGGCCGATGCCGGCCAGGTTGCCGTGTTCCACATCCAGCACATTGCCCCTGAAGGTGCGCCCGTGTTCGCCGTCAATGGCAGCACCGTCCAGTTCCACCCCGGCCTGCAGCCGCGCGCGGGCGACACCGTGGTGCAAAAGCGCAGCGTCAGCGCCTTCGTCGGCACCGACCTGGCCGACCAGCTGCGCGCGCGTGGCATCACCACCGTGGTCATCTGCGGCCTCATGACCCACGCCTGCGTGGCCGGCGCCGCACGCGATGCCGCGCCGCTGGGCTTCGAGGTCGTCGTGGCCAGCGATGCCGTGGCCACACGTGCCATCACGCGCAGCAATGGCGAATCCGTGGACGCCGACAGCCTGCACCGTGCCGCGCTGGCCGAGATCGAGGATGTGTTCGGCGATGTCATGCCCACGGACGGCATCCTGGAGCTGGCGCTGCGCTGAGCGGGCTGGGCGGCATCGGCGGTCCATGCTCCACAATCCCCGCCAAAGGAGTGCATGAGCAATGGACAGATGGCAAGCCATGCGGGTGTTCTGCGGCGTGGTGGACGCGCAGGGTTTCACGGCGGCCCAGGACCGGCTGGGCATGACGCATTCCACGGCGTCGCGCCATGTCAAATGGCTGGAGTCGGAACTGGGCACGCAGCTGCTGCAGCGCAATTCGCGCGGGCTGAGCCTGACCGAGGCGGGGCGCAGCTACTACCTCAGTTGTGTGCAGTTGCTGGAGCAGCTCGATGCGGCCGAGGCCGCACTGGCGCAGCGCCGTGCGCGCGTGGCGGGCGTGCTGCGCATCACGCTGCCGCTGGCCGTGGGCGCCATCGAGCTGGGCGACTGGCTGCCCGAGTTCGAGCAGCAATTCCCGGATCTGGAGCTGCAGCTGCTGTGCACCGACCGGCTGGTGGACCTGGTGGCCGAGGGCGTGGATGCGGCCGTGCGCATCAGCCGCCAATTGCCGGACAGCGGGCTGCAGGCGCGGCTGCTCACGCATTCGCCGCTGGTGCTGGTGGCGTCGCACGCCTACCTGATGCGCCAGGGCGTGGTGCAGGCGCCCGAGCAATTGGCCGAGCACCGCGCGCTGGCCTTTGCGGCGGGCCCGGCCCCATTGCGCTGGAGCGTGGTGTCCGGGCAGGGCGCCGTGACCGAGGTGCAGCCGCACACGGCGCTGCGCACCGATTCGGTGGCCACCATCTTCGAGGCTGCACGCGCAGGCCGGGGCATTGCGGCGCTGACCTGGCATACCGTGCGCTCGGCCGTGGAGCGCGGCCAGCTGGTGCGGGTGCTGCCCTGTTTTCATCTGGGGCAGTACAGCTACCACGCGCTGTATCCGCGCACGCGGCATCTGCGCCCGGCCGTGCGCGCGTTTGTGGATTTCATGGCGCGGCGCTATCGGCAGGGGCCGGGCGGCTGAGCATGGTCTTCTGGAGCCGGCCACTGGATGCGCAGGAGCAGGCCTTTGTGCGCACGCATTTCGGCGCCTCGCTCGATGCGCTGCTGCCGCGCCTGCGCCTGTACCAGCGGCGCCTGGGCGATACGCGCAGGGCGCTGTCCATGAATGGCGGGCGCATCTTCATGCCGCGCGCCTTCTTCACGCAGTCCGATCCGCGCCAGCCGCTGCGCCTGTCGCATCCGCAGATCGCAGGCATCTTTGCCCATGAGCTGCTGCACCAGTGGCAGCGCCTGCAGGGCATGCCTGTCACGCGGCAGGCCGCCTGGCTGCAGTTCAAGGCGCTGTGCACGCGCAGCGATCCGTATGCCTATGAGCGCTGCGATGATCCCCGGCGCATGCTGCAGCGCTTTGTCCATGCCCAGGTGGAGCAGCAAGGCCAGATGTGGGAGGACCATGTGCGCGCCTGCGTGGCGGGGCAGGGCGATGCGGCGGGCGCCCTGATCGCGGCCCACGTGCGGGGCGCGTGAGTCAGCTGGCCTGGATGCTCAGTGCTTCGATCAGGTCATGGGCCGACACATCGCGCGCCGCGCCAAAGCCCGCCACGTGCCGGGCGATGGATGGCGTGATGCAGACAAAGCGGAAGTCGCCCAGATCGGTCATGAACGCGGCTTCGGGGAAGCGCAGCACATAGCTGTCGCGCGCGCCATCGGCCAGCACGCTGCCGGGCGGCGGTGTGCTGGCCACGCCTTCAATGGCCACGCGCTCCAGTGCATGCACGCCCTCGCCGTCCACTTCGGCCGCGCACACCAGCAGGCTGACGGCCGGGTGCAACTCCATGGCCCGCGTGTGCGCTGCCAGTGCGCTGACGTGCAGCACAAAGCAGCCAAACTGCGCATTCCAGGCCCAGGGCACCATGGACAGCCGGGGAGCGGGCAGTGCATCGCCAGCCCCGGGGGCAGGGGAGTCGGCGGGCTGGGTGGCCAGGGCCGCGCTGCGGTGGCGGGCCAGCAGATCGCGCAGCGACAGCTGCAGGCGGGACAGGTGGGGCATGGCGGGCGTGGAGGGCATGGCGCCATCGTACCTGTGGCGTACCTGTGGCGTACTTAAGGCGTGCCCGTGGCCGGCTTGCGAAAGCACAAGGCGAGTTGCGGTGCCAGCGGTATGCCATGGGCGCTCAAGCGTCACTTTGGCGACGATCTCCTGGGGCCTTCCCCAATGCCGGGAAGCGGGTGTGGGCCTAGCCTCGCTGGCAAGGCGGATTGCCGCCGTCCCTTCCACTCACCGACACTTCAAAGCCCATCCACCCATGCCCTCCCAGCCCGCGCACCACGCTTTCTGGCCCAGCCGCCTGCCCCATTCCATCACCGTGCCCGCTACCAGCGTCTGGGACAACCTGGCCGTCAATGCGCGACGCTACCCGGACAAGGCAGCCATCCGCTACTTCGGCAGCTCCATCAGCTACCGCGAGCTGTGCGAGGGCACGGAGCGCATGGCGGCCTACCTGCACAGCCTGGGCGTGCAGCGCGGCGACCGCGTCATTTTGCTGATGCAGAACACGCCGCAACTCATCCTGGCGCACTACGCCATCTTCCGCGCCAATGCGGTGGTGGTGCCGGTCAATCCCATGAACATGGCCGAGGAGCTCAGGCACTACATCACCGACGCCGACGCCAAGGTCGCCATCACCACGGCCGACCTGGCCCCCGAACTGGCCAAGGCCAGCAATGCGCTGGCGCCCGGCCAGCGGCTGGAGCACCTGGTCGTCACCCAGTTCACGGACGCCTTCGATGCCGGGGTGCAGGGCGACGACGCCCCGCCCGTGCAGTGGCACGACTGGCTGCTCACCCGGCGTGAGCCGGCCGTGCTCGATGGCGGCAGCGTCCACACCTGGCAGCAGGCCATGGCCTGCACCGAAGCCGCGCCGCCCCATGTGGTGGGCCGCGACGACATGGCCGTGCTGCCCTACACCAGCGGCACCACGGGCCACCCCAAGGGCTGCATGCACCCGCACCGCTCCATCAACCACAACGCCGTGGCGGGCAGCTACTGGGGCAGCGGCACCAGCGAGACCGTGGTCCTGGCCGTCGTGCCCATGTTCCACATCACGGGCATGGTCTCGGTGCTGCACACGGCCATCTTCGTGGGCGCCACCCTGGTCGTCATGCCGCGCTGGGACCGCGAGCTGGCGGGGCGGCTGATCTCTCGCTACCAGGTCACCAGCTGGACCAACATCCCCACCATGGTCATCGACCTGCTGGGCAGCCCCAACTTTGCGCAGTTCGACCTCACCAGCCTCAAGTACATCGGCGGCGGCGGTGCGGCCATGCCACAGGCCGTGGCCCAGCGCCTGCTGGAGCAATACGGCCTGCGCTTCAGCGAGGGCTATGGCCTGACCGAGACGGCCGCGCCCACGCACAGCAACCCGTTCGAGCATCCCAAGCAGCAATGCCTGGGCATTCCCTTCATGAGCACCGAGGCGCGTGTCATCGACCCCGAAACCGGCGCCGATGTCCCACAGGGCGAGCAGGGCGAAATCGTCGTCCACGGCCCCGAGGTCTTCGACGGCTACTGGAAGCGGCCCGACGCCACGGCCCAGGTCTTCATGGAGATCGATGGCAAGCGGTTCTTTCGCACCGGCGACCTGGGTCACGTGGACGAGGACGGCTACTACTTCATCACCGACCGCCTCAAGCGCATGATCAACGCCAGCGGCTTCAAGGTCTGGCCGGCCGAGGTCGAATCGCTGATGTTCCGCCACCCCGCCATCCAGGAAGCCTGCGTGATCTCCACGCGAGACGCCTACCGCGGCGAGTCGGTGAAGGCCGTCGTCGTGCTGCGCGCCGGCAAGGAAGACACTACGGCCGAGGACATCATCCAGTGGTGCCGCGAGAACATGGCCGTCTACAAGGCGCCCAAGATCGTGCAGTTCGTCAAGGCCTTGCCCAAGAGCGGCAGCGGCAAGGTGATGTGGCGGCAGCTGCAGGAGGCGGAGGCCCAGGCCTAGGAGCAGTCACAGTCCACAGGCCCAATGTCCGGGACCATGGTCTGCGACTTGCCCCTGATCCGCCGCTACGCCCCAGCCGACCTGCGGGGTGCCTATGAACTGCTCATTTCCAATGGCTGGGGCCATCGCATCGCCAGCCAGGACTATCTGGAGCGCCTAATCGGTGCGTCCCAGGCCGTGGAGGTGGCTGTGGCGGGCAACCAGGTGGTGGGTTTTGCGCGCGCCATCACGGACGGGCTGTCCAATGGATACCTGTCCATGGTGGTGGTTGCCCCCGGCTACCGGGGGCAGGGCATAGGGCGAAGGCTGGTCGAGGCCGTGACGGGTGCCGATCCCGGGATCACCTGGGTGCTGCGGGCCGGCCGTGAACAGGCCCCGCAGTTCTTTGCCAGGCTGGGCTTTGTCGCATCCGAAGAGGCGATGGAGCGCCGACGGGCTCGCGGCACATGACGGATTTCCAGGGCCACAGCCCGTCTATCATCGCGCGCCAGTCCTCATGAAACATTGATCAATGCGCCGATTCCTTCCCGTGGGTGCCGCAGTGGTGGCCGTGGCCTTTTTCTGCATTCCGGCCACCGCGCACGAACTGTGCACCCTCGTCGCCGATGCCGACACAGGCCAGTCCCTGGTGCACAGCGGCCCGGCCTGCGCCGAGCGGGTCACGCCGGCCTCCACCTTCAAGATCGCCATCAGCCTGATGGGCTATGACGCCGGCATCCTGCAGGACGAATCCCGGCCCGCGTGGCCGTACCAACCGGAGTATCCGGACTGGGGCGGCGATGCCTGGCGGCGCGAGATCACGCCCCAGGCGTGGATGAAGGACTCGGTGTTCTGGTACTCGCAGCAGGTGGCGCGGGAGCTGGGCCAGCAGCGGTTTGGCGCCTACGTGAGGGCCTTCCAGTACGGCAACGAGGATGTCTCCGCCGTTGCCGTGGCCCATCCCGGCCACAACGGCGCGTGGGTGGTGTCCTCGCTGCGCATCTCGGCGGCCGAGCAGGTGGCCTTCATGCGCAAGATCGTGCGCCGGGAATTGCCGGTGAGCAGTCAGGCCATCGCCATGACTGCGCGCATCACCCGGCACCCCGTGCCTGTGAATGGCTGGACCGTGCATGGCAAGACCGGCACCGGGTCGCCCGGCAGCGACAACCGCTACGATGCCAGCCGGGCCTACGGCTGGTATGTGGGCTGGGCCACCAAGGACCAGCGCAGGCTGGTGTTCGCCACGCTGATCCAGGATGAGCAGGCCCAAAAGCCCAATGCCGGTCTGCGCGCACGCGATGCCCTGCTGCAGCGACTGCCTGCCGCGGACCGCTGACAATGCACGGGCGTTTTCCTTTCCGCACCTCGCCCACATATCTCCCACACATCTCCCGCACCTCGCCCACATATCTCCCGCACAAGAGCGACAGACCGACACCCGATGAAGACCATTGACGAAATGCTGAACCTGGACCTGCTCACCCCCGAGCAGCACGTTGAGATCAGCGACTGGATTGCCCGCGCGAACTCCCCCGAGGAAATACTGCAGATGCCCGCCCCTCTTTGGCAGGCCGTGGAGCGGGCCAGCGAGGCCATGGGCGTCAATGCCGATCTTCTGCGGCCGCCCTCGCTGGATGCGGGCGGCGCCATTTTCGGATAGACCCAGCAGCGGGGATGGGCCGGCCCACCAGGCAACCGGCCCACCTGCGCACTCCCATGGCGTGCCGGCCAGGTCAGCTGGCCGGTGCCGGTGAGTCCTTGGTGTCCTGATGCGCCGGCTTGTCGCGCGGCGCGGACCACACACTGTCCTGCGGGCCGCTGCGCGTGCGCCGTGCCGTGGCACGCGCCATCCAGGCCAGGGCCAGCACGCCGGCCACGGCCGTCAGGTCCAGGCCGATCAGCGAGGTGTCCACCCACGCGCCGGTGCCTGGCGCCAGCCAGCCCAGCAGCGATGACAGCGCGATCGCGGCCGTGCAGGCAGCGGCCAGCCACAGCAAGGGCGGGGCCGCGCGCGCCGCGCCGCGAACGAAGGCCCAGGCCACGCTGGTGAAGAACACGGAGTAGTAGATGCCCATGTGCCATGCGGCCAGGTCATCGACGCGGCCCGGCAGCCACTTGGCGGCGGCAATGGTGGCGGAAATGCCGGCCACGCAGCCCAGGCAGACGCCGACGGTAGCCGAGGCCATGAGGGCCGTGTCGCGCCGCTGCACGGGCAAGTCTGCGCCCTTGCGCTGGGCCTTGCGCCGCGTCTCCACCCACAGCAGATTGCCGCCGTAGAACAGCCATGCGCCCGCCAGGCCCAGCAGGAAGTACAGCCACCAGACCGCGAGTCCGCCGAAGGAGGCCATGTGCAGCGCGAAGAAGCTGCTGATGAACAGGTTGGGCGTGCTCTGTCCGCCTGACAGGTAGTCGGCCGAGATCAGCTTGCCGCTGTACGGATCGAGCATGGCAAAGCCGCCCACGGCGCGCGGCGATACGGCCTGGGGATTCCTGCCCCAGACGCGCACGGTGGGCTTGAGGCCGGTGACCTGGGCGTACTGCAGTCTTTCGGGCTCGAAGCCGGGCGCGGCGGCCTTGACGATCTCCACCAGCTGCGAGGGTTTGAGCATGTCGGCCGGATTGCGTGCCGGCGCATCCGGGGCCTTGCCCGAGGGGCGCGAAAAGGTCTGGGTCCATTGGCCTTCGTGGATCAGCCTGTCCTGCACGTCGAAGATCTGGTCGTGGTAGGCGAAGACCACGGCGCTCAGGGCCATGACGATGTGAAAGGGCAGGCTGACGATGCCCACCACGTTGTGCGCGTCCAGCCACATGCGCTTGAGGTTCCTGCCCACGCGCAGGGCGAAGAAGTCCTTGACCAGCGAGGGCAGCAGGATCACCACGCCCGACACCAGGGCCAGGAAGTACAGGGCCGAGATCGCGCCCATGATCCAGCGGTTGGGGTCCGAGTCCACGGGCAGGCCGACCACGCGGTGCAGCACGTCGATGAACTCCACCAGGCGGGACGGGCGCTGCTCGCTGATCTGCACGCTGCCGTCGGCCGACAGCTGGGCCGTGTAGTGGCGTACGGCGCTTTCGTCATGGTCGTCGGCCTTGGAATCGCGCACCTGCCATTGCAGGCGCGGTATGGCGTTGTCGCCCTGCAGCTGCACGATGGCGCCGCGCGCGGCCGCCGGCGTGCTGGCCAGGGTCCGGGCGATCAGCGGCTGCACCTCGTCTATGGGCACGGCCTGCACCACGGCGGCCGGCGGCGTGGACCATCGCCGGATGGGTTCCTTGAACACCGTCAGCGCACCCGCGTAGAAGGCGATGAACAAGGCCATGCCGCTGAGGATGCCCGTCCAGGTGTGTACGGATTTGTAGATGCGGATGTGGTCGGCTCTCATGACAGGCCTCCTGCGCTGCTGTGCATTGCCGCGCGCACCAGCCACCAGGCGGCCAGGGCCAGCGCGTTGGCCCCGCCCAGCCAGGCCCAGGCGCGCAGGCCGCTGGAGAAGAAATACACCAGGGACTGCACCAGCAGCCAGACCGGCGGCACCAGCCACATGACCAGCTGCCCGCTCACCGCCAGCGGCATGCCGTGCAGCAGGGCGGCCAGCAGGCCACTGGCGCTGATCGCCAGGCCCAGGCCCAGCAGCAGGCCGGCCAGGGTCTTGGAGATCCAGTCCGGCCGGATGGGGGCCGGCTTGCGCGGGCGGGCCTCAGGGTGTGCGTCGGCCATGGAACAGCGCTCCGATATAGGGCAGCAGGGCGAAGGCCAGCATCAGCAGGGTGAGCCAGGTGAACGTGGCGGCCAGCGTCCGCATGTCCTGGGCGAATGCCAGCCAGCCCGCTACGAGCAGGCCGCCCCCAGCCAGGAGGGCAGGCCGGCGCGGCCAGGCGGCCGCCCATAGCCGCTGGTTGGGCGAGGCGGCGTAGATGCACAGGCAGGCCAGCGAGGTGGCAAGCAGGCCGGCGACGGTGAAGAACGGCATGGAAATTCGATCGTGGGATGCAAAAGACCCGGCGGGACACAACATGCGCCCCGCCGGGTGGCCCGCGCAGTGCGTCAGGCGGTCAGAACGACACGGTGGCCGACAGCCGGAAGGTGCGCGGTGCGCCGGGCATGACGAAGCCGTCGGTGAACATGCCGATCCAGTAGTTCTTGTCCGTCACGTTCTCCACGCTGGCATTGAAGCGCACGGGCGTGGCGCCGAACCTGGTCTCGTACTTGGCCATCAGGTCGAAGCGGTTCCAGGCCGGGGCGCGCAGCTTGTTGCCGGAGTCCACCCACTGCGAGCCGGTGTACAGCACGCGGCCGCCGACCGACAGGCCCTGCACGGGCGTTTCCCAGTCGATGCCGATGCGCGCGCGCAGCTTGGGCACGCCGTAGTTCTCACGGCCGGAGTTGATCTGGCGCGACTTGATGTACTCCACCCCACCCAGCAGCGACAGCGTCTGCGTGAGCTTGCCGAAGGCGCTCCACTCCAGGCCCTTGAGGCGCTGCTCGCCATCGAGCACCTGGGCATTGCCGCTGTTGGTGATGATGGACGGCTTTTCGATGCGGAAGGCGCTCAGCGTGTGCGTGGTCTGGCCCGCCTGCAGCTTCACGCCCACCTCGCCCTGCTTGGTCTGCATGGGCGCCAGGGTCTCGCCGGTGTTGGCAAAGCCCGCGCCCACGGTGCGGCCGGGCTCCAGGCCTTCGGTGTAGTTGGCGTACAGCGAGACGTTGTCGCCCCAGGGCCGCACGACCAGGCCGGCCATGGGCGAGACGCGGCTCTTGCTGTAGTTGGACGACACGCCGTTGACCAGCGGCGTCTTCACCGTCTGGTGGCGTGCACCCAGCGTCAGCAGCACCTTGTCGTTGGCGAAGCTCATCACGTCGGCCAGGGCCAGCGAGCGGAATTCGTTCTCGGTGGTGTAGCCCTTCCACTGCGGCGCGCCCGGGAAGGTGGGCGTCGTCGGCTCGTACATGTTGGTGGTGTAGCAGTAGTTGCAGGCCGTGTTGTAGGTGCCTTCCTTGTGCTTGAGGATGTTGAACGACAGTTGCAGACGGTGCTGCACGCTGCCCGTGCTCAGCTTGCCGATGACGCCGGCCTCGGCCGTGCGGCGCTCGGATTCGGTATGCACGTTGTAGATGGCGCCGCGCGTGGTGCCGTCCAGGCCCGTGACGATGGCGCGGGTGCCGAACAGCAGGCCCTTGCCCTGCGCCTCGGAGGCGCCGAAGGCGAAATAGCCCTGCCAGTTCTGCGTGAAGTCCACCTCGGCACGCGCCAGCAGGCCGCTGTTGTCGTACTGGCCGTGGGTGCCGCGGAACATGTTCACGTCGCCGCTGGGCGGTGCCAGCAGCCGGCCCACGCCGGGGATGGCCGCGCTGCCCAGGAAGCTGAACATGCCCGGGCTGCCGCCGTCGATCTTGGTGATGCTGTTGTACAGGTCCAGCGAGAAGCGGGCCCTGTCGCCCAGGTAGTCCAGGCCCAGGGCGCCCACGCGGCGCTTCTGGCTCTCATCCTTGGCGCCCATGTCGCCCGAGCCGTAGACGCCGTTGAAGCGCAGGCCCAGCCGCTGCTCGGGGCCGAAGCGCCTGCCCACGTCGGCATGCATCTGCAGGTAGGAGTCCGAGACGTAGGTGGCCGTCAGGTCGGCCATGGGCTGGGCCAGCGCGCGCTTGGTGACCATGTTGACGGAGCCGGCCACGCTGGCCAGCGGCGGCATGCCGGACAGCAGCACGTTGGGGCCGCGCATCACCTCCACTCGCTCGAACATCTCGATGGGCACCGAATTGGCCGGCGCCACGCCGTACAGGCCGTTGGTGGCGATGTCCATGGCGGTCACATCCAGGCCGCGCAGGTTGAAGTTCTGCAGCAGGTGTCCCTTGTTGGTGGTGAAGACCACGGCCGCATCGTTTTCCAGCACATCCTGCAGCGACAGGGCGGACCAGTCCTCGGCCAGCTCGCGGGTGTAGGCGTTGACATGCACCGGCGCGTCCACGATGGAGGTGGCGCCCAGAATGCCCAGGCGTGCACCCTTGGCGGCCTTGCGCCCCGGTGCCAGCGTGGGCAGGTCCTCGCGCTCGTACTTGTCGCGCACGTCGATCTGCGACAGCGTCGGCGTCGTTGCGGTCGGCGCCTGCGCTGCATCCTGTGCGATCGCCGTGGACCCGGCGCCGGCGGCCAGCATGGCCAGAACAATGGAGTTGAACCGCAGCGCGCGGCCGTTGGTGGTGTGCATGGACTGGACTCTTGATGTTGTGGATGTCAATGAGAATCAGTCTTAATTATATTTATGGATTTAGTTAGCATGGGAAGTTGTTGTATCCACGCATCGTCCGGCGGGCAGTTGATCTGCGTCCATGCACGGGCCCAAGGCCCGCCCCCATCACCACCCCATCACCACCCCATCATCGACCGGTGCGCGCCAATGCCTGCCATGGCGCCATCGCTCACCGCCATGGCCACGTTGCCGGCCGCGCGGGCCGCGTCGCCACAGGCGAACACGTTGGGGACGCTGGTGGCCTGGCCTTCCGCGACCTTGATGAAGGTGCCCATGGGGCCTTCTTCCAGGGCGCAGCCCAACTGCTCGGCCACGGGGCTGGCGATGCGGGTGCGCGGCTGGGTGAACAGGCCGTCCATCACCAGGCGGCGGCCATCCTGCAGCACCACGTCGGCCCGGCCTTCCAGGCGGGCGATGGGCGTGGTCTCCACCTGGGTGCCCCGGCGCGCAAGGGTGGAAAGTTCTTCGGCGCCGGGCGTGTAGGCGCCGTTGAGCAGCAGTGTGGTCTGGCCCCAGTCGGGCAGCATGACGGCGTGATGGTGGGCCAGGGCCGAGCTGGCGATGATGCCGATGCGGCCCGCATTCATCTCGTAGCCGTGGCAGTACGGGCAGTGAAAGACGCTGCGGCCCCAGCGCTCGGCCAGTCCCGGCACGGGCGGCAGGCTGTCATGCACGCCCAGCGCCAGGACGATGCGGGCGGCGCTGATGGCCGTGCCCGCTGCACGGAACTCCAGCCGGCCATCGGGCGCCACGCGGGCGTCCTCGGCCGTGCCGTCCAGCCACTGCACGGTGGGATAGGCCATCAGCTGCTGCCGGGCCTGGGCGGCGATCTGGGCGGGGGCCACGCCATCCTGGGTGAGAAAGCCGTGCGATGTCTCGCCGGCCTGGTCCACGAAGCGGTTGCGCCGCAGTCCGGCATCGACCACCAGCACCTGGCGGCGCGCGCGCGCCAGTTGCAGCGCGGCGGACAGGCCGGCATAGCTGCCGCCGATGACGGCGAAATCAACGTGTTTCATGCGAGTGCTCCTGCAGTTGGTGCCAACCCTGACCGCCTGCTGCGCGATGGCGGGCCAGGCGGGCGTGGAAGTCATGGGACAGGGCAGCCAGCGTCACCGTGCCCAGGCGTGCAAGCAGGGCGGCCTCGGCCTGCTGCACGGCGTTGCTCAGGGCTTCGTTCACGGCCTGGGCGACCAGGCATTCGGGCCGGTCTTCCCTGAAGCCCAGCGCCACCAGGCCGGGCGCGCCCAGGGCCTCATGCACGTCGCGCAGCGTGGTGCGGTCCAGATCGCAAGACAGCACCCAGCCCCCGCCATGGCCCTTGGCGGAGGTGACAAGGCCTGCATCGCGCAGGCCCGACATCAACCGGCGCAGCACGACCGGGTTGGTCTGCAGCGCGGCGGCGAGCATGTCGGAGGTGGCAGGTCCATCGCCCTCGGCCATGTGCAGCAGCACATGGAGGATGTCCGAGAATTGGCTGTTCTGTTTCATGCAACATTATTTGTTGCATGAGTGTGGCCTTGTCCCGTGAAGGGGAATGGGCCTGCCGCCGACTGATCAGGACTCTCCCGTGAACCCGATCTGCTTGACCAGCGAACTCCAGCGCTCGAACTCGGCCTGCTGGTCGGCCGCCATTTCCTGCTGCGTGCTGCCGCGCGCCAGCAGGCCCAGGGCGGCCAGCCCGTCGATCACGGCCTTGTCCTTGAGCGCGGCCGTGATGGCCGCGTTGGCGTTGGCAATGGTGGTGGCCGGGGTCTTGGCGGGAGCGTAGAAGCCGAACCATTCCTCCACCGTGACATCGGGGAAGCCCAGTTCGGTGAAGGTGGGCACGTCGGGCAGGAAGGGCGAGCGCTGCTTGCCCGAGGTGGCCAGCACGCGCAGGCGGCCCGCCTTCAGGTACTGCAGGTAGTCGCCGCTGGGGTTCATGGTGGCCGCGACCTGGCCGCCCACCAGGTCGGTGATGCTGGGTACGGTGCCGCGATAGGGCGCGTGCTTGAGTTCCACCCCCGAGCGCAGGCTCAGCAGCGCGCCCAGCAGGTGCGGCATGGAGCCCGCGCCCGGCGAGCCGAAGTTGGCCCGGTCGGGGTGGGCCTTGGCCCAGGCTAGGAAGTCCTTGAGGGTCTTGACCTCGGCCGGCACGGCAGGCCCCACGGCCAGGCCGTGGTAGATGACGGCGCCGATGGAGACGGGGATCGCATCCTCGGGCTTGTAGGTCAGCTTGGGGTAGATGTGCGGGTAGACCGAGAAGGCGGACACGGGCGCCAGCGCCAGCACCGAGCCGTTGGGCGGGGCGTTCTTCAGGGCCTCCACCGCGATGCGGCCACCGGCGCCGGGCTTGTTTTCCACAAAGCCCGGCCCTTTGCTGTAGGGCGTGCCGCCCAGCCGCTCGGCCACGCGGCGGGCCACGCTGTCGCCCGAGCTGCCTGCGGGAAAGCCGTACATGATCTTGACCTGGTCCAGTGCCTGGGCCAGGGCCTGCAGTGGCGACAGCGACCCCAGGGCGGCGGCGCTGCCCAGGGCCTGGACGAAATGACGGCGATGCATCTGCATGGATGTCTCCTGGTGAAATCGAAAAAAGGAAAAGCTGGAAAGAACAGGCTCAGAACATGTGGCGGATGCCGACGTTGATGCCGGTCTGCGAGCGGCCCGGCGCGGTGTTGCTGCCAGGGGCGCCGCCGCTGACCGAGACGGTGGCCAGGCGGTCGTTGCGGATGTGGCCGAGCTGGGTGTA
Source organism: Delftia sp. S65 (assembly GCF_016516495.1). Lineage (NCBI taxonomy): Bacteria > Pseudomonadati > Pseudomonadota > Betaproteobacteria > Burkholderiales > Comamonadaceae > Delftia > Delftia sp. S65. Next base: position 160,539 of record NZ_JACVUR010000003.1, read on the forward strand.
GACCGCCGTGCGCTTGGACAGGTTGTAGATGGCGCGTGCCACCAGCAGGTCGGAGTCGTAGCCCGACACGCCGCGGTAGCGCAGCGTCAGCCACTGGGTTTCGAGCACCAGCGCCTCGGTGACCGGGTACGAGGCGCCCACGTACCAGAGGTTGCTTCGCGGCTTGACGGCGTCGCCATCGTTGTCGCGGCGCAGCAGGCCGCCGCCGACCTTCACGCCGGCCAGCTTGAAGTAGCCGCCCAGGTGCAGCCGCTCGTCATGCTTGGCGCTGGAGGTCATGCCGCCGAACACCGGGTCGGTGGACGAGGCCGGCGTGCGGCCGTTTTGCTGTTCGTAGCCCAGCGCCACGCCCCAGACGGGCGTGTCGTACTTGGCATACAGCGACCACTGGCGGCAGGCCTGCGTGTCCGATCCGCTCTCGCCCGGGCAGTTGGTGCCGGCCGGGCTGGGGCCTGCGTTGACGGCATCGCGCCCGAAGCTGTAGCCCGCGCCCAGCGCCAGGCCGCCGAAGTTGCCGCGCCAGGCCAGCATGTTGTCGGCGCGCGAGTTGGGAATGTAGGCGTCCAGCGAGCCCATGGCGAAGACGGCCGGGCCGATGATGTCCGAATCGAGCAGCGACCAGAACAGCATGGAGTTCTGGCGGCCCATGGTCAGGCTGCCCCAGTTGCCGCCCAGTCCCACCCAGCTTTGGCGCCCAAAGCCGCGCCCGCCCTGGTTGAAGGTGCCCTGGTCGGGCGCAAAGCCCGACTCCAGCGTGTAGATGGCCTTGAGGCCGCCGCCCAGGTCCTCGCTGCCGCGCAGGCCCCAGCGCGAGGGCACCAGGCTGGTGGTCGATGGCATGCGGCTGAGACCACCGCCCGCCGCCACATTGTTCACGTGCTCCACGCCCACATCGACGATGCCGTAGAGCGTGACGCTGGAAGTGCCTTGCGCGAAGGCGCCGAAGCTGGTGCTGGAGCCGGCCAGGGCCAGCACGGCGGCGGCCGCCAGGGTCAGCGGGGAAGGGGTTTTTTGCATGGTGATGTCTCCTCTGATTTGAAAAATCGTTGCCGTCTTGGCGTGGGTGTCCGCGCGCCTTTTTTTCAGGCGCAGCGGTGCCCGGCCCCGCCGGGGGCGGGACTGCGGACAAGGGGGTGGATGAGGGCGGAAGGGGGCGGACCGTTCAGGCGCCGCCCGCCGTCACGGCACGGTCAGCGGCAGCTGAAGCTGGCAGCGCTTTCCATGTCGCCGCTGCCGTTGTAGTGGGCGGCCAGCGGATGGGGGCACAGCGGCCGGGTGCGCGTGGGCGACCAGGTGGCGGGCAGGTCGGCGTTGACGCCGCCCGCATTGCCTGCGCCGCGCGCACTGGCGATCACGCGGTCTGGCGCCTGGCCTTTCTCCACCCAGGCCACGAGGGAGCTGAGCATGTCGAACTGCTCGGTGGCCGGGCCGCCGCTGCAGTGGTTCATGCCGGGCACCAGGTACAGGCGGGCGAAGTCGGCTGCGTCGCCATGGTTGCGGCGCAGCGTGTCGTACCACTGCACGGTGTCGTCGCTGGAGAAGATGGGATCGGCCGTGCCGTGGTAGACCATGAGCTTGGCGCCCCGGTTGCGCAGCACGGGCAGCTTGCCGTAGTCGGGCGGGAGCATGAAGGACAGCGCGCTTTCGGTGTACAGCGCCGTCGTGGCCTGGACCTTGGCCAGCATGCTGTCCACGCTGCCTGTCAGCGCGAACTGCGGGCCGTTGAAGCTGGCCGGGCTCTCCGGTGGCGCCTGCCAGACCAGGCCCACGGCGCCGGTGTCCAGGTTCAGCGAGTTGGAGAATTTCCAGCCGGCCCAGCCGGCCGTATCCAGGCCCGCGTCATACGGGAAGCTGCTGTAGATGCGGCTGCCGCCGCTGGTGGTGGCGCCCTTGAACAGGCCGGCAATGGTGCTCTTTTGCTCGGCGCTGAGGCAACTGCCGTCGCGCGCACCGCCGCAGGTGGGCACGTCGCGCGCCAGGTCGAAGCTCGCCTGGCAGGCTGCGCCGGCCTGCACCATGCCGTCGGTGGCGCCGTCCAGCGCATCGCACCGGGCCAGCACGGCCTGGCTGACCAGGCGGCGCTCGGCCTGGGTGAAGCCCGTGCCCAGGTCGGCGGGCGTGGTGGCCAGCTTTGCATAGCCCTGGGCGCCGGCAATGTTGGCAATGGCCGCCAGCGGCAGGCGCGTGCCGGGGTTGCCGGCGATGATGCCGTCGTACTGGTCGGCATAGCGCGAGGCCGCCACCATGGCGTGGCGCCCGCCGTTGGAGCAGCCGCCCAGGTAGGAGCGGTCCGGGCCCTTGCCATAGGCCGTCTGCAGCGCGCTGCGCGCCATGGGCGTGAGCTTGCCCACGGCCTGGTAGCCGTAGTCCAGCCGCGCCTGCGGGTCCAGGCCGAAGAAGGGCCCCAGGCTGCCTGCATGCCCGGCGTCGGAACTGAGCACGGCAAAGCCCATCTGCAGCGCATTGCCCAGCGGCCCGCCGCCCAGTGCGCCCACGGCCGTGCTCACGCTGCCATCCAGGCCGCCGTTGGCCTGGTAGAAAAAGCGCCCGTTCCAGTCGCGCGGCAGGCGCATCTCGAAGCCCACGGCGTAGCTCTGGCCATCGACGGTGCTGACGCGCTCGTGCATGCGGCCGGTCACGCGGCAGTGCTCGGCAATGGGCTTGCCTGCCACCGTCAGCGTGCTGGCTGCCACGGTCTCGGCGGCGGTGATGCGGGTGTTGGGAAACGAGATCTTGGCCGCCAGGTCGTTGCACGACAGCAGGCTTGCCGGACGGGCCTCGGCCAGTTGGGCAATGCCGTCGCTCGAGCCGCCGCAGGCCGACAGCAGCAGGGCGGGCAGGGCGGCGGCCAGCGTGGCCGGCAAGGCGCGGGAACGGGTCTTGTGGATCTTTCTGTCCATGTCTGTCTCCTCGGAAGGTGGTGTGAAGCCTCAGCGCGAAACCGTTGCGTGGCAGCCGTTGCCCGCATCCGCATCGCTTTCTGATGGCCGCGATTTTGGTTATATTTAATAACCAATTCAAGCGGCCTTTGCGAATTTCTTATTGGGACTTCCCCTTGATGCCGGGGCAGGCAGCAGGCCGCACAGGAGACAGACATGGACCACGAAAAACTCATTGCCATCGACATCCACACGCACGCCGAGGTGAGCTGCTGGAACCCGTTCGACAACTACGGCGAGGAGTACGACCGCGCCGCCGACAAGTACTTCGGCAACGGCAGGCGCCCGACCATCGCCGAGACCGTGGCCTATTACCGCGAGCGCAACCTGGGCCTGGTGATGTTCACGGTGGACAGCGAGTCGCAGCTGGGCCGGCGCCGCATTCCCAACGAGGAGATCGCCGAGGCCGCGCGGGCCAACAGCGACATGATGGTGGCCTTCGCCAGCATCGATCCGCACAAGGGCCGCATGGGTGCGCGCGAGGCGCGGCGGCTGATCGAGGAAGAGGGCGTCAGGGGCTTCAAGTTCCACCCCACGGTGCAGGGCTTCCATCCCTACGACCGCATGGCCTGGCCGATCTACGAGGTGGTGGCCGAGTACCAACTGCCGGCCATCTTCCACACGGGCCACAGCGGCATTGGCAGCGGCATGCGCTGCGGCGGCGGCCTGCGCCTGGCCTACAGCAACCCCATGCACCTGGACGACGTGGCCATCGACTTTCCCGACATGCAGATCGTGATGGCCCACCCCAGCTTTCCCTGGCAGGACGAGGCCCTGTCCGTGGCCCTGCACAAGCCCAATGTCTGGATCGATCTGTCGGGCTGGAGCCCCAAGTACTTTCCCCGGCAGCTGGTGCAGTACGCCAACACCCTGCTCAAGGACCGCGTGCTCTTCGGCAGCGACTATCCGCTGATCACGCCCGAGCGCTGGATGAAGGATTTCCAGGAAGCCGGCTTCAAGCCCGAGGTGATGCCCGGCATCCTCAAGGGCAACGCGGTGCGGCTGCTGGGGCTGGAGCCGCCGGCAGCGGAGAAGGCGGACTGAGCGCGCTCAGTTGTAGATCTTCTGCAGCAGCTGGATCAGCGTCCTGCGCTCGGCGTCGGTCAGGCGGTAGGTGGCATCCATTTCCAATTCCGACGCCGTTCTTTCCGCCCGGGCCGTGAGCTCGGCGCCGGCCGGCGTCAGGTGCACGCCCACGGCGCGGCGGTCGGTGGGGTGGGTGCGCCGCTCGATCAGCTTGCGGCGCTCCAGCGCTGCGATCAGGCCCACCAGGTTGGGCGGCATCACATCCAGCGCCGCGCACAGCTGGCGCGAGGTGATGCCGGGGTTGTGGGACACCAGGGAGAGCACGGAGAACTCCACCATCTTGAGATCGTGGGTGGCCATGCGCTCCACGAACACTTCGATGATGGACAGCGAGGCACGCCGGGCGTTGTAGCCCACGAGGGTGTGCAGGAAGGAGGCGTCGATGGACGGCCCCGGCGCTGCAGTGCTGGACGGGGCCGTGTTCTCTTCGGCAGGAGCGGGCTTGGGTGTGCGGGCGCGGGGCATGGGGACAAGGAACTGAAAGCCGAATCATAGTGGGGCGCGGCTGCCATGTCCCGATGCCGGCGCAGCGGACTTGCCCTGGTGCTAGAAGTCGAAAAGATCGGAGAGAAAGCCCTCGCGCTTCTTGCGGCGGTAACCATCGTGGCTGGAGTGCTCGCGCCGGTCATGGGATCCGTCAGGGCCCGCGCGCCGTTCCTGCGGGCGTTCATAGGCTGCTGGCGCTGTGGGCGCCTGGGCGGCGGAGCGCTCGATGAGCTTGTCCAGCTCTCCGCGGTCCAGCCAGACTCCGCGGCACTGGGGGCAGTAGTCGATCTCTATGTTCTGGCGCTCGGAGATGATGAGCGTGGCATCTCGGCAGGCGGGACATTGCATGACAGTTTCACCTTTGCCTGTTCAGGCAGTGGCTCCATCGGCAACGATGGAGTGTGGGCCGGGCTGTTATGCGTTGAGATCTCCAGCGAAGGCCGTTCGACTGCGGGGGCGATGGATAGTTCCGTCGCTCCAAGCGCCATCACCATCTCGTGCCAGTCCATCTCGTGCCAGTCCATGCCCCCGTGGTCCGAGGCCGAAGGCCGTGGCGACTGGCCGCGTTCGCCTTCAGCCTGTCTTCAGGCGCGCTTCAGCGCCACTTCAGCGCCCCTTCAGCCCCCCTTCAGCCTGTGCGTGCGCCATGTGCCCGGACGGTCCTACATTGCGGCCTGCCCCCTTGCGGGCATGACTGCATCAGCAACCAGGAGGACCATCCATGATGACTTTTCGCCATTCCCGCGCGTGGCTCGGCGCGGCCGGCATCGCCACCCTTGCCCTGGGCCTTGCGGCCTGCGGCGGGGGCTCTTCGGGCAGCACCAACCCCGGGCCGCGCATCTGGGGCTACATCCAGCTGCCTGACGGCAACAAGATGCGCTATTCGGTGGTCTTTCCCAAGGGGCCGGGGCCGTTTCCCGTGCTGATGGAGTACGACGGCTACGGATCGGGCTCGGTCACGGAACAGACCACCCAGGAGTGGACCAAGGAAGGCTATGCCGTGATGGGCCTGAACGTGCCCGGCACGGGCTGCTCCACGGGCGAGAACCAGTGGGCCGACGCCTCCGTGGGCGCGGCCGGGGCGCACGCGGTGGAGTGGGCGGCGCGCCAGGCGTGGTCCACGGGCAAGGTGGGCATGGTGGGCTATTCGTACTCGGGCTACGACCAGCTGTGGGTGGCGGCCCAGCGTCCGCCCAGCCTCAAGGCGATCGCGCCGGGCAAGAACGTGGCCGATCCCTACCGCGACGTGGCCTATCCGGGTGGCATCCAGAACATCGGCTTTCCCGCCAACTGGTGGCGGCAGTTCCCCGCGATATGGCGCAAGGCCGCCGACGATGCCAGGGCGCTGGACGGCGATACCGGATGCGCCCAGGTCGTGGAAGACAACATCCGCAAGATCCAGCGCCCCGACCTGGACATGGCGCGCTGGCTGGACGAGGACCGCTTCTTCGGCGCCCGCTACGCGCTCAAGAGCGCCATGAACTCCACGCACCGCATCGACATCCCCACGCTGGGCACCCAGTCCTGGCAGGACGAGCAGGTGGGCACCCGCATGGGCTACTACGAGGACAGCATCGCCCCGGACAAGATGTGGCTGATCAGCTCCAACGGCGACCACCACACCGACAACGCCCCCTTTCTGCGCGAGACCATGAAGCGCTTTTACGCGCGCTTTCTCAAGGGCGAGAGCAACGGCTTCGAGCACACGCCGCGCGTGCTGCTGGCGCAGGAAATGCAGTGGATGAACGGTGGGGGCGACTATGGGCAGCTGCGCCCCTCGGCCGTGGCCAGCTTTGACCGGCTGCCCGTGCGCGTCACGCCCATGACGCTGTGGCTGCAGCCGGGCGGCGGGCTGGGCGATGCGCCGCCGCAGGCCGAGCGCCAGTCGGCCAGCTACCGCTACCCGCTGCCGGGCGCCGAGGCCAACCATCCCGACGCGGATACCGAGTCCGGCGCGGGCCAATGGACGGCCAGTCCCGCCGGGCAGGGCCTGCTGCGCTTCACCACGGCCCCGCTGCCGCGCGCGCTGAGCTTTTATGGCGAGGCCTCGCTGGACCTGTGGCTCAGCGCCACGGCCGGCGACACCGATGTGCAGGTCACCGTCTCGGAGGTGCGTCCCGACGGCCAGGAGATGTTCGTGCAGCGTGGCTGGCTGCGTGCCTCCATGCGTGCGCTGGACGGCCAGCGCTCCACCGCCTTGCGGCCCTGGGGCGATTTCACCGAGGCCGCCGTGCGCCCGCTGCACCCCGGCGAGCCCACGCTGATGCGCGTGGAAATCCAGAAATTCGCCCATGTGTTCCGCGCGGGCTCCAGCCTGCGCGTGACCCTGGACACGCCTTCGCAGACCGGGTACTGGGCCTTCGACCATCTGTCCACGCCTTCGACCAACACCGTCTGGCTGGACCGCAGCCGGCCGTCGAAGATTGTGCTGGGCCACATCGCCTATGCCCATGAGCGGCAGCTGCCGGACTGCCGGCGCATGCTGCGCCAGCCCTGCAGGCCCAACGAGGAGGCCGTTCCTTCCGGCATGGGCCCCCTGCCGCCGCTGTGATTCCATGCCCCGGTGTTGACTGTGAATGAACGTTCGTTCATCATTCGGGCATGAAAAAGAAAGAAGACATCAGCGAGCGCCGGGCCGTCATCGTGGAGGCCGCCCTGCAGTGCTTCGTGGAGCGCGGCTTTCACTGCACCAGCATGCGCGATATCGCGCAGGCTGCCTCGGTGAGCCTGGGCAATCTGTACAACCACTTCGACAGCAAGCAGGCCTTGATTGCCGAGGTCGCCACGCAGGAGCAGACCGAGCTGCTGCCCTTGCTGCAGGCGCTGGAGCGGGCCGCAGCCCCTTCGCTGCCTGTGGTGGCGCAATTCCTGGCCGCCTACCAGGCGCTGTGCCGCCAGCGGGAATGGGCCGTGCTCAGCGCCGAATGCCTGTCCGAGATCGCGCGTTCGCCCGGGCTGGCGCCGGCCTTTGAGGCCAACCGCAGGCGCATGCTCGACGGCCTGGCAGGCTTCATGGAGCGCGGGGCGCAGCAGGGCCTCTTGCGGCCCGCCGTGCCCGTGCGCCTGGCCGCGCAACTGCTGCTGGATACCGTGGAAAGCGATGCGCTGCGCTTTGCGCTGGCGGTGACGCCGCAAGAAGACGCGGGGGCGGATGAAGGGGTCGATGTGCTGCATCCCGCCTTGCTGGCCTGCCTTCTTGGAGGCGAGGCACGGGGGGACGCGACATGAGGCACGCCACCGGCAGGGGCGCCCGACTGGCGGGGTTGGACCTGGCGCGCTACCTGGCGCTGGCAGGCATGGTGTTCGTCAACTTCAAGCAGGCCATGCATCCCGCGCTGCAGCAGCCTGGCTGGCTGCTGTCGTTCTTCCATTTTCTGGAGGGCAAGGCCTCGGCCACCTTCGTGGTGCTGGCAGGCCTGGGCCTGGTGCTGGCCACGCGCTCGCTGGAGCCGGCCACGGCGCGCCTCTGGACGCTGCGCCGCGCGCTGTTCCTGCTGGTGGCCGGTGGCATGAACCTGCTGATCTTTCCGGCCGACATCATTCACTACTACGCGGTGTATTTCGTGCTGGCCATCGCCTGGCTGCAGGCCGGCGCACGGGCGCTGCTCGCCGGCATGGCGGCCGTGGCCGTGCTGTCCACCTGGGCCTTGCTGCAGCTGGACTACAGCCAGGGCTGGGACTGGGCGAGCCTGTCCTACCAGGGCCTGTGGGAGCCGGCCGGCTTTGCGCGCAACCTGCTGTTCAACGGCTTCCATCCGGTGCTGCCCTGGTTTGCGTTCTTCCTCTGCGGCATGCTGCTGGCACGCCTGCCGCTGGCCGAGCCGCGCGTGCAATGGGGCCTGGTGGCTGCGGGCGGCTTGATGGTGGGCGCGGCCTGCGCCGTCTCGGCACTTGCGGCACAGAGTGAATGGGCTCCCTGGCTGGCCACCGGCCCCATGCCGCCCGGCCCAGCCTACCTGCTGATGGGCCTGGGCTGCGCCAGCATTGCCATCGGCGCCTGCCTGCGGCTGGCCGACCGCTGGCCCGCCGGACCGTGGCGCGGCCTGCTGCCGGCCGGGCGCATGACGCTGACCCTGTACCTGGCACACATCCTCATCGGCATGGGCCTGCTGGAAGCCATGGGCGCGCTGGACGGTTCACGCAGCCTGCGCGAAGTGGCCGTGGCCGCCGCGCTGTACGTGATCATCGCCAGCCTGGCCGCCTGGGCCTGGAGCAAGAAGGTGGCGCAGGGGCCCGTGGAGTGGGTGATGCGGCGGCTGACGGCACTGGATTGATCCACAGTTTGGAAATTGCGCTCGAATGAAGTCATCGTTTTGATGGCCGCAATGCCTTGTTTGTCTACACTTGCCCCCATTCAAAAATGGGGGAGATTCAATGGCTGAGGCGGTTTACAAGAAATGGCTCAGGGCTGTGATCGGCCTGCAATGCCTGTTGATCCTGGCCTTTGTCTTTCGGGGTTGGCTGTTGCCCGACCCATTGGGCCCCAGGCTTCCCTCAATCCAAGGCAATACAGTGTGGATTCAAAGCCATGGCGCTTTGCATCAGTTTGATCGGCAAGGCACACGCCTGCAGCGTCTGGAGTTGGCGCAATTGGGTTTGACCCCATCAGTCAGCAGCCTTCAGTTCATTGGAGAGAAGACGCTTTGGGCGCATGACCAGGGACGTGTGCATCGCTGCGATCTGGCAATGCAGCGCTGCGTGGCGCTGGATCTGCCCGATTTGTCCACACGCGGTGGCTATCGCTGGATGCGGGTAACGGCCGATGAAGCGCAGATTGTGGTCTCCGACGCATCCAATCACCGCGTTCTCGTTTACCAGCGCGACGCCGCTTCCAGTGCAGCGCAAGCCTATGTGCTGCTCAAGACCTACAGCGAAGGCCTGCGCTTTCCGAATCAGACGCTGCAGGTAGGCGAGCGCATGTGGGTGGCCAATACCAACCGCCATCAGATTGCGCAAATCGATACGGCACAGAGCACCCAGGCCGCGCCTGCCGTATTTCCCGTGGAATATGCGGGCCTGCGTTCCGGGCGCCGCTTCCCGTTCGCCATGCAGCTGGATGGCCAGCAGCGTCTATGGGTGCTGGTGGCAGACTCGAGCATGCGGGGAGCAGATCTGCTGTTGATGGATTCCCACCAGCTGAGGCCTGAAAGGGTGCTTCCGCTTTCGCCCGACCAGGACCCGAACGCCATCGCCATGGTGGGTCAGGAGTTGTTGCTGCCGGACATGACCCAATTCACCGTCCATCGCGTGGATCTGGACGGCCGCGTGCTGGAGCCTTTCGGGGATGCTCCATTCCGCGGCGAGCTGGCGTCTGCCCGCTCGTCCTATGAATGGGGCAGGCGGTTGCCTTCGTTCCTGCTGGGCAGCATCGGGGTATTGATGGCTCTGGGACTGTGGCTTGCCTGGAAGGCGGGGGAATTGCGCCAATTGGGCGGCAAGCGCTGGCAGGAAGTGGGCGACACCGAAGCCTCCAGCGCGGTCGTGGTTTCCTCACCGTCCCAGCACGCCGCGCAGGCTTCTCAAGCCTCGGAAGGAAAGCCGCTGGTCACTTCGGTCACGGCGCTTGCGGGCAGCACCGTGAGGCGCAGGCGTGCGCTTGCCATGGTTGGCGTTCTGCATTGCCTGGTTGCAGGGGGGATGGTCTACTGGTTCTTGCCGCTTTTGCACCAGCGCGACTGCGGTCCGGACAAATCGTGCGATCCAACGGGCATGCTCGGTGTCCTGCTGGTGCTTTTGGCCGTGTTGCCGCTGTGTTTGTATGCATGGCTCTGGCGCAAGCTCAAGCCGCTGGAGACCATGCGCATAGCCACGGACGGGCATCGGATTGCGGTACGCATTGCACGCAGGACCCGCAAATTCGATGCCAGTCGCGTCACCTGCACGCGCCAGCATCTGTGGATGGGCCTTCGCGCCATTCCCCTGCGACTCAATGGCAGCCCCCTGTTCGACGAGGCCGCGTTCAGGCGCGAGATCCTGGCGCGGTTGCCGCAGCTGCAGGTGCGCGATGGCGCCTGGGACTTCGCCGTGGCACGCCACTTCTGGTCTAACAGCGGTGTGCTGGGCAAAGCCTTGGTGCTGCTGTATGTCGCGACCTTGTTGGGTTTTGGGGCTCGCCTGCTGGCCTGACGGGTTTGGCGACCCTGCTGTAAGATAGCCCTCCGCTCCGGGGTGCACGCCAGTGCTGAGATCCACACCCGAGAACTTGAACCGGGTCATTCCGGCGGAAGAAGAGCTTGCACCCCTGCGTGGCCGCCCATGCGCCACGGGCGGGGGAGCCTTCGGAGCATCACGTCCCAGCTCTCGAAGGAATTCCATGGACAAGGCCCGGCCCCAGGCGGCTTCTCTGGTCGCAGACCTGCTTGCATTCATTGCCATGGACGGCTGCACCGACGAGCAGTTCGACGCACTGGCCCTGCGGCTGTTCGCCTACCAATACGAATCGAATGCGCCGTTTCGCAGCTTCTGCCAGCGGCGCGGCGCCACGCTGCGCAATGTGAAGACCTGGAGCGACATTCCCGCCGTGCCCATTGACGCGTTCAAGGCCATGGAGCTGCGCAGCGAGCCGGCCTCGCCCGCGGAGCGCGTGTTCATGACCAGCGGCACCACGGGCCAGGCCAAGGGGCTGTCTTCGCGCGGGCGCCACTTCCATCCCGCGCTTGATGTCTACGATGCGTCGATGACGCGCAACTTCGCGCAGCGCTTCATGGCCGGGCACGAGCGCCTGCCCATGGGCATCCTCTTTCCCGACGAGCAGGCCATGCCCAACTCTTCGCTGGCCCACTACCTGGCGCTGGCCAAGACGGAATTCGGCACCCCCGACAGCCGCTACTTCCTCACCCCCGACGGCCTGGACATGCCCGGCCTGTGCGCCGTGCTGCAGGAATCCGAGCGCAGCGGCCGCCCCTATGCGCTGCTGGGCGCCAGCTTCAGCCTGGTGCATGTGATGGATGCATTGCGCGAGCAGGGCCGCAGCTTTTGCCTGCCGCCGGGCAGTCGCATTCTGGACACGGGCGGCTACAAGGGCCAGTCGCGCGAGCTGCCGCTGGAGGATTTCTACGCCGACCTGTCCCGGTTGCTGGGCGTGCCGCGCAGCCACTGCATCAACATGTACGGCATGACCGAGTTGAGCACGCAGTTCTATGACGACGGCAATGCCACGCTGCCCTCGGTCAAGTCGGGGCCGCACTGGATACGTTCGCGCCTGGTCGAGCCCGTCACCGGCCGCAGCGTGGCGCCCGGCGAGCGCGGCATTCTCGTGCACTGCGACCTGGCCAACTACAACGCGGTCACCACCATCCTCACCGAGGACGTGGGCCTGTGGGCCGGCCATGGCGAGAAAGGCGGTTTCCTGTTGCTGGGGCGTGCCGAGGGTGCAGCGGCCAAGGGCTGCTCGCTGGCGGTCGATGAATTCGTGAAGGCCGCTGCTGCATGAACATCGAGCGGATCACGGCCGGCTACCTGCCCGAACTGCCTGGTTTGCGCGAGGCCGAGGTGCAGTGGCATGTGCTGCCCTTCGAACGCGGCGGCGTGCGGCTGGAAGTCTCCGTGCCCCTGCTGACCGGCCCGCAGATGCATGCGCTGGCAGCCCATGTGCGCCGTGCCGCCGACCGCCACCTCAGGGCCATGCCCGTGGCCGAGATCATCGACGCCATCGACCGCGCCATTGCCCGCCTGCTGGACCGCAGCGATCCCTATCGGCGCCAGGCCGAGACCTGGCTGCCCGTGGTCAGCGGCTATGACGCCGACATGGTGCGCCTGGGGATGACGGGCTTCTTCAAGACCTTTCGCGCCGCGCAGCTGCGGCGCTTCGTGGCCGAGGACTTTGCCAACCCGGCCGTGCTGGACGGCTTCCAGCCCGCGCCCAAGGGCGGCGCGGTGCGTGCCTTCGGCCCCGACCTGCTGATGCACAGCTGGGCCGGCAATGTGCCTGCGCTGTCCCTGTGGAGCCTGGTCTGCGGCCTGCTGGTCAAGGCGCCCGCCATTGGCAAGCTGGCCAGCGCCGAGCCGCTGTTCGCGGGCTGGTTCGCGCGGCTGCTGGCCGAGGTCCACCCGCCGCTGGCCGATTGTCTGGCCGTGGTGTGGTGGAGCGGTGCGGGGGGTGTGGATGGCGCGGGGGGCGCGGATGGCGTGGATGGCGGTGGTGCCGCCGCGCTCCATGCCGAGGCCGACACCGTGCTCGCCTACGGCGGCAACCAGACGCTGCAGGCACTGCGCCAGCGCCTGCCCGTGACCACGCGCTTTCTGCCACACGGCCACAAGCTGGGCTTTGGCATGGTGGGCACTGCCGCGCTGGACACGCTCAAGGCGCCCGCCGTGGCGCGGCTGGCGGCCTGGGACGTGATGCGCTACGACCAGCAGGGCTGCTACTCGCCCCATGTCTTCTACGTGGAGCGCGGCGCCCCCGTCTCTGCGCGTGCCTTTGCCGACTATCTGGCGGCCGAGCTGGCCAACCTGCAGCGGCGCTTTGCGCGCCGGCCGTTGGAGCTGGAGGAGGGCGCCGCCGTGGCCCGCTGGCAGCAGTCCGTGGAATGGTCGGGCGACGCGCAGCAACTGCTGGGCCCCGTTGACGCGCCCTGGAGCGTGGCGTACAGCGACAGCCTGCAGCCGCTGGCGCCCACGGCCCTGTACCGCACGATTGCCGTGGTGGGCGTGGACCGCCTGGATGACGCCGTGCCCGTGGTGGCCGCGCAGCGCGAATACCTGCAGACGGCCGGCATTGCCGCCTCGCCCGAGCAGCTGTACCGGCTGGCCGGCCTGCTGGGCGCGGCCGGCGTCACGCGCATCAGCGCCATCGGCTCCATGAGCATGCCCGAGGCCGGCTGGCACCATGACGGCCGCTTCAACCTGCTGGACCTGGTGCGCATGACCGAGATCGAGCAATCTGCCGAGGCGGCGGCGCAGCCGTTCGCCCCGTATGCGGATTGACATCCATGCACACCGGCACGACGGGCATGACGGGCATGACGGTCATCACAGACGGGACTGACGGCATGGCGTTTCTCGATATCGAACAGGTGGTGTTCACCTACCCGGGCCGCCCGCCGGTGGTGGACGGCGTGGACTGGCGCGTGCAGGCCGGTGAGATCCACTGCCTGCTGGGTCGCAGCGGCTGCGGCAAGACCACCTTGCTCAAGCTGGCGGCGGGGCTGCTCAGGCCGCAGTCGGGCCGAATCCTGCTGCGTGGCGCCGAGCTGGCCGAGCCCGGCCCGCAGCTGGGCTTCATGTTCCAGGCGCCCACGCTGCTGGAGTGGCATACGGCGCTGGGCAATGTGCTGCTGCCCGTGTCGCTGCAAAGGCACCCCGCGCCGCAGGACGAGCAGCGCGCCCTGGCGCTGCTGGAGCAGCTGGGCCTGGCCAGCCATGCGCAGCGCCATCCGCGTCATCTCTCGGGCGGGCAGCAAAGCCGCGTGGCGCTGGCACGGGCGCTGGTGCTCGACCCGCCGCTGCTGCTGCTGGACGAGCCCTTTGCTGCGCTGGACGCCATCACGCGCGCCGAGCTGCAGGACGACCTGCTGCGCACCTGCCGCGAGCGCGGCACCACGGTGCTCTTCGTCACCCACGACATCAACGAGGCCGTCTACCTGGGCGACCGCATCGCCCTCATGCACGGCGGGCGCATCGTGGCCGACATGGCGGTCGATCTGCCCGCGCCGCGCACCCAGGCCATGCGCCACGGGCCGGCGTTCAACGAGCACTGCGCCCGCGTGCGCGCAGCCATGGACAGGACGGCGGCATGACGGTGTCCTTGTTCCATGCCCGCCTGCTGGCCGCCGCGCTGGCGCTGGTCCTGCTGGGCCTGTGGGAGCTGCTGGTGCGGCAATGGGGCCTGTCCGCCCTGGTGCTGCCGGCGCCCTCGGCCATTGCGGCATCGCTGTGGACGGGGCTGGCCACGGGCTATTTCTGGCCGCACATCTGGGCGACGCTCCAGGCCCTGCTGCTGGGGCTGGCGGCCGGCAGCGCGATCGGCCTGCTGGCGGGCATGGCCCTGGCTGAATCCGAGCTGCTCGAGCGTGTGCTCAAGCCCTATGTGGTGGTCAGCCAGGTCGTGCCCAAGCTGGCGCTGGCGCCGCTGTTCGTGCTGTGGTTCGGCTTCGGCATGCTGCCCACGGTGCTGATCACGGCGCTGATCTGCTTTTTCCCGCTGATGGAAAACACCTTGACCGGCCTGCGCCAGGTCGATGCCCAGCGGCTGCAGCTGTTTCGCATGCTGGGCGCCACGCGGCTGCAGACGCTGCTGCGCCTGAAGCTGCCCACGGGTCTGCCCGCCATTCTTGCGGGCCTGCGCGTGGCCGTGGTGCTGGCCCTGGTCGGCGCCGTGGTGGCCGAATTCATGGGCGCCAGCCGCGGCCTGGGCGCTGTGGTCATTGCCGCCCAGGGAATGATGGACACCACCCTCATGTTTGCGGCCCTGGTGCTGATCGCCGCCATGGGCCTGCTGCTGTACCAGGCCTGCCTGGTGCTGGAGCGCCGGCTGCTGCGCTCGCGCGCCGCCTGACCATCCTGAACACTTCCGAAACCTTTTCCCCAAGCGCCATGCACACACCGCAATCTCCCTTCCTCACCCGCCGCAGCCTGCTGGGCGCCTCTGCCGGTTTTGCCGGCCTGGCGCTGGCCGGCAATTGCCTGGCCGCTCCTGTGCAAGGCAAGATCCGCCTGGCGGGCTGGAGCAAGCCCATCAGCGAGATCACCAACATCCTGGCCGAGCCCGACAAAGGCTTCTTCAAGGCCCAGGGCGTGGAGCTGGCCTACCTGCCCGGCGCAGGCGGCGGCGACGCCATCCGCAACATGCTCAGCGGCCAGGCCGATGTGGCCTTCACCGATCCCGGCTCCTTCTTCATGGCGCTGGACAAGGGCGAGAAGCTGGTCGCCATCTACGACATCTATCCGCAGAACGTGTTCAACGTGGTCTCGCTCAAGTCGGCCGGCATCCGCAAGCCGGCGGACCTCAAGGGCAAGAAGATCGGCGTCTACAGCCTGTCCAGCGGCACGCGCCAGAACCTGCTGGTGATGCTGCACCAGGCCGGCCTCAAGGAGTCGGACGTGACCATCGTCGTCACCGGCCTGCTCAACTTCGCGCCGCTGATGCAGGGCCAGGTCGATGCCACGGCCGCCACCGACACCGGCCTGGCCGTGGGCCTGCGCAAAGGCATTGGCGAGGTCGATGTGATGCAGGTGCGCGATCACCTGAACATCTCCAGTGACATGTTCGTGGTGCGCGAGGACACGCTGCGCGACAAGAAGGACCTGCTGCGCGCCTTCCTCAAGGGCTACCGCGACAGCGCCGCCTGGATGATGGCCAACCCCGATGAGGCCGCCACGCTGGCCGGCAAGCACGCCATCGACGGCACGCAGCGCGACATCAACCTGGACGTGATCCGCCTGCGCAATGCGTCTTCGCAGCCGCTGCAGGCCGGCAAGCCGCTGGGCAGCTTCGACCTGGCCGCCCTGCAAAAGGGCGCCGACGCCTACCGCGCGCTGGGCATGGTGCAAAGGCAGATCAAGGTGTCCGACGTGGTGGACACCAGCCTGCTGCCCGGGGCCTGAGATGGCACAGCCGTCTTCCCTGGGCCTGCAAGGCAAGGTGGTGCTGGTCACCGGCGCCGGCCGCGGCATAGGCGCTGCCATTGCCATCGCCTTTGCGCGCGAGGGTGCCACCGTGGTGGTCAACCACCTGTCCAACGACGAAGCCGCCGCCCGCACCGTGGCGGCCTGCCAGGCAGCGGGCAAGCAGGCCGGAGGCGATGCCTGGGCCATCAAGGCCGATGTGGGCTCGCAGCCCGCCGTCCAGGCCATGACCGAGGCCATTGCACGCGAGGCGGGCGCCATCGACATCGTGGTCAACAACGCCTTCAAACCCTACGCCTTCGACCCCGAGCGCCGCCGCCTCTTCGACGACCTGCAATGGAGCGACTACCAGGCCCAGTACGACGGTGCCGTGGGCGCGGCCTTCAATGTCTGCCGCGCGGTGCTGCCGCAGATGCGCCAGCGTGCGCGGGGCAGCATCGTCAACATTGCCAGCAATTTGGTGGAGCACCCCGTCGTGCCCTACCACGACTACACCACGGCCAAGGCCTCGCTGGTGGCCTTCAGCCGCAACCTGGCCAGCGAGCTGGGGCCCGTGGGCATACGTGTCAACTGCGTCGCGCCGGGGCTGGTCTATCCCACGCAGGGCACGCAGGACACGCGCGAGTCCTTCCGCGAATCGCTGATGGCCGCCACGCCGCTGCGCCGCTTGGCGAGCCCCGAAGACGTGGCGGGGCCGGTGCTGTTCCTGGCCTCGGAACTGAGCGGCTTCATGACGGGACAGGTACTGTTCGTCGATGGCGGCCTGGTGATGCGTTGAGCCTGTTTTAGAACTGCTCCCACTCCTCCGCCATCTCGGCCGCCGTGGCGCGGCGGGGTGCCGTGGTCCTGGCGGGCAGCGCCACAGGCGCGCTGGAGGCCGCAGCCGTTGCCGCGCGCAAGGGCTTGGCGGGGCGGGGCACGGCAGGGGCCAGCGCGGGAGACGGCCTGGCGGTCTGTGCCCGGGCCTCGCTTTCATCCAGCCGGAACACGCTGACCAGTTGCACCAGTTGCGCCGCCTGCTTGTTCAGGCTGTCGGCAGCGGCGGCGGACTCTTCCACCAGGGAGGCGTTTTGCTGCGTCACCTGGTCGAGCTGCTGCACGGCGTCGCTGACCTGGGTCACGCCCTGGGACTGCTCCTGCGTGGCGGCACCGATGTCGGAGATCAGTTCGGCCACGCGGTGCGTCTGGGTGACGATGTCGTTCATGGTGTTGCCGGCCTCGGCCACCTGGCGGGAGCCGGCGGCGACCTTGCCCACGCTCTCGCTGATCAGGCCCTTGATCTCCTTGGCCGCGTTGGCGCAGCGCTGGGCCAGGGAGCGCACCTCCGAGGCGACCACCGCAAAGCCCTTGCCCTGTTCCCCGGCACGCGCGGCCTCCACGGCGGCGTTGAGCGCGAGGATGTTGGTCTGGAACGCAATGGCGTCGATCACGCCGATGATTTCCTCGATCTTGCGCGAGCTGTGCGTGATGTCCTCCATGGTGCTGACCACGCCATGCACCACCTCGCCGCCGTGCACGGCCGTGGCGCTGGCCGACTGGGCCAGGCCCGAGGCACTGCGCACCGTGTCCACGTTCTGCTGAATGGTGGCGGTCATCTGCTCCATGGAGGCTGCCGTCTCCTCCAGGTTGGCGGCCTGCTCTTCCGTGCGAGCGCTCAGGTCCGCGTTGCCCGAGGCGATCTGGCTGGCGCCCGTGGCAATCGATTCGCTGCTGTGGCGCACCTGGCTGACGATGTCTGCCAGGCTCGCGCGCATGGAGTTCAGCGCAGCCAGCAGGCTGGTGGTGTCACCGGGCCGCAGCGCCACGGCCACCGCCAGGTTGCCCCTGGCGACTTCCTGCGTGATCTGCGCCGCGTAGGCGGGCTCCCCGCCCAGCAGGCCCGTGATGCGCCGCGTGATGGCCCAGCCCACCAGCGCGCCTATGGCCAGTGCGGCCAGCGCCAGGGACAGCATCAGCCGCCCGGCAGCCAGGGATTTGTCCTCGGAGGCCTGCGCCGTTTCCGTGGCACGCACCTGCTGGTGGGCCAGGATGTCATTGATGGAGTTGAAGAACGCGTCCTGGCGTTTGCGGAACTCCCCGCTTTCGCCAAGCATGGCCGAGACGGCCTGCAGGTCGTGGCGCGTGGCCGCCTCCATGAATTGGTCGAGCAGCGGCAGATAGGCAATGCGCGCGTTCTTCATGTTGTCGTACAGGGCAATGCCCTGCGGTGTGCTCAGGCCTTCGCGGAATTTCTCCATCAGCTGGCTGATCTTCTGGCGCTGTGCATCCAGTGCGGCCTTGGCCAGCTTCTTTTCCCCGGCGTCCTCCATCAACGCCATGCTGCGCACGCCGCGAAAGATGAACTCCACCGAGCCCTTGATCTCCACCAGCCGGAGCAGGCTGGTGATCCGCTTGTCGGCCAGGTAGGCCACATCATCGGAGGCCTGTACCAGCTGGGCGCGGCCATACAGCGCAATCGACAGCGCGATGGCAATCAGAATCGAAAATCCCAGACCCAACATGGAGCCCGTCTTCATGTTTTTCAGGTATTTCATGCGTATTCCTTTCAGTATTCAATATGGCTGCGTGCCACGCAATCGGGCCGCATCGCATAAAAATCCGGATCACGCCAATCGATGATGACGGACCCAGACAGACGGCGGTATTCCATAATGTCCGGAGAAATCTCTGGAAAATGATGAGAGCGAGGAATAACCAAGCTGCGAGGAAATCTGTCCTATGCTCTGGTCGGTGGTCAGCAGCGATTCGGCCGCAAGATGAATGCGGCTTTGCCTTATATATTCACCGATGCTGCACGACCGGCTGTTGCGAAAGGAAACCTCCAATGTGCGCCGGCTGACGCGGCAATGGTCGGCAATGGTCTGGATCGGTAGTTTCTTGTCCAGGTTTTCCTGTATGTATTGGAGGGCGCGCTTGACATAGGCGGGTTCCAGATCGTGCAGCCGTGCCTCGTCCATGGCCGTGAATCTGGATTTCTCCAGATAGGGGCTGATGGCCATGCTCTTGAGCCGCATGATGTTCAGCGCCTTCAGCGTGGACAGGGCGCCTGCAAAATCGCCCTGCGTTTCCTGTATGTGGTACTCGTAGACCAGGGCATTGCGGCACAGGCCTTCGAGCTGGTAGGTCTGGGCCGTGGACTTTGCCAGCATCACCGCCTGCAGGGCCTGGGCATATTGGCGCTTGCTGCAGTGCACCAGTGCGCTGCTCAGCCAGGCCCAGCCGGCAATCGGCGGGTTCTTGATCTGGTGGCGGACGCCGATGCGTTCAATGGCACGGATCACGCCAGCGGCTTCGCGGCGGCCCGCATCCAGCCCTTTGACCGAGAGCTGCAGCAAATCGCTGTAGGGCCAGGCCAGGCCCGTTGGCAGCTGGCGGCCGACCCGCTCCAGCAGCGCCTGCAGGTCGGCGCTGTCGGGTGCCGCGGCACCGAGCTGGACCAGGCCTGAATCCGGGGGCGGCCCGCACCACAGATTCTGGTGATTCTTGTAGAGATAGATCTTCCACAGAATCTGCGCTCTGGCCCAATTGATCAGGGCGGACAGCCAGGGCGTGATGCCCGGCGCCATCAATGCGAAATCATGGTCCTTGCCGTCGATCAATTGCAAGGCGGTATCGAGCTCGCCCAGCCGGCTGTGCGCCAGCGCCCTCACATAGGTGGCGCAGGCCATGGATTCCGGCTGCAGCAGTGCGGGATTGGCCATTGCGGCAGTGGCCAGTGCAATCGCATTGCGCTCTTCGCCCAGCTGGCAATGGATGAAGGCGGCTGCAATACGGCATGAGACCACGCGGTCGGGCATGCGGTGCAGCTCGAAAATGGCCTGCGCTTCCTGCACATATCTGAGCACCAGCAGGGGATATATGGAAGGCTCTGGCCATTTGCAGGCCTGTAGCAATTCCTCGGCCCGGCTGATTTTGTTATATCCAGTATCGGCTTGCTGGTGATGGGCGGATATTATTCTCCATAATCTGGATGCGCTCTCATCTTGGTGGCCGTGGATGTGGTGCGTCAAAAGATTGAATGAGTAAGAATTCTTATATGAAAAAATCAATGGCCAGGCAGGTGCGATGCATTTTCCCGATGAATGCATCGGCAAGGTGCTTCACAACACCCTCCTGGGGAAACACTGATTGACTGGAAGAATCTTACAGGCCAGATAAACAATTGTTTACATTTGGATTTTATTTTTCTTGCCGGATCACGCAGGCACTTGTCTTTTTGCGAAACTTTCTCTCTTGCAAATCTCCTAATTCGCTGATTGGACAGACTTTTTCTGATTGGAAAAATCCATTCAAATAGGCGAATATTCCCTGGATTTCATGGGGTTGTTACAGCGGCCAGACTCCAGCCGGGCCGCCCTGTCGGCATGGCAGGCGCTGGCCGCGCCTGTCTCGGCAATCAGAAGGCGTGCGATATGCCAAGCACCACCGAGCTGGGCCGGCTGCCTGCCTGGACCACCGGCCCCGCATTGCTGGCGGTGTTGATGGTGAAGGCGGCACCCGCCTCGTTGTGGATGCGGCCCACGCCCGCATAGAGCTTGGTGCGCTTGGACAGCGAGTGGTCGTAGCGCACGCTCAGCGCACGCGCATCGCTCTGGGCGCGAGCCTGTCCGTGGTAGGTGCCATAGGACAGCAGCCACTGCCCCGCCATGCCCATGGGCACGGTCACGCTGGCCTCGTAGAAACGGCCCTGGCCGCTGGTGGCGGCAGGCAGGTCGTCGCGCCGCGTGGACAGCAGCAGCGCCGCGCGCGCCACGCCGAAGTCATAGGCCGCGCCCAGCAGCGCATAGCGGTCGGTATTCACGGCCGTGGTGCGCCGCTGCATCCACGATGCACCCAGTGCCCAGGGCCCGGCCGCATAGTCCACGGAGCCGCCGTACAGGCTGGCCACGCTGGAGCCCGCCGCCTCGCCGAACGAATACATGCCGCGCACCGTGAAGCCGCCCATGTTCGGCGACTGGTAGCGCAGCGAATTGCTGGCGCGCAGCACCGTGCCGTCGCGGAAATAGTTGGCCGCGTTGCCCCAGATCAGGCCGGTGAGCGCATAGCTGGCCAGCGAGGTGTGCAGCGTGGTGTAGTGGCGCCCGGCCGTGAGCTGGCCCCAGCCGCCGCCCAGGCCCACGAAGACCTGGCGACCAAAGGCGAGGCCGCCCTGGCCGCTGGCACCCGTGTCGCCGTTGAAGCCGGCCTCCACCACATAGAGCGCGCGCTGGCCGCCACCCAGGTCCTCCGTGCCGCGCAGGCCCCAGCGCGACCCGGCGATCACGCCGCTTTCCAGCCGCTGCAGGCCGCCATTGCCCGTGCGCGCCGACTCCACCGCCATGTCCACGACGCCGTACAGCGTCACGCTGCTGCTGGGGATCGCGGGCGGGGCCGATGTCTGCGTCTGTGTTTGCGCCTGTGTCTGTGTCTGTGTCTGCGCATGCACCTGGCTTGCCAGGGCCAGGGCTGCGGCGCCCACGGCCCAGCCTCCTCGTTGCAAGGTCTTCATGATGTCTCCTCTATGGGGTATGGAAAAAATGGGGCGCTGGCCGTTGCTTGCTGCCTGGTGCTGCAGGTGCCGCCTCGGTTGGCGCTGTCCGCTCAGTCGAGCCGGATGTTCTTCTTGGCGATCAGCGCGCCGTAGGTGCGGTTGTCCTGCGCCATGCGTGCGGACAGGGCAGCGGGGCCGACATCGTCCACGCGCCAGCCCTGGGCCAGCAGCTTGTCGCGCACTTCGGGCGAATGCAGGATGCGCTCCAGCGCCTGTGACAGCCGGGCGCGGTGGGCTGCGGGCATGGAGGCGGGCGCCATCACGGCATTCCACACCTCGATGTCCACCGCGCCCGCACCGATCTCGCGCATGGACGGCACGCCGGGCGCCAGCGGGCTGCGTTCGCTGGAGGTCACGGCCAGCGCCGCCAGCTTGCCCGACTGCACCAGCGGCATCACGGTGGAGGCCGGCAGCAGCGCCATCTGTACCTGTTCGCCCAGCAGGGCGTTCACCACGGCCGGGCCGCCGTTGTAGGGCACATGGGCCAGGCGCAGGCCCATGGATTCCTTGATCAGCTCGGCTCCCAGGTGCGTGCCCGAGCCCTTGCCGACCGAGCCGAAGTTGAACTGCCCGTTCTCGGAACGCAGGGACTGCAGGTAGGCCGCCGTATCGGTGGCGGCGGCGCGCGGCGCCACCCAGACCAGCGGCGCCGATCCGATCATGGCGATGGGCGCAAAATCCCGCCCCGGGTCGTAGGGCAGCCGGGCGTAGAGGTATTTGGAACTGGTCAGCGGGCCGTTGCCGATCACGCCCAGCGTATGGCCGTCGCCGGCCTTGGCCACGGCATCGGCGCCGATGTTGCCGCTGGCGCCGCCCTTGTTCTCCACCACCACGGGCTGGCCCAGGGCGCGGCCCAGCGGCTCGGCCAGCAGGCGCGCCTGCACGTCGGGGGAGGAGCCGCTGGCATAGCCCACGATCAAGCGCAGCGGGCGCGTGGGCCACGCATCCTTGTCGCCTGCGGCATGGGAGGGGAAGACCGGCGAGAGCGCGGCAGCGCACCACAGCAGGGCGGCGCGGCGCGTTGACGACCGCAGCAGCGGCTGCCTGCTTGTCTGGGGCTTGTTCATGTTCTTGTCTCCTGGAATGTTCATCTGCAATCTGGCTTCAGCGCGAAAAATACCGGTCCATGGGTCCCAGGCGCGGCGGCAATCGGGAGTGCGGCCGCTGTGACACATCCGCAGGCAGGTCGCTGCGCACCACCTGGCTTTGCAGCACAAAGGATTCGGCCTGCACGCCCGGCAGGCTCCAGGGCGCAAGCCGCTCCAGCAGCCACTGCGCACCCTGGCGCGCGCCCTCGGCCGTGCAATGCTCGGCCAGCAGCACCACCGTGGTCTGGCCGGTCACGGCCTGGGCAATGCGTTCGCCGCCCACGGGGTAGGCCAGGTCCAGCGCGGGTGGCACGGCGCCCGCGCTGGCGCGCACCAGCAGGGCGCTGTCCTCGGCCTCGGCCAGCGCCTGCGTGGTTGCGGCGGACCAGCCGGGCAGGTCGGCGGTGGTGGCGCGCACCGCCACCAGGTGCGCGGCGGTGGAGGCGCCTGCCGTGGCCACCAGTGCGCAGGGCCGGCGCACAAAGGCGCTCAGCCGGGGCCGCATGCGGGCGGACCAGGGCGTGGGATGGGCGATCACATCGGCATACTGCGCGGTCTGCAGCGCATCCAGCCCCTGCAATCCATAGACCGTGAAATAGCTGCTGCCTGCGGCAGATGGCGCACCGCCTGCATCCGAACCGCGTACATAGCGGCGCCCCCACAGAAATCCCGGCAGGCCCACGCGCTCGGGCACATGTTCCATGGCGTGCCAGGCCTCGTATTCCTCGCGCGCATCGCTGCGGTCCAGTCCGTTCCACAGCGCAAGAAAGGCGTTGCTGCCCCTCATGCCTGGTGCTCCGGCTGTACCAGTACCTTGCTGGCATGGCGCGCGCGCGCCAGCGCAAAGCCTTCCTCGGCACGCGACAGCGGCACGCGGTGCGTGATCATCTGGCGCAGCAGGGGCTGGTGCTCCTGCATGAAGCGCACGACCTCGGGCCAGGCGCTCTCGGGCGCGCGGTAGGAGCCGCGCAGCTCCTGGTGGTTGCGCACCAGCGCCGTCAGGTCGATGGGCACGGGCGCCGCATGGATGCCCGTGATCACCAGCACGCCATGCACCTTGAGCGCGCGCAGCGCCGGCGCAATCACGGCGGCCGCGCCCGTGGCTTCGATCACGGCATCGAACCGGCCCCGGGCCAGATAGGGGGCAAGGGCCGCATCCATATCGCTGCCCTCGAAGTCCAGCACATCATCAAAGCCCATGGCGCGCAACACCGCCAGGCGCGGCGCATCGCCATGCCCGGCCACCACCACCTGGGCGGCGCCTGCGGCCCGCGCAAACAGCGCAATGCCCTGGCCGATGTTGCCCGGCCCCAGCACCAGAACGCGGTGGCCGGGGCGCACGCCGGCCGTGCGCACGGCCTCATGGCTCACGGTCAGCGGCTCGGCCAGCGCGGCCACGTCGCCCTGCACACCGGCCGGGACCGGCACGCAGTTGCGCAGCGGCACGGCGGCCCAGGGTGCAAAGCCGCCATTGCGCAGCACGCCAATGCCGCGCCGCGTGGTGCAGCCATCGAAGTTGCCGCTGGTGCAGGCCGCGCAGCGGCCGCAGGTGACCGAGGGCCGCACGGCCACCATCTGGCCCACGGTCAGGCCCGGGGCCAGGTTCCCGGCACCTTCGCCCAGCGCGGCAATCTCGCCGCTGAACTCGTGGCCGATCGTCACGGGCAGGGCTGGGGTCAGGAAGTGGTAGCTGCGGGTCCATTCGGCAATGTGCAGATCGGTGCCGCACACACCGGCCGAATGCACGCGCAGCAGCACTTCGCCAGGGCCGGGCGCGGGCATGTCCGCTTGGGTCAGTGTCAGGCCGTGGCTCGGCTCGGTCTTGCGCAGTGCTTGCATGGCGTGGGGGCCGCTGGCCCGTTGGAAATTGGCGATGGCGGCAGTGTCTCCATACGCCAGAGGTATGTCCAAGACTGAATTAGTATCTGAAGCATACGAAGCAAGTATGTTTTCAAAGGGTGAACACCTATGGAATTGCGCCACCTGCGCTATTTCGTCGCCGTGGCCGAGCAGGGCAACGTCAGCCGCGCCGCTCGCAAGCTTTTCATTGCCCAGCCGCCGCTGTCGGCCCAGCTCAAGCAATTGGAGGAAGAGGTGGGCGCAGCCCTGTTCACACGGCTGCCGCGCGGCGTGCGGCTCACGCCTGCGGGCGAGTCCCTGCTGGAGGACGCGCGCGCCATTCTTGCGCGCGCCCAGCAGGCCCCGCTGCGCGCTCGCGAACGCCAGCAAAGCCGCCAGGGCGTGGTTCGCCTGGGCCTGGTTCCGTCGGCCATGCACTCGGTGCTGCCCGGCCTGCTGCGCCGCATTGCCGACGCCGGCTGGAACCTGCGCGTGGAAGCCCGCGAGATGATCACCTCGCAGCAACTGCGCGCCCTGCGCGCCGGAGAGCTGGACCTGGGTTTTGGGCGCCCCGGCAAGGGCGAGCCACTGGCCGAGGAAGTGGCCGGCATGGACGATCCCTACTGCCTGGCCATGGCGCCGTCCCATCCGCTGGCGGCTGGCGAAGGCGCGCTACCGCTGCAATCGGCTGCGCATGAGCCCTTCGTGGGCTTTGCGCGCTACGAGGATGCCGACTACTTCGACCGCACCGTGGCCCTGTGCCTGGACGCGGGCTTCACCCCTTCCATACGCCACGAGGCCGGCCAGTTCGTCAACGTGCTCGCCCTGGTGGCCTGCGGCCTGGGCGTGGCCATCGTCCCCTCGTCCTTTGCCTCGCTGTACCGGGGCAAGCTGGTGTTCAGACCGCTGCAGGAATCGCGCTACCAGAGCCGGCTGGCGGTGCTGGCTGTGGCCGGGGCGGCTGAACAGGACAGTGAAAGCGATGCAGGGCACGTGGCGCAGGCTGCGGCGCTGGAGTTGAAGCATTTCGGGCGAAGGTTGGCGCGGTTGCGGTGAGCGCAACGGCAGGCTTGCGATCCAAACGCCGGCAATGCCTCCGTTTCCACATGCTCAAGTCGATTCTGTCAATCGCGGCGATGCAGTGAAATGAATAATATGGAGCGATGTATTGCGTTGATTGCCTTTTGACAGTCGGCGCTGCCTTGATCCATGGGCTGTTGCTGCATTGCTCAATTCAGTGATATGCTTCGCACAAAGCGTTACGTATAAAGCTTTTTGTTGTCACCATGACCGTATTTCGCAGTCCATGGCTCCATGCCATGGACTGCTTTCAGGCGTGTGGGTCATTTAAGTCGATAAGTCAAGAGGCATGTTGCCGGGCGAATCCTTCGATCGTGACCCTGAGAAAAATAGTAGGCAGTTGCCAGCTTTTTGCTTAGGGAACAAGCAAAAAGGTGCATGGCATCGCGGAGGAGAAGATGGAAAGTATAGAGAGGGGCATTCCAGCCTTTGTGTCGCTGGCAATGCTTTGGAGAGGAGTTCTGAAAAAATTCTGGCGGGTTGCGATGTTTGCCACCAGGCGCTCGGTGGTGTTCGCTGTTTGGCCAGTCAACTTATCGGGCGCCTCAGCATCTGCTGCACTGACATTGTTGATGTTTGCGGCGTGTTGGCTACCGTCAATGGCATCGGCCCAGCTTGCACAGCCAGGCGAATCCGGGGTTGCAATCAATCGCTGGCGCTGGGCAGTCGCCGATCAGACCGAATTGCGCGTGGTCGCCCTGGATGCGAGGCGTCAGCAGGTGGTGGTCAAGTGGGGCGCGAACGATCTGACCGTACTCCGAAGAGGAATGCAGGTCCCCGGGTTGGCTGTGGCTTTGGAAGAGGTTTCCGGCAATGTGGCAGTGTTCCTGCCTGTGAATCTGCCTGGGCAGGAGGCTGTCGAACGGATCGAGATCGCCTTGGTGGATGGCCTTCAGACGACACGGCTGATTCGGTTCCAAGCCCCCGCTCGTTCAATGAAGGACGGATGGATGGTCGTGTCGCCATGATGCGGGCGGCGGTGCGCGGTTTTCAGATTGCACTTTGCAAGACCGGGATTCACAGGGCAGGGATTGGTGTGGCCCGCACTTCGATGGCGCACGGCAGGCATTCGTTGACAGCGCTGAAAAGTGATTCTCCGTACTGGCCCGCTTGCGTGTGGCTGATGGGGTTGGTGTGCAATGTCGTTGCGCTCCTTGCTCTTATGTCGCTTCCGGATTTTTTGCAAAGCGCTGCCGCATCTTCGCAATTACATCCAGCATCGTCTGGCGTGCGAAGAGCGTCTGGCGATGCCCCCGGTCTGGCCCGCTTTATCCGCGACGAGAAAGGCGTCAGCATCATCGAGTTTTCCGGTGAATACGGCATCGATCTGGTGGCGCCCTCGGAAACGGTAGGCAAGGAGTTCTTTCGCACGCATGCCGATGTCTATGACTTCCTTGTGGTGTTTTCGAGCTTCGAATACCCCACTGCCTCAGCCGACGGAGAGAACGCGTTGGCTTTTCACCGGGGCGTGCGCAACGACACCGCTGGCATAGGCATCAAGCAATTTGACAACTCACAGGCGTATGGCAGCAAGGGCGTGTTGCAAAGCTATATCGACATGGCAGCGGCTTCCCGCTGGGCAAGCGCGACGTCCAGTGCCGACTATGAATCCATGCTGTCCACCTTTGCGCATGAGCTGCAGCATCGCTGGGGTAGCCACGTCAAATTCCGCGATTGGAATGGACAGATCAGCTCTGCCTTGGTAGGGAAGGATGGCTCCCACTGGAGCTATCTGCTGGACAGCCAGGGCTCGGTGCTTTATGGCGCGAGCTGGCGTGACAACGGCGAGGGCTCCTTCACAGCGATTGACACCCAGAGCAGGTACAGCCCGCTGGACTTGTACCTGGCTGGATTGATCGGCAAGGACAAGGTTCCTCCCTTCTTCCTCATCGAAGCGCCCGACGTCGATGGCAACGCCCTGCCTGCCCCGTTGGGAACCACCGTTCGGGGCACCAAGCGAATCGTCACGATAGACGACGTCATTGCCGCTGAAGGCCCGCGCATCCCTTCTGCCGACGTATCTCAGAAGACGTTCCGATTCGGCTTCATCTATCTGGTACGGCCTGGGGAAACCATCGATCCCGCAGACCTGGATGTGGTGGCTCAGGCTCGCCGGCAGGTCGGCCTGCGTTACAACGCTCTGACCCATGGCCTGGGCGTGGCCAATGTCTTTGCCGAGCCGCCGCAGACCACCTCTCCGGGTGTCCCCGGCACCACCTTGCCTCCCGATGTGCCGGGCCCCGCCAACCCCGGCAACAATGCAGCCGGACTTTCCTGGCTGAAAGCGCAGCAACGGTCCGACGGCTCCTTCATGGATGCAGCCGGACTTGCGCCGCGTGACACGCTGCTGGCCCGTTCGTTTTTGCGTGCCTCAGACCCCGTCTACAGGGGGCTGGGGCCGGCCGGCGCCTGGATAGCGGCCCGGCCACCGGGCAACACCGATTTTCTGGCCCGCAGGCTGATCGAGAGCACGGCCGGCGAGCGCCGGGCCGAAGATATCTCGGCCCTGCTGGCCACCCGCAACCAAGACGGCGGGTGGGGCTTGGGCGAACGCCTGCGCAGCAATCCGCTGGACACTGCACTGGCGGTCCAGGCCCTGCGCTTGGTCAACGCCGATGAGAGCGTGCTCAGGCCTGCCGTGCAATTGCTGGTGTCTTGGCAGAACCCGGACGGCGGATGGGGCAACGCGGCCGCCAGTCCCAGCCGTGTCCATGTTTCGGCCCAGGTTCTCAAGGCCCTGGCGGGCTTGGCCAGTGCCCAGGCGCCGATCGCCAGCGTGCAGCCTTTTCTCAAGAGCCGGCAAAACACCGACGGCGGCTTTGGCGACGGTGCCAGCTCCATTCACGACACGGCCCATGCCTCCATGGCCATGGCCGCTGTAGGCTTCGGCTCCGAGATCAATCTGTCTGCAGCGCAGCGCTTCGTTGCCGAGAGCCAGCGGATGGACGGGAGCTGGCAGGGCAGCGTCTACAACACCGTGCTGGCGCTGCAAATGCTGCGCAGCGCCGCCAGTGCCAACCTCGCGATCGGCAATCTGCAGGCCTCTTCGCTCCCGATTTTCGATGGGCAGCGGGTGACCCTGTCTGCCAGGGTCGTCAACGCAGGTTCCCTCCAGTCAGAGGCCAGCACGGTCCGCTTCTTTGATGGGGACCCCGCCGCAGGAGGTATCGCCATCGGCGCTCCCATTCCCATCGCGGCCCTGGTAGGTGGAGACGGCACCACTGTTCAAGCCACTTGGAACACGACGTCGCGCGCCGGCCCGCGCATGGTCTTCGCAGTCGTGGATTTCGAACAGGCGACCGCCGACTTGAGCCGGCAGGACAACGTCACCTCGCTGTCGCTGGTGGTGGAGAGTGCCAATCCGCTGGCGGACCTGCTGCTGGGCGATGGCGATGTGCTGGCAACGCCCTCGACGGTGAAGAACCTGCCGGCGGCCCTCCAGATCGACGCACTCGTCAGCAATGCCGGCATGGCCGCCGTGAAACAGGCCAAGGCCGTGCTGTGGAGCGGCACCGGAGCCGACCGCGTGCGCCTTGCAGAGACCGCCTTCGACCTGGCCGCGCGCGCCACGACGGCGTTGCAGTTCAAACCCACGCTGTCCGAGCCGGGGGTAACGGTCTACACCGTGGAGCTGGACCCTGATGGCCTTGTCAAGGAAGCCACGCGCGCCAACAACAGCAGTTCCGTGACGGTCAGGACGGCCGGCGGAGTTTCCCTGGCGGTGAGCAAGGCCGATATCTCCTTGAACCCCAACGCGCCACGGCCCGGTGCGGACGTGGTGTTCACCGCGCGCCTGCGCAACTCCGGCACGCAGGACTCGTCGTCCTTCAATGTGCGCTACGGCATCCAATCGGGCGCGGGCACCACGGTGTTGCTGACCAATGTGGTGCAGATCGCAGCGGGCAGCACCGTGGAGCAGCAGATTCCCTGGCGCGCGGGACCGGGCGGCGACTACAGCTTCATCGTCGAGATGGATCCGGAGAAGGCGAGCGGTGACGGCGACACTTCGGACAACGCTGCAGCGCTGGCCTTCAAGGTGGCTGCGAAGGCAGGCCTGAACCTGGCGGTCAGCTACAGGGATCTGGCGTTCTCACCCAGCCCTGCGCTCGAAGGCTCGGTCATGACGCTGAGTGCGCTCGTGCGCAATGTGGGCGATATGGACGCCACCGGCTTTGATGTGGAGTTCTTCGACGGCGACCCGGCTGCCGGAGGTATCTCCCTCGGCGCCACGCGCGTGGCTTCCCTGGTTGCAGGCTCCAGCACCACGGCGACCGTGAACTGGGAAGTTCCCAATGCCAGCGAACGCCTGATTTTTGCCGTGGTCGATCCGAAGCGCTCCCAGCCGGAGGAGATCACGCTCGACGACAACGTGGCCTTTGCGTCGCTGAGGGTGTTGACGCTGCCGGACTTTGCGGTTTCTCAGGGCGCATTGAGCCTGGCGCCGCCATTGCCCAAGCCGGGCGAGGCCGCCACCCTTGCCGTCACGGTTGCAAATCTGGGCGACCAGGGCGCCCGCAATCTGGTGGTGAGCGCCTTCAACGGAAGCCCGGCCGCAGGCATCCGGCTGGCGCCCGATGTGACGGTGCCCGTATTGGCCGGAAAGGCCGGCACGACGGTGCATTTCTCGTTCGATGCTCCGGCTGGTGCAGGCCTGTCCTCCGTCACGGTGGTCGTGAACCCCGACGCTGCCATCAAGGAGCGTGTGAAGGACAACAATACGGCGACCATTTCTCTGGCCACCCAGGCTGGCGACTATGCGGTGTCGGAGGCATTCATCTCGCCCAATGGGGATGGCGTCAAGGACAGCACGGTGTTCAGCTACCGTCTGCCAGCGGCCATGGCCGTGACCATCCAGGTATCGGACGACCAGTTCCGGCTGGTGCGCACGGGCCGACCGGCCGGCTCCGGTGCCTCCGGCTCGTGGTCCTGGGATGGGCTCGACGATGAGGGCCGGCTGGTGCCGGATGGTCGGTACGAGCTGGCGGTGCGCAATGCGGACGGTCTGGTTCTGGGTGGCGCCACGGTCGAGATCGACACCAACCGCAGCTCTCTGCTGTCGGTCATGGGAACACCGCTGGGCATCAACGCCGGCCTGACCTGTTCCCTGCCCAGAAATGTTCCCGTGGAGTCGATACGCGAAGGCTCGGGTTTCTATCTGAATGTGCCCACCGCGCATGATGTCGCCATCGACCTGCCCGCCGGCATCTACCGCCAGGACGATTGGGGTCGGGGAATGCATCTGGTGCTAGGTGGCCTGTCCCTGCCGAACGATGTTTCCGGCGTTCCCACCGGGTGGCACTCCTTTGTCGCCGACGAGCAGGGTACGCGCCTGGTGGCATACAACTCCGATCTGGGCCAATTGGTCGTGGCCGGCGGGGAGGGCGAGGGGCGCAAGCTCATTTCCACCCCGGCTCTGCGCTCCCTGATCGGTCTGTCCCATGACAACAGCGAGGTGTTCGTCCAGCGGGCCGACGACAGCCTGGGCGCAATTCACACCGGCACGGGTGCCGTGCGTGCACTGGGGGCGGAATCTGTCTACGACGTACGACTTTCACCCGACAGGACACGATTGCTTGCCGATGCCAGCGCTATCGGCACGCTGTTGGTCAACCTGGTGAACGGCCATGTGAGGGCATTGCCGAATGACCACCGATACTATTGGTCGCCCGATGGGCGCCTGGTGGTGGGCCAGACGCCGACCGAACTGCTGGTGCTGAATGCCGACGGCAACGAGTTGCGTCAGGTCAGCCTGGAAAACGTGGTTGGGCAGGAGGCATGGTCCGAGGATTCTGCAGAGCTCTACCTTCCCGTTGCGCCGGACTGCGCCGTCTCGGAAGATGGCGCTTCCAGGCGCTGTGCCATCACGATCCGCCGCATTGAAATCGTGTCCGGCCGCGTGACCGATATCCCGCCGTTCGTCGAAACCTTTGACACGGCCAATGGCCGCAAGGGCCTGCTGATTGTGCATTTGGTGGCTGTACCGGGCCGCCATGAAGTGCTTGCCAGCGTGAGCATGGGGGGTGACATCGGCGTGTCTCGAAGTGCTGTACCAGTCACCGCCAGTGGAGCCGTCGTGCGTGCGCAAAGCGGCCAGGACGCTCCCCGTTACCGCCTGATCGATCTGCGAAGCCCCCATGCGGTTTCCTCCCTGGCTTTCGGCGAAGCGCCGCCCTTCGTCCAGCCGGGATATGAGGGACGCGACCGCAGTGGCGTGAGCCGATTCATCGAATATGGCCGAGGGATGCAGTACGAAGCCTGGGACAACCCGGGGCGATTGTCCTCATGTGTTCCCTTTGGTGATCGCCAGCCGCAGGACACCTACGTTTTCCGTACCCTTGCCAACCTGCAGACCGACCTCGTTTTGTCGCGGCGCGCCGATGGTGTGTCTGTCAAGGTGCACGGGGGCGTGGCGGACAGGAACTTCGCTCGCTATTGGCTTGACTATGCCAGCGATGATGCGCCTGAGACTTGGCATCCCATCGCCCCGCCCAGCTCCACGCCCCTATGGGACAAGGATCTTGCCATGTGGGTTTCGCCGGGCGTGGGCCGCTATACCGTGCGGCTGATGGCGGAGGACCGTGCCGGCAACCGCCGGCAGAAGCTGCGCCGTGTTGCCATTGCCCAGGCAGGTCCGCCGATTACCAATGTGGTGCGCGAGCCGTCCCATTTCTCGCCCAATGGCGATGGCACCAAGGACGTGATGAGTCTCAGCTACCGGGTCCTGGAGCCCGTGAATCTGGAGTTCAGTGTCTTCAATCGCCAGGGTGGCCTGGTTCGGACCTTTTCACGCAACCATCCGGCCGGCAATGTGGATGGCTCCATTGTCTGGGATGGCAGGGACGACAACGGCCAGATCGTGGCGGATGGCGAATACAGAATCAACGTGGTGGGCTTTGATTTCTTTGTCCATCTGGACAACTCGGCACCTGTCATCCATGAGTTGAAGAACGAGGCACCGTTCTCCGACTGTGGAGTCATCCGCTGCCGGAGGACACAATTGAGCTGGGACGTATCGGACACCCATTTCGATTCAGTGCAGCTGGAGGTGAGTGACAGCACCATTCCGGGACGCTGGAGCCCCTATGGACTGGGCGGCGACAAGCACAAAAATCAACGCCATTTGCACCTTCTGTCCCTGGCGGAATATGTAGGAAAGCTCTACCGGCTGACTGTCGTCGATCTGGCCGGCAATCGCACGGTTGCGCAGTTCGCGCCTGCCCGGCAGGACCTCCGGCTGATTCTGGCCGGACAGATTCTTGCCAGGGATTTGCAGGAGGGGGAGGTACCTGTGCCACCGAGCCTCCACGGACAAATGGATGACGAGCGGGATGTGGCGCTGCGTCCTGCTGCGGGCATCGCACTGATTTTTGCGGAAACGCTTGATGATCCGGTGGTGTCCGTGTCCTTGCAGTTCAATGAAGAACAGCTCGCGAAAAAGGGCGAGTGGCTTGAGCAGCCCCATCTGCAGGTGTATCCCATAAAGGATGGTCAGGGCGTGCCGGTGGAGACACGCAACGAAAAAAATCAGGTCAAGCCGGTATGGATGCCAGAGCGTTCGTTTCTCGAGGGTGACGGGCCCATTCCCCAGAACTATGGTCTGGTCGGGTTCTACAACTCCGGCATTGCCGTGGACAGGGGTGTGAGCATGCGTCTGAAGCTCACCGGAAAAAGCGGGACCCAGTACTTCACGAATGAGATCGTGACGAAATCCGACAACAAGCTGTCAATCAAGGCCACCGGTCTGGATGAGAACATGCTGGGCGGGATTGTCTATCTGACAACAGGCCGGGTGGCCAAAAAACTGGAGGTCTTTGTCTCCAGCCGGACCGATGCCTATCACGCCATCGAACGACGCATCCTGCTGCAGGAGCTCAACTCCCTTGTTCCGCCTGGTACCAGCTTCGGATTCCAGCAAAGCGGCCGCTACGTGTCCTGTGCCGCGTATAGGGTGCGTGCGCTGGTCACATTCGACAATGGCAGCACGATGCAGGCGGAAGACAGCATCCAGGATTGTGGTGGTGTCGATTTCCAGATCAGACCGAATTTCGCCGCCTCCTGCGAGGCAGATGCCCCGCACCAGTTGCATGGCGTGGTGAGACCCATTCCTGCGGAGTTGGTTACAACCCCCTTGCTGTCATTGGAGGTCTTTGCCGACGTTCCCACCGGCGGGCGGCAACTGGTTTTCAACGTGGTCAATCCGCGGTACCAGGACTATGAATTCACCTTTGACCACCGTGGCCTGCCGGAGGGAGAGGGGGTCTTCACGGGAATCACGACGGACCGCGATGGCGTGAAGCGCCATGGCTCGTTCAAGGCACCCGTGGACCACTCGCCTCCCGCATGGCGCATTACCTATCCGCAGGAAAACCAGCGTGTGTGTGCGGTTCCTGAATTGCACAAGGCCGGCAGGGACAGGGAGGACAAGATAGTCAACGCCCTGCGGCCCGAAGTGGAAATCGATGATGCCGCCGGTTTTGACTACCAGCAGGAGTTCCGTCTCGGTGATGATGAAAACGCACCCTGGCAGCCGGTCGATGGAGCCCTGCCCAGCATTCATGGGCCGGACCCCCGTGATGGAGAAGGGTCGCGGGCAAATATGCCGTATGTCTCGCAGGAGTTTGCCGCTTCGTCCAAGAAATCGCGTTCATACATGAGCGGCAGGCGCCTTGCCGGCGCACTGGGCCCGATCGTGAATATCTCCGGTCAGGTGACAAGCCGCGTGACGGTCTTTGACTGGTCGGGCGCGCAGTCTTGCCGACAGGTCAGGTTCTATCTGGATGGAACGCTGGAGGCCGGACCGGCCTCCGTGGACAGGCGGCTGTTTTCGCCAGGCACTGCCAGCACCCTGCATTCGATGATCCTGACCCTCCAGCCTCTGGAGCCGATGGTGGTGACTGTCGCGGTGCGTCGTGTGGAGCAGGGCTCGCTGGTGCCTATCGAGAGCGGCGGGCTGGTGCGGCAACTGACCAACAGGCTGTCGGTGTCCGCAGGTGCCCGTGACATTGTCTGGGATGGGCGCAACGATGCGGGCCAGTACGTGGAAGATGGCTACTACACCTTCGACGTCACTTACGAGGATGGCTGTGGCAACCTGAAAGCCCCGAATCCCGACAACGTACTGAATCTGCTGCGCAGCAGCCTGCAGGTCGAGGTGGACAGGACGGTGCCCGCGCTGCTGCTGGACAAGCCATTGGCTGGAGAGGTCACGCAGTCGTTCCTGGACATTGTCGGCAGTGCCACAGACAAGAACCTGCTGCAGTGGATTCTGGACTACAGCCAGGGCGACGCTTGGACCGCACTGGCTTCGCAGACCTCGGGAGTCGATCTGCGCAAGCTTGCAGCGCTGGATGCAAGTTCGCTGGAGGGCGTGGTCACGCTGCGCCTGCGGGCTTTCGACCGAGCGGAACTGAGCTCTGAGCTCACCCGCGACCTGAAGCTCAAGGCCCCCGTGGCACTGCTTCGCAAGTTCTCCGTGACACCCGACACCTTCTCCCCCAATGGAGATGGCCGGCTGGACAGCGTGCGCGTGACCTATGACGTGCTGCAGCCGGCGTTTGTCGATTTGACAATCCGGCGAGGTGCTTTGGTCGTGCG
Organism: Delftia sp. S65; assembly: GCF_016516495.1. Lineage (NCBI taxonomy): Bacteria > Pseudomonadati > Pseudomonadota > Betaproteobacteria > Burkholderiales > Comamonadaceae > Delftia > Delftia sp. S65. Next base: position 195,746 of record NZ_JACVUR010000003.1, read on the forward strand.
CCGTCTGGTGTTCCAGTCCCTGGCATCTCCCGGCGAAACCGTGGTGATCTGGGATGGTCTCAATGACGCGCTCGCACCCGCTCCCGACGCGGAGTACACGGTGGAGATCCGGGCCACTTCCCGCGCCGACCAGACCAACGTCCAGAAGGAGGAAAGTGCGGTGCTGCTGGACGCCACGCCACCGCTGTTCACGCTGGATTCGGTGCTGGGCGAATTCATGCCTGGAAATGCTGGACTTGTGGGCTCCGTGTCCGACAGGATGCTGCGTGACTATCAGATCTTCGTCGAGGGCCCGCTGCCATCGACCAAGCGGGCATTGATGGCCGAGGGGTCCGAGGTCCTGGTCAAGTCTGCGCTGGGCAGCCTTCAGCAACTGGGCCTGGATGACGCCCGCTATCGCCTCAAGGTCATCGCCAGCGACGAGGCAGAGAATGCCTCCAGCTACCAGTCTGCAGAATTCGAGCTGGACTCGAAGCTCCCCGAGGTCTCGTTTTCCAGTCCGGCACCGGGCACCTTTGTCAGCCGGGTGCGGCCGGCAGATGTGGCCGGCCTGGTGGCCGACCACAATCTGGCGAGTGCGCAACTGATGATCAATGGACACGCCGTTCAAGCGGTGCCCGTCGTGTCCTCGCCGGCAGCCCTGTCCCTGGCCTTCGATGGTGCGGCCCTGCAGGACGGCCGCTACAGCATGCAGCTGGTAGGCACCGACAAGGCCGGCAATGTGGGCCAGGCCACCGTCAGTATCAATGTCGACCAAACGCCGCCTGTGGCGCAGATCACCGCGCCCGTGGCCCATGCCGCCATCGGCACGATGGTGCCGGTGGTGGGTACGGCCAGCGATGAGCATATGGACTCGTGGACGCTGGAGCTGGGCAGCGGTGTTGGCGAGACGCTGGACGCTCTTACAGTCATAAGCCGCGGGACGGCCAATGTGGTCAATGGGGAACTCGCCAGATTGGTGGGCCTGCCGCCCGATGGACCGGCCACTTTGCGTCTGACGGTGCTGGACAAGGCCGGCAATGCCTCCAGGTTCAATGTGCCGCTGCAGATCGATGCCACACCGCCCCGGCCGCCGGTATTGTCGGCACGGCGCGAACAGCGTAGCGACGTCCGCCTGGCCTGGCTGCCGAACAACGATGTGGAGCGAATCATGGGCTACCGCATCTATCGCAATGGCCAGAAGCTCAATGGGCAACCTTGGCCGGGCACCGAGTATCTGGATGCCGGCCTGATTGACGGAGACCATGCCTACACCGTGACCGCGCTTTCCCGCAGCGGCGTGGAAAGCGCGCACTCCAATGTGGTCCAGGTCCGCATCAAGGCTTCGGGCCCCTTGGCGCATATCAGCAAGCCTGCGACCGAATCGGCAGTGGGTGGTCTGCTGTCCATCGAGGGCAGCGCCTATGCGCTGACCAACTTCCTGGCATACCAGGTCTCAGTCGGAGAGGGGGCATCGCCCAAGGAATGGAAAGTACTGCGCACCTCCGCACTGCCGGTGCAAGGCGATGTGCTGGCCAGCTGGCCCACTGCCGGCTTGCCGGAGGGCGCCGTCTACACCATCCGGCTCGAGGCCCAGGACACCGAAGGCGGCCTGTCAAGCGCCCAGGTGCGGGTGCTCGTGGACAACCTGCCGCCGGCCAAGCCCTTGGGGCTGCGCGCGCAGCTGTCCGGCACGCAGGATGTAAGCCTGACCTGGACGGCCAGCACGGAGCCCGATCTTGCAGGCTACCTGCTGTACCGCAACGGGCAGTTGGTGAATCAGTCCGACCCTGGCGACAACGCCATCCGTCCCTATCTGATCAATGCAACGAGCTATCTGGACAAGGCCTTGCCCGATGGCACCTTCGTCTACACCGTGGTGGCCGCCGACAAGGCGGACAACCTGAGCGGCCGCTCCGATCCCGCCAGCGTGACGGTGGACAACCGGCCGCCCAAGGCGGTCATCGTTCAGCCGTCCAATGGCGCCAACGTCGATGGCGTGACCTATGTGCGCGCAGAAAGCCCGGATTTGGACATCGCCTCCGTGCGGTTCGAGTACAAGGCAGTTGCCGATGCCGACTGGACCTTGATCGGCACCACCAGCACCAAGGCCCCCTACAGCGTGAACTGGGACACCAAGGCGCTGACGCCTGGCAGCTACCAGTTGCGTGCCGTGGCCACGGACCTTGGCGGCCGCACCGATCCCGCGTCCGCATCCATCAGCGTGGTCCGCAAGAATCTGCAGCGACCCAAGCCGGCCACCGACCTCATTGCGCAAGTGGACGGTGGCGATGTATCCCTGCGCTGGACGGCCAGCCCGAGCAGCAGCGTGCAGGGCTACCATGTCCAGCGCATCGATGCGGCGGGCGACATCACCCGTGTGACGACCGCTCCCGTGGTGGCCACGCAACTGGTGGACGCAGGCCGCCCCGATGGCCGACATGGCTACCAGGTGCTGGCCGTGGACCAGGACGACAACGAGTCCGATCCCTCGCCCGAGGCGAAGGCCTGGGTCTACACCACCGCGCTCAAGCAGCCATACACTCCGCTGGCATTGGCGGCGACCCCCCTGCGAGGCCAGGGTCCTGATGCCGTGCACGCCGTCGCGGTGACAAGCGCGCCGGAGACCGGCGCACCCGCGAAACTGTCTCTTTCCCCAGATGTCGAGGGAGGATTCCAGGCCGACGCCGTGCCCCTGGCCATGGGCGCCAACATCATCACGGCGCGCCAGACCGACGAAGCCGGCAATCGCAGCCGGGCCGGTCAGGTGCGTGTGGCGCGAGGAGATCCGCCGGCAGCGCCCGGACAGTTGCAGGCTGTGGCGTCTGGCGGCGTGCTGCGCGCCACCTGGTCCGCCAGCAGCAGCATCGATGTGGCGGGCTATGTGGTTCGTGTGGACGGCAAGCCCGATCCCCGGCCGTTCGAGTTCGTTGCCGCCGTGGCCAGTACCGAGGAGGGCAGCTATGCCCGGGCCGGTCGGGTCATCGATGGCAATGACGACACGGCCTGGCGGCCCGACGAACAGGACCCTGCCCCCTGGATTGAGCTTTCGGCGGCACGCAAGGAGCTTGTGCAAGAGCTGTCCATTGTGTGGAGTACCTACATGGAGCCTCCGACCAGCTATGCCGTCGAGGCCTGGGATGGTTTTGTCTGGGTGCCGCTCAAGCAGGACAACGCCAATGCAGAGCAGAGTCTGCAGCTTGCGCTGGAGCCGCCCTATTTCACGGATCGCATTCGCATATCCCTGGGTGCGGCTGCCGATGGGGTTGCTGCGGGGCGGGTCGGCGAGGTGCGAGGCAGGTCGCTGGCCGTGCTGGGCGGCACAGAGGCCGATGTCGCGGTGCCCGGCGGTCGGCACACGGTTTCCGTGCAGGCATTGAGCCAGCTGGGCCTGCTGGGGACTGCGGCCAGTGCCAGCCCTGCAGGTATCGGCGACATCACGCCACCGCCTCCGGTGCAGACCCGTGTCGAAGTGGACGGGGCCATGGCCACGGTGAGCTGGACCGAAAGCGCCGCTGATGACCTGGCCTCGTATGAGGTGCTGCGCGACGGCGTGGTGATTGCCACGGTGGTGGCCACCAAGCCAAGGCTGCATGTGGATGGCCCCCTGGCCAATGGCTCTTATGCCTATACCGTGCGTCCGGTGGACGTCGCCGGCAATGCGGGCGAACTGTCCAATGAGGCCGTGGCGCAGATTGCCTCCGTGCGTCCAGGTGCTCCCTTGCAACTTGCACTGGTGGCGCCTGCTGCTGGCGGTGAACTGCGGCTGTCCTGGCAGGCGCCAGCGTCGGCGGACGGCACGGCATCCTACGTGCTGTACCGCGCCACAGCGGTGGGAGGGCCCTACAGCGCCATCGCCAGGACGGATGCCCGGACCCTGGCGTATTCCGACCATGAGGTGGTCAACGGAGTGCGGTACTACTACGTGGTGCGGTCGCGGGATGCAGCAGGCAACGAGGGGGATGCCTCCAACGAAGTGGATGGCGTGGCGCTCGATCGCATGGGGCCTTCTGCCCCCCTGATCTTTCATCCCACCGACAGCGCACATCCTCTTGTGGTGTCGCAGTCCAGCACGGCCGTTCGTGTCTTCAGCGAGCCTTCTGCGCGCGTGCAGTTGAGCCGCGATGGTGTCGCGGTGGCATCGGCCAATGCCCTGGCAGGCCTGCGCAAGACACGCGTGTTCGATCGCCAGCAGGCCATGACGCTGGCTTCCAGGGCCGACCTTGTGGCAACGATATCCTTCGACGGACTGAGCATCCTCCATGTGCCGCCGCTGCTTGATGGCAGCGCAGCACCTGCCACTTTGCACAAGGTGTCGGGCGCCGGCATTGGCGGCATTCCAGTGTGGTCGCCCGATGCCTCTCAACTGCTGTTGCAAAGCGGTGGAGGCTCGGTCAGGCTTGTGCGTGTGGCGGACGGCAGTGTGTCCGAGCCGGAGCTGGATGGCTTTGTCCAGATGCTGGATTGGCATCCAGACGGCAAGCGCTGGCTGGGTGTTACGAACGGTGGCGAAGCGCTGGTAGAGGTGCCGGTGGACGGCGCAGCCAGCCGTACCGTGGCGCGTGCATCCCGATGGTTCAGCAACTTCGCGATTGCTCCCGACGGGCAGCATGTGGCGGCCGTCGATGGCGGGCAACTCGTCCTGCTGTCACTGCCGGACGGGCATGTCCTTGCGCAGTCCCAGCCGGGAGCAGACGACTACGAGCCGCTGCAATGGTCGTCGGATGGGCAGTCTGTCTATTTCCTTGCCAGGCAAGGCGATGCGCAGGCCTACCAGGTGCATCTCCAGCAGGTGGGCCAGGCGGCGCCTGTCGTGGTGACGGCCCATGAAGAGGGTGTGGACCACTTCTCCCTGTCTCCCACCGATGTGCTTGCCTTTGTGCGTGGCACTCAGCTTCATATCGTGGACGCCGCCGGTGCGCCACCGCGGTCCATTGACATGGGCATCCATCCCGAAAGCATGGCGTGGGCCCGCTCGGGGCTGCTGTTCGTCACGGACTCGGATGGCGTCACATCCCTGGCATTGCCTGGAACGGCCCTGTTCCCGCCCATCGCACTGCGAGCCGGCAGAAATCTGCTGGTCGCGCAGGCCACGGACCTTGAGGGAAATGCCGGAGCGCAGTCCGCTGCCATCAGCGTGACCTACGACGCCCAGGCGTCCGCCTTGCCCGATTTTTCCGTTCAGGGCGCCGATGTCACGATACTGCCCCAGATCCCCCGGGCTGGCGAGGCAGGCCGTGTCACTGTGGTGGTGAACAACGTGGGCATCGCCGACGCGCCTGGCGCCCGTGTGCGCATGCTGGCCACCTCGCCTGGCGGAACGCGTGTCGAACTGCTGAGCACCCGCACCACGGCCATGGCGGCGGGCGGCAGCCAGATACTGCGAACCGATGCCGTTTTCGACACGGCAGGCGATTGGCAGTTGAGCATCGCGGTCGATGCCGACGATGAGGTACAGGAAGTCTCCGAGGACAACAACGTGCTGGTGTTGCCCGTGCGCGTTGTGGGGGCGACTGCCTTGCGGACTCTGGCGGCCGGCGTCGCCAGTCCTGCCTATCCCGTGGGGGCCATGCTGAGCGGCAGTGTCACGCTCTTCAATGGCGGCGCTGACATATCGGGGCAGCTTCGGTTGCGCATCGAAGATGCCCAGGGGGATGCCGTTGCCACGCTGCCGTCGCAAAGCCAACCCCTGCTGCCGTACGGACAAAGCCGGAGCGTGGACTTCAACTGGAGCGTTCCGGCCATCTTCGACGGCCCGTACAAGGTGCGAGCATCCTGGGTGGATGGCTCGGTCGTGCTGGCGCAGGCAACGGCGTCCTTCCTGGTCAAACCCCATGTCCAGATCGATGCCAGGGTCCGCAGCGACAGCGCCTCGTATGCGCCAGGCACCGTGGCGCGCATCGTGGCGCAGGTCGATCCTGCGGGCTCCTCCCCGACCCTTGGCAAGGCGCAGTCCTTCGTCCGCGTACTCGACCCTGCCGGCAAGGCCGTGCTGGAAGCTACGGACGAGGTCGGGCTTGTCGCCGTCACCCAGATGGCCAGGACGATGGACACAGCCGGCCTGGCCCAGGGCGCCTACACGGCCGATCTGTGGGTTGTGTTCGAGGGCAGGGAAGTCGCCCGAAGCAGCACCACATTCGACATCGTGGCTGACACCAATCCAGTGGCATCGCTGACGGGCGACATCGTGCTGGACCGTAGCAGCCTGCCCTACACGGGCAGCATTGCCGGCACGGCCATCCTGACAAACAGCGGGCAGACCGATCTGAGCGACCTGCAGTATGAGGTGGTGGTGCTGGAGCCCCGCTCGAACACGGTGCTGGCGCGCTCGTCGCACGGCATTGCCTCCTTGGCGCGTGGTACAGAAACGCGCTCGGCTTTCAGTTTTTCCGCGCAGGGCATGCCCATCGGCGCGCTGTGGATCCAGTTGCGCACCTCGCTGGCATCTCCGCCTGGAGCGGGGCGGATGTCCATCGCCAGCGCACCGCAGCCGAATTTGCTCAGGCAACGTGAAGTGGCGGTGTTCGAGCTGGATCCACCGACGGTTGTGATCAGGCAGCCCGTGCAGGGGGTCCATCTGCGTGCGGCGCAGTCGGTGCAGGTTGCGGCAACGGATCTGCTGTCCGGTGTGCGCACGGTCGAGTTCCAGGTCGATGGTGGCGGCTGGCAGGCAACGACACTGTCGGACCCGGTCAGCTCTAGCTATGTGGGGGTATTGCCATCCCTGGCAGACGGAGCACACCAGCTCGCAGCGCGTGCCACCGACCATTCCGGCAACGTATCGCAGCCCGTGCAGCGCAGCTTTGTTCTGGACAGCCAGCCTCCGGTCATCGCCATTTCCGGCGTTGCGGAAAACGCGTATGCGAACCCCGTGACGCCCTCCATCGTGGTGACCGATCCGAACCTGTCCGTGTCGCAGATCCGTCTCGATGGTTCCCCCTTTGCATCGGGCACGCGCATCAGCGACCCGGGCTCCCATGTGCTCCAGGTGGATGCCCTCGACCTGGCTGGCAACACCGCCAGCCGCACGGTGCGCTTCAGCATCCAGTCCACGGCAGGCGATATCACGGCGCCCGTGATCGACATCAGAACGCCAGCGGCCGGCGCCTACCTGCGGCGAGCCACCAGCGGCCTGACCGCCACCATCGTGGACGCGGAATCTGGCGTGGCCGAGGCGCAGTTCAGCATCGACAGCGGCGCCTTTGCGCCCCTGGCCGTGGACGCCACCCAAAACGACGCCAGCCTGTATGCCGCCTCACTGGACACGTTGACCGATGGCGCGCACAGCGTCGTCGTTCGCGCCAGGGACACTCAGGGCAACGAGGCCATGACCGATGCACGCAGCTTCACTGTGGACAACACGCCTCCCGTGATCACCATCTCCGGTGTCGCCGCGGGGCAGTACGTTGCGGCGGTGACCCCTGTGATCAGCGTGACCGACCTGGCGTTGCTCGGCAGCTCCATCACGCTCAACGGTGCTGCCTATGTCAGTGCAACGCCTGTGACCGCCAGTGGTGACTATGTCCTGAGCGTCGATGCCGTGGACAAGGCCGGCAACAGCGCGGCATCCACGCTGCAGTTCTCCATCCGCCTGCCCGTGGCCGACACCACACCGCCTGCCGTTTTCATCGAGCAACCGGTCGAAGGTGCACATGTGCGCCGTGCGGCCGTGCTGAGCGTTGCGGCCACGGACACCGGCTCCGGCGTGTCTTCGGTGGAGCACCGCCTGGATGGGCAGCCGCAATGGAGTAGCCTGGCCCTGTCGGCCACCACCGGCAGGTACATGCTGGACGTGGGCGGACTGCCGGATGGCGCGCACGCCGCATCGGTGCGCGCCACTGACAACGCCGGCAATGTCTCGGATGTGCAGTTGCGCCGCTTCATCGTGGACAACACGGCACCCCAGGTGGTGATCACGGGCGTGGCCGAAGACGGGGTGTATGCCGGCTCCGCCAACGCCTCCATTGCGCTCAGCGACACCCACCTGGCCAGCAGCTCCATCATGCTCAATGGTCAGCCCTATGTCTCTGGTCAGTCCATCGCCACGCCAGGCACCTACGCCCTGACAGCTGCGGCGCGCGATATCGCGGGCAATGAAACCGTCGTGGCGGTCAGGTTCCGGGTGACTGCGGGCAGCAGCGGCACGCCCGTCGTCACCATCACGGCGCCTGAGGCCAACGCCGTTGTCCAATCCGGAGTGCCTGTGCTGGCCAGGGTCGTGCCTGCCGAGAATATCAGCCGCCTGGAGATGGCCGTTGCTGCTGGTGCCTCCTACACCGCCATGGCCTCGCGTGGCAGTGGAGCCCATGAGGCAATTCTTGCCCAACTGGCCGATGGCCCTGTCCTGCTGCGCGTGCGTGCTGTCGACAGCCAGGGCGTCAGCCATCCCGACGTGGTCCGCACGGTGACGGTGGACAACACGCCGCCTGCCATCGAGCAACTCAGCATTGCAGATGGCGGCAGCTATCCCGCCGGCCAGGCCATCTCGTTCAAGGTCATCGACGCGCACCTGGAAAGCGTCGCCAGCACCCTGGATGGACAGCCATTCAGCCAGGGCCAGCGCGTGGGCAGCCCTGGCTCCCATGTGCTGCAGATCACCGCCCGCGACCGTGCAGGCAACCAGGCGCAGCGGACTGTCATCTTCACGGTGCTCGGCACCGCAGTGCAGGAACCTGTTGCGGTGCCTGCCTGGCCCTCGGACCGGGCCATGCTGGTCCTGATGTGCCTGGCCATGGCATTCGTTGCCCATCGCGCTCTCGGAAAAACACGAAAAAAATGATGTCTTCAGTCTCCTTCTCCGCCCGTGTCAACACCTCGGCCTGGCTGCGCCACCTGTGGGCCGCCATGGTGCTGGTCACTTTGCTGGTGGAGAGCGCGTCGGCCAGGGCTGCACAGCCGTCGGCCCCTGCACCCGTGACGCAGGAGGACGTGATCAACGCCATCTCGGCAGGCCGAGATGCCTCGGCGCTGCTGGGCAGCGTGGACAACCGCACAGGCGGCGGCATTGCCATGCGCAACACCACGGGCAAGCAACTGGCCCAGGCCCTGGCAGCCATGGCCGATGCCTTGGCCGCCGGTGATACCTCCCGCATCCGGCAGGCCCATGAGCACGTGCGCGCCAGCGCCATGCTGTTGAAAGAGGACAGCATGGATCTCAAGGGCCGGCTTGCCGATCCTTCGCTGCCCTCATCCTTTGAAGCGCGCCGTGCCGCGGTCCAGGTGCAGATCGACCAGCTGCTGCAGAAGCTGGCCGCCGCCATGCCGGGGCTGGATGGAGACAGCCAGCAAAAGGCCCAGGCCGTGGGGGCGTTGCGTGAAGCGCTTCAGGCCACTGGCCAGGCGCAGGGCAATGCACCGGTGCTGCGTGCCGCGATGCTGCCCGTACGGCCTCTGGGCCTGGCCGTGCGCGCGCCAGTGAGCGCTCCGGTCATCCTGCCCAGCTACGAAGCAGGGCAGGAGATTGCAGCCATGCCGGAAGACGTGGCCGACGCACCGGAGGCACCGCTGAACGAGGAAATTGTCGCCAAGGCCAAGGAACTCGACTACGACTATGTGCGCATCTACGAGTACGTGCGCAACGGCATTCGCAGCGAGTGGTACAGCGGCAGCACCAAGGGTGCCCTGGGCACCTTGCGCACGGGCGCAGGCAATGCGGTGGACCAGGCCTCGCTGCTGGTCGCCATGCTGCGCGCCGCGGGTGCGCCTGCCCGCTATGTTCACGGCGTGGCCGAAATCGGCGTGGACGGCATTGCCAGCGCTGCCGGCCTGGGCGATCCCGGCTTGGTGCCGGAAATGCTGGCCAAGGCCGGCATTGCCTACTCGCCCGTTGTCCAGGGCGGACGCGTCGCCCTGGTCCGCATGGAACACACCTGGGTGGCCGTGCAGGTTCCCTACACCAACTATCGCGGCATCGTGCTCGATGCCTCTGGCAAGACCTGGCTGCCTCTGGACGTGTTCCACAAGACCCTGCAGCCCAGGCCCGCCGGTGCCGGCTTGGCGGACCTTGGACTGGATCTGCAGCAGCTTGCCACACAGTACCGCTCCAAGGTGCAGTCGGTGGACTTCGGCAGCTTCGTGCGCGAGCAGGTCGATGCGGCCCTGCAGCCGAAATCCTCCAGTTACGAAGGGGCCGTGGCACCCATGCCCATCCGGGCCCAGGCGTTGGGGTTGCTGCCCAACACCCTGGCCTTCACCGTCGTGGCCGCTACGGCGGAATCAGCGGCACTGCCTGATGCAGTGCGATCCACGGCCCGCCTGCGCCTGTTCAACGACGCGACCGGCGCCGGGGAGGCCGGCCTGGACATCAGCCTGCCCGTGCACGAGCTGTTCAACCAGCGCGCCACCATCAACTACATTCCGGCCGAACTGGCCGACCACCGCGCCATTTTGCTGGCGGGCGGTCTTGACCTGGCACCGCTGTATCTCTACCAGCTGCGTCCGGAACTGCGGCTGGATGGATACCAGCGCAAGGTGGGCCTGGCTCCGCTGGCAGGTGGCAGTCAGGTCAAGTTCCGCCTGGACATCCAGAACCCGGCGAACACACAGACCGTGGAGCAGAGCTTCCTCGTCGGTGCCTACCACGCCATTGGCGTGGGGCAGTCCGGTGTGGCCCGCAGCGCCACGCCTTCGGCACGAGACGGCGAATACGATGCTGCCCGATTGCTGGACGGCATCATCCAGCGCTACGAATCGCAGTGGAATGCCTTCGAAGCAGGGGCTGCTGCGTTGAGCGGAGCGGCCGTCGTGCATCCCGCGCCGTCCGTGACCATTGTCAGCAATGCCCTGAACGCCTACGGCGTCAATGGCGTGCCCTACACGCTGGAGTGGAAGGGCGTCACCATCGACGCCGCAGCACACCCTACGGAGGTCATTGCCTCCGATGCGGCCGGCGCACGCCGGCTACAGGCTGCTATCGGACTGGCGGGCTCCTCGCTGGAACACAGCGTCTTCCAGTCGCAGTTCGGCGCCGAGTCCGTGTCCGCAGACAAGCTCATCGCGTTGGCACGGTCCCGGAACGCCACCGTGCTCACGCTCACCTCCCCCAACGCGCCTGAACTGGCCACGCTGCCGGTGGCACAGGGCACAAGAGCCGAGCTGCGATCCTGGCTGCAGTCGGGCCACAGTGTCGAGATCACCGCGCAAAGCGTTGCCCATGGCGCATGGAGCGGCATGGGCTGGATCGTCAGCGATCCCGCCACGGGCGCCAGCGGCTACTTCCTTACCGGCGGCATTGCCGGCGGTGCTACGGTGCAGAGCCCCTGGACGCTCCAGTTCCTGGCCGATGCCCTGGCCGGGGCGCATACCGATGCGCCCAACAACGACCCATCCTCGGGCACCAGCGTTGAATGGCTGAATGCCGATGCCGATCTGCAAGGTGTGGTGGGGCAGGCCCTGCCAGGGCCGATGAGCGTGCGTGTGCGTGATCGCGATGGGCGGCCCGTCAAGGGTGCAAGTGTGAGCTTTATGGCCGTGAAGGGCGGAGGCCGGGTCCACCCGGCTACCAGCACCACCAATGCCCTGGGCGTGGCCACAGCCACCATGACTCTGGGCCAATCCACTGCAGCATCTCCCATCTATATCTTGCGAAGGAAAACGGATAAGTACGTCACACAAGCCGGTTTGAACGTCTTTGACGCCTCAGCTGCATCCGCTTCTGGAACGCTCAAGCCCGCAACGCCCCTGTGGACCACGGCGTTGCCGGATGTGCCTGCCACGCTCAATGCAAAAAAGCTGCTAGAGGGCGATGCCACCCCGGGCATGGCCTCTTTGCAAAGCGCGTACTCCATAGAAATACTGGACAAATTCTCCAACCCGGTGGCCAACATCAAGGTCACGGGGACTGGTCTGGCGGCCAGCGCGAGCTGCGACCCTGCTGTCCGGCCCACACCGGCCACCGTCAATGGACCCTATGACAGCGATACCCATGGCGTAGCCTTTCTGTCGGTCACGCCCGGGCCGACCAATGGCACCGTCTCGCCGGTTGAAGTCACTGCGGGTGGTCTGTCCACCACTTTGCAGGTCCGCGTGGATGCACCCTGCACACGGCCTCCGACGGCGATCACTCTGGCGTGGGCGTATGTCGACAAGGATGGTCTTGCCGATGCCGCAACGGGTCTAGGCAAGCGCTATGGCCGGCCATTCAGCCTGGAGCTTCTGCAGGAGCGAGCCAGCGTGGGCTGGAATTCGGCCCGTGTCTGTGTCTACCAGGGCACGCGTACTTTCGAGCCAATCACGACAGCCTCTGTCCAGCCCCGGGTGTTCGGCGGCGGCAGTGCGCTGGACTTTGCCGGAGCAGGTGCGGGCGCATGGCAAACCCATGTTCTTACAGGCCCCAGTCCCGCCCTCAATCAACTGAGCTGGAGCGTCGGCGGTACCTACATCACTGACCGCATGGACACGCGCGACAAAAAGTGCACTTCCGAGCCTGTGGAAGAGCCGCTGGCCATGAACGTCACCTCTGGTGTCAGCTCCGTATACGGCGTGCGCATCCGCATCAATGCGGTCACCTCGGGCGACACCGATGCCAATACGGACCCCAATCGCCTGTATCTGTCAGATGCCGGTTTGAATGTCTACCCGATCAAAGTCGATTTCAAGCTCGAACCCGAGGCCTACAAAGCCTCCGCCGTACAGGTGCGCGTGTTCGAGGATGGCCAACTTGTCGCTGTGCGCCCTTCGGGCAGCAAGCAAAAACAAGGCGATGTACAGATCGAGCGCGGCAACCGCTTCGACATCGTCAAAACCTACCAGGCCGACGCCTACGTCAGCGACGACATCATCTCCGAGAAGATGGAGCTGCCCTTCAGGCAGCGCATCGTCACCAGCTACGACCGCGTGCTGCGCCTGATGCGCGACGTGGATATTGCCAATGACCGCTTCTGCGCCCAGGGCAGTGCGCTCAACTTCATCCTGAGCCAGAACGCCAGGATCACGCTGGAGGCCACCCGCCTCAGCGATGACGACAATCCGGTGCCCACGGGCAGCCCCGTGCGCCTGGTCGATGGCCAGGCATTTGCCATGGGCGCCAACAGCATCACGCTGGCGCCCGATGCCCTGCTGCCTGCCAGGAACGGCTATGCCTTCACCCTCACGGCCGTCAGTGACAAGGATGGATCGGTCGAGCCCAACCAGGGCCTGGTCATCTCCAAACTGATGCTCAACGATGCCTTGCCGGTGGGCAACATCCTCATCCAGGGCGTCAATGTCAAATCCGGCCGCATCAACCTGTCCGGCATGGGAATGGGCGTGGCCGCACGCGGGCCGCAGCTGGCGCTGCGCCCGTCCTACTCTTCCGGGGGCTCGGGCAGCGTCGGCGTGCTGGGCGTGAACTGGGGGCACAACTTCGATGCCTCACTGTCCACCACGGCCTGCGGCGACATCCTGGTCAATGCCGGAGACGGCGGCTTCATCCGCTTCCTGCCCCAGGGCAACGGCACGCTCACACCGGCCAAGGGCTACCACGGCACTCTGATCGCCAACAACGGCGACCGCAGCTACGACTTCTATTCCAAGGATGGCACGCGCTATCACTTCGGCTTCATCGGCGGCAAGCGCCAGTGGGCCCTGCAGTCCATCACCGACACCAACGGCAACGCGCTGACCCTCACCTATGACATCGGCGTGGATGCGCCCCTGTTGCAGGTACAGAACGCCTATGGGCAGTCCCTGCAATTCTTCTACCAGACCCGGGCCTTCGTGGGCTCGGGCGCTGCGGTCAACGTCCTGCAAAAAGTGCAGGGCCCGGAGGACATGGGGCTGGCATTCGAATACGACGCCGCAGGCAACCTTGTCAAGATCACCCGCACCGACGCGCCGGAGGCCACCGAGAGCTATAGCTACAGCGACCACACCGGCCCGCTGGGCATGTCCAACCTGCTGCTCAGCCACACCAACGCGCTGGGCCAGGCCACGCAGTTCAAATACCACTCCGGTCCCGTCCTGCGCCAATTCGGCAATGGCCAGATCCCTTCGTTCGAATCCACCGTCATCGGCGTCACCGCCGCCGATGGCGCCCACACCGCCTTTGCCTACAACGCCAAGCCGGAAGAACCGGCCACGGATGTCACCGACGCCCGTGGCAAGCTGACCCGCTACGCCTTCAACAAATACGGCAACCCGCTCAGCATTGCCGGCCCAGCGGGTACCACGTCCATGACCTGGGCCGTGAACGACGTGCTCATGCTGAGCAAGACCGATGCCAACGGCGTCGTCACCCGCTACACCTATGACGCCAACGGCAACCAGACCAGCGAGCAGGTGGGTGGTAGCGGCGGCACCCAGGCCGTCTCCACATCGCAGACCTGGCTGGCTCAGTCCGCGCCGCCCTTCATCAAGAACAAACGCCTGAGCTTCACGGACCGCCGTGGACTGACCTCCTCGGCCAGCTTCGATGCACGCGGCAACCTGACCGGCGAGCAAATGCCCGATGGCAGCCGCATCAGCCACAGCGTCGCCGCCAACGGGGACCGCCAAAGCACCACCGATGTGCGCGGCAATACCACCCACATGCGCTACGACGCACGCGGCATGCGCAGCGCCGTCGTCGATGCACTGGGCGGCACCACCGCCGTGCGCCATGACAACCGGGGCCGGCAGATCGCCGTGGTCGATGCCGAAGGCCGCGCCAGCGAAATGCAATACAACACCCTGGACCAGCTGACCCGGATCACGCTGGCCGCAGGCACGGCCGACGCAGGCCAGCGCACCCAGACCTGGGATGCGCTGGGCAACAAGCTCAGCGAAACCGATGAAGAAGGCCGCACCACCAGCTACCAGTACGACGCCATGGGCCGCGTGCTGCGCAAGAGCCTGCCCTCGGGCGCCATCGTCATCACCTATGACCTGCTGGGCAACAAAACCAGCGAGACCAATCTGCGTGGCGACAAGACCACCTACGCCTACGACGACGCAAACCGCCTGGTCCTGCGCACCGAACCCGCCACCCCACCCAAGACCACCGGCTACGCCTATGACGGCGTGGGCAACATCACCACGGAAACCGACGCGCTCGGCCGGCAGACCACGCATACCTACAACCATCTCAACCAGCGCACGGCAACCAAATTTGCCGACGGCACCACCAGCACTGCCGTCCATGACGGCAACGGCAACAAGACCAGCGAGACCGATGCGCTGGGCCGCGTCACCACCTATGTCCATGACGCGCTGAACCGGCTGCTCAGCCAGACCATCGCGGGCCGCAGCAAGCGCAGCATGGTCTATGACGCAAGCGGCAACCTCCTCAGCCGCACGGATGCCAACGGCAACACCAGTGCCTTCGCCTACGACGCCCTCAACCGTGTGGTGGCGGAGACCGATGCCCTGGGCCGTGTCACCCACACCGACTACGACAAGGTCGGCAACAAACTGCAGGTCACCAACCCGCTGCGCCAGACACAGAAATGGCTGTACAACGCGCGCAACTGGATCGTGGCGCAGCAGGACGGCGAAGGCCACCAGACCCATTACGGCCACGACAAGGTCGGCAACCGCGTGACGGAAACCCGGCCCAACGGCAACATCGTCAACTTCGAGTACGACGCGCTCAACCGGCTCATCCGCAGCGAGGACTCCATCGGCCTGCTCGGTACCACGGCCTATGACGCCGACGGCCACATCACCAGCCAGAGCGACGGGCGCGGCAACGCCACCAGCTTCACCTGGGACGCCATCGGCCGGCAACTCAGCCGCAGCCAGCCTACAGCTGCGGGCAATGCCGTCACTTCCACCGTTTATGACGCAGCCGGCAACATCGTCAGCGTGACTGCGCCTGGCGGCAACGTCATCACTACGAAATACGACAACCGCAACCGCCCCATCGAAGTCCGCGACAGCCTGGGCATCGCCAGCGCCACCACCTATGACGCGGTCGGCAACCCCCTGACCCAGACCGATGGGCGGGGCAGGGTGCTGACCCACCAGTACAACGACTTCAACCTGCGCACGGCCACCAGCGACGGGCTGGGCCAGGTCGGCACGGTCGAATATGACCTGCACGGCAACAAGACCAGCGAAACCGACGCCAACGGCCACGCCACCAGCTACCAGTACGACGCGCTCCACCGCGTCATCGCCACCACCCGCGCCGGCATCCAACTGCAAAAGACCGAATATGACGAAGCCGGTCGCATCCAGTTTGAAACCGATGCGCGTGGCAACAAGGTCGGCTACGAATACGACAAGCGCGGCCTGCTCGTCAAAACCAACCGCAGCCTGGGCGCCATCGACCTGTTGCAGCGCGACAGCATGGGCGACGTCACCCTGGCCACCGACTCCGAAGGCCGTACCACAACCACCGGCTACGACAAGCGCCGCCGCGCCATCAGCGTGGCAGACGGCCTGGGCAACACCACCCACAGCACGTTCGACCTGGCAGGCAACCTCACCGAGGCCAATGCACCCAACGGTGCCACCGTCAGCTACGCCTACGACCCGGCCAACCGCCTGGCCACCATCACCCAGTCCCTGGACAGCGGCCAGGCGCAGGCCACCATCACCTACGACACCAGCGGCAACCTGCTTGAACAACGCGATCTCAACGGCCAAAGCACACGCCATGCCTACGACGCGCGCAACCGCCGCATCCGCACCACACTGCCCGCTACCCAGGCCGGCGAAGCCGTGCAGACCAATGGCTACGACAACGCAGACGGCCTGACCGAACATACCGACGCCAACGGCAACCGTTTCGTCCACACCCTGGACATCCGCGGGCGGCGCACGCAGACCGTCACCACCGTCAGCCAGGGCAACGGCCCGGGCAGCGTGCTGCAGACCACCTTCGGCTATGACGCCAACGGCAACCTGACCAGCACCGCCCAGACCGACAGCCAGGGCACGCGTACCGAAACCACCACCTACGACGCCTTCAACCGGCCCGTCAAGGCCACTGACGCCTGGGGCAACAGCCTCACGCACAGCTACGACCCCCAGGGCAACCGCATCGGCACCACGGCCGCCACGGCATCCGCCCTGGGCGGCAGCGTCACCACCATCGAGTACGACGCCCTCAACCGCCGCACCAGCCAGAGCGGGGCAGGCGGCACCACCCGCATCAGCTACGACAGAACCAGCCGCGTCACCCAACTGCTGCACCCCGATGGCAGCAGCACCGGCACCCGCTACGACAAGGCCGGCCGCGTGGCTGGCGAAACCAGCAGCACCCAGGCCACGGCAGGCGCAGGCAACACCCTGCTGGACGTTGCCTACACCTACGACGTCAACGGCAACCGCATCGGCAGCAGCAGAACGGAATCCCTGTCTGCCGCCAACCGCAGCGCGGCCCTCAGCGCCCATCTGCCCGGTGGCAGCAACAGCGCCAGCCACAACCGCACCCGCGTGGAAAGCTGGACCTACGACGCCCAGGATCGCCTGACCAGCCACACCACGCCCGAGCGCCGCACCACCTGGCAACTGGATGCGGGAGGCCGGCGCATCCAGCAGAACGTGGTCGCCACCGTCGGTGCCACGGGGCCGCCTGTCGGCAGCCCCAACGGCCTGGAAACTGGTGCCTCGGCACCTGAAGGCACGCTGGACTACCGCTACAACGGCCGTGACCAGCTCGTGCAGATCAGCGGTGCGGCCAGCGCCAGCTACACCTACGACGCCAACGGCAACCGCCTCACGCAGGCGCAGACAAAGGGTGCCGTCACCTCCACCACCAGCTACCACTGGAACGCCCAGGACCAGCTCGTCCGCGTGGACCAGGACCAAGGCAGCGGCGCACAGACCCTGGCCCAGTACCGCTACAACGCAGGCAACCTGCGCGCAGAAAAATTCCTCAGCAACGCGGGCCTGAACAAGGCCACGCAAGGCCGCACGGCCACCTACAGCCCGCTGCCCTATGAGCGCATCCAGTGGGATGGCCTGCACGCCCGGCGCAGCTTCGAGATCAGCGGCGCCGACAACCGGCAGACCCTGCACAGCGACACCGACGCGGCCGTGCTGGCTGGCAACACCGCCCCCTGGCTGTTCAACCGCACGCAATACGCCAACGGCCTGGGCAGCACCAGCAGCACCACGCAACTGCATGCCGACAGCAACGGCAACCTGGTGGCCACCGTTGCCAGCGAAGGCGGCACGGCCAAGGCGGACAGCCTGCTGCTGTACGGCGCCTACGGCAGCGTGGACAGCGAAGCCAGCGGCAACGCGGGTACTGGAATCCGCAGCAACGGCCACAGCTTCGGCAGCTACTACGCAGATCCGGAGACGGGCCTGCTGTACGCCAGGGCACGCTACTACGACCCGGCCAGCGGCCAGTTCATCAGCCGTGACCCGGTGGAGGGTGAGGCGAGGCTGCCGATCACCTGGGGTGCGTACCAGTACGGCAGGTACAACCCGTATCGGTATGTGGATCCGAATGGGGAGCAGTCGACCTCCACCCTGATCGACAACGCTGCAGAAGGATGTGGCCGCTTCACCTGCGCCCTCTACGCCCTGGGCAAAGGCCTATACGTGGCCTCCACGCTGGGCTTTGCCAGCGTGCACGACCCCATGCGAGATGCCTACGACGAGGGCAAGATCAGCCAAGGTCAGTATTGGGGTGCAGGCGTGGGCGGCGGGCTGGCCGTGGCGGGACTGAACGTGGCTACTGGAGCTGCTGGAGGTGCCTTGGTGGGCGCAGCCAGCAGCACCGCAGGAAGAGTAGCAGTGGCTGCTGTTGTAGGAGCCAGCAGCGGCGCGGCAGGCGATGCTGCCACGCAGGCGGCGCACATGGGTGGTGGCATCCAGAGCGGCTATGACCTGCAGCAAACGGCCACGTCAGCGGGCGTGGGTGGTGCGTTGGGGGCCGGATCGGTACCTCTGGCAAATGCCATCAAAAGCAGCCTGGATCGGAGGACCGTAGCAAGAGCACTGGCAAAGGAGCTCCAGACCACAGAGCCTGTGCTGTCAGCTAAGACGCCGACCATAGAAGCGGCAAAAGTCCGGCCAGAGGTGAGCGATACAACGCCGACACTGGTGGCCGAAGGGCCCAGGCTCCGAGCGACAGGAGAAGGGCAGTCGGCCACCAGGACAGCGAGGGCTGTACCTAGCGAAGGTCCCTGCTGCTTTGCGCCGGGCACGCTGGTCTCCACGGAGGAGGGCGACAGACCTATCGAAACCATCCAGGTGGGCGACCGTGTCTGGACGCGCATGGAGGACGGCTCAGGCGAAGCCTTCCTGGCGCCGGTGACCGCAACGCATATCCGTGATGACCGTCCAATTCTGCGCCTGACAGTCGAGCAGGTTGCACTGCCGGGCGAGGAGACCGCACAGACTCGCACGGAAGATCTTCTGGTCACTCCCGGCCACCCCTTCTATGTTCCGGTGCGCGGCTTCGTGAGCGTGGAAGAACTGCAGGTGGGGGACGAACTGGTATCCCTCGCCACGCAAACCCACTTGCGCATGCGCGCTCTGCGCCTGGAATCGCCTCAGGGGACGACATACAACCTGACGGTTGAGACGGGGCACACGTTCTTTGTGGGGGGGCTGGGGACCTGGGTGCACAACGTGGGGCCGTGTGCAACATGTGCTAATGGCGCCTGTGAGGTGCACCCACAAAATAGTGCTCTTGTACCTGGTGACCATGAATTTGTTGGTCCAACGCCGACTGGTAGTTGGAGGCTAGCTGCTGAAGGTGACGGTGCCCATCTTGTAGAAAGAGCAAACGTTCGAGGAAGATCAAACTTGTCTCATTTTGACCAACCCGATACTCCACGCTACTATCCATCGGGTTCTGCAGAATCCGCTGGACAGGCACATATTCGTTTGCATAGAGCTACAAAGGCAGAAAATATCAAGCTACGTGGTAATCCTTCTATGACAGACGATGATCTTATTGAAGCATACAGACGTGCTTATGCAAGGCCGGAGATACAGGGAATTATTGGTGATGTCAGGACTCCAAAAGGCCAGGCGATATCTAATGGATCTGGTGTTACACCAATACAGGCGTTTGAAGCATTGTTGAAGAAATATGAATAAGCTAAAAACAATACATATGTCTATCATAGGAATGGGGTTGATATTTTATTCTCCATTTTCCACGAAAGATATCAAGGAGGGCGATGACTATCTCTCATCAGATTTCGAGAATCCAGAAAAAGTACAGGAGCAAGCTATGAGTGGCAGGATTGTTGCTATTAATGTCGGCTCTCCTGGGGAATATGTCCTGAATATTTATTCAGGCTACCCCTCTGAAGAATTTATAAAATCCCGATCTTTGAAATTTAGATTGGGGATCGAGATAAGGGATGAGTTACTTTGTGTTAGAGATCTGTTTGATCTTATTGATTGGGAGGAAGAAGTTGCTGAGGAGCAAGTTTTAAGGTTATCAAACGGATATTATCACATGACTTTTTTGAGTGAAGTTCCTGATTCAGGGGTCCATGGTGATAATCAAGTTATTGATTTGTATCTTCAGAAATTGAATGGAATGCCGAAACTAAGATTTAAAGGTGTTCCAATGTTATTTTGAATTTATATTATATTTAAGGCTGTTTGATTTTTGATGGATTTATTTGGCTTGGCGAAATTTTGCTGCTTGAGATTTTTGTGGCTCTCTAGAGCGTGTCATGCACTTTTAAGTACCCGAGTTGGCTCTGCGCACAGATCCAACGCGAAGGGAAAGCCGGGGGCGTCTAGCTGGGAAAGGGGCCCGGCTTTCGCGGGCACGTAAAAGTTAATAGCACGCTCTAAGGTGATTCCAAAAATATTCCTCTGTTTCCTCAGCCTGAGCTCACAGTGCAGCTTGAATGCGCCTGGAGTGCGGTTACAGAGTCAAGCAGCTGGGTGCCGGAGGCCGGCGCATCCAGCAGACCGTCGTCGCCACGGTCGGTGCCACCCAATGGCAGCCCCAACAGCCTGGAAACCAGCTCATTAGCACCCGAAGGCACGCTTGACTACCGCTACAACGGCCGTGACCAGCTCCGTGCAGATCGGCGACGCAGCCAGCGCCAGCTACACCTACGACGCCAACGGCAACCGCCTCACGCAGGCGCAGACAAAGGGTGCCGTCACCTCCACCACCAGCTACCACTGGAACGCCCAGGACCAGCTCGTCCGCGTGGACCAGGACCACGGCAGCGGTGCGCAGACCCTGGCCCAGTACCGCTACAACGCAGGCAACCTGCGCGCAGAAAAATTCCTCAGCAACGCGGGCCTGAACAAGGCCACGCAAGGCAGTGCGGCCACCTACAGCCCGCTGGCCTATGAACGTATCCAGTGGGATGGCCTGCACGCCCGGCGCAGTTTCGAGATTCGCGGGACAGACAACACCCAGACCTTGCACAGCGACACCGACGCAGCCGTGCTGGCTGGCAACACGGCTCTCTGGCTTTTCAACCGCACGCAATATGCCAACGGCCTTCAAGTGGCGTGTGCCAGGAGGGCTTCTCAGCTGCCAATTACCTGCTTTCAGGGATATGCGCTGCGCAGGCCATCGTCTAGAGTAAGAAATTGTCAGCAGCGCAGTCATTTGTGGCCTGCCTGAAGGCAGTGGCGGGGACCGCTCCCCGCCTGTTCGGATCTTCGGATCTTTTCTTCCAGGCCAGACCCATGCTGCAACTTATCCAATTCCTTGCCCGTGGCACGGGGCTCGCACAGGCGTTGGGCGCCTTGGCCGTGGCCTGTGCCGTGCCGGCAGCCCGGGCGCAGAGCATCACTACGGCACCGCTGGCAGCCGTGGCGCCGGCGGCGATTCCTGTGGACCACCCTGGCGCTCTTGCGCTGCTGGCGTTGGCTTTGGGGGCCTGCCTTGTGCGGGGTGTGCAAAAAGGGCGGATCTCCCTGGTCGGCCTGCGTGCCTGGGCCATGGGCGGTGCTGTTGTCGTGACCGCAGCCACGGCGGTCTGGGGCGAGCGGGTGCAGGCCCAGATTCAGGAATTGCAGGAAGCCTTCAACCAGGCCGCAGGCGAGACGCTCACCGTTCCCGTGCAGACGACAGCGCTGGGTGCCGACGGCGCACCGCAGGGATTCCTGCCCGTGGTCTATCGCAACCAGACGTCGGTGCGGCTGAAAATCACCGGCATCACGGACCCTGTGTGGAACATCTGCTTTCCGCTGGGCGTGCCCGGCGCGATTCCCACGACGGCCGCGCGTCCCGGCAGCGCCTGCGCGGTCGGCGCCACGCTGGAGGCGGGCGGCTCCTGCTGGGTGGACGTGGCGCAACTGTGCGCCGAGGCGGCGGACACCGTGCGCGGCAGCCATCCCAGCGTGCTTGCGCCCGACAGCGTGCAGGTGGACACGGCCGGGCAGCGCACGGGCAATGTGCTGTCCAACGATTCCGATGCCGATGGGGCGCTCGTGGTCGCCAGCTTCACCTATGAAGGCCAGACCGTGGCGGCCGGCAGCTCCCGGAACGTGGCGGGGCGCGGGACCTTCGCGCTGCAGGCAGACGGCAGCTTCACTTTCCAGGCGGATGCGAACTACAGCGGCGGCCATCCGCTGGCCATCGGCTACACCGTGCAGACCGGCGCGTCCAGCACGCTGAGTGTTTTCGTGAACCGGGTGCCCGTGGCCGGCAACGATACGGCCACCACCGATGCCGATACATCCGTCACCATCGCCGTGCGCGGGAACGACAGCGATGCGGATGGGGACAGCCTGACCGTTTCCGGCATCACCCAGGGCACCCACGGTTCCGTGGTCGTGGATGCCGTCACGGGCAATCCGGTCTACACGCCGAACGCCAACTTCACCGGCAGCGACAGCTTCACCTACACCATTGGCGACGGCAGGGGCGGTTCTGCCACGGCCAGCGTGTCGGTGACGGTTGCTGCTGCGCCCTCCGGCAATCAACCGCCAGTGTCTGTCTCCGATGCGATAGTGGTGGCCGAGGGCGCTGTGGCCACGGTCCTTGCCAGCGGTGCAACCAGCGTGCTGGCCAACGACACGGATCCTGACGGCAATCCGCTCGTCGCGGTGCTGGTGACGGGTCCTGCACATGGAACCTTGACCCTGAATGCGAATGGCACCTTCAGCTACACCCACAACGGCAGCGAGACGACTACCGATAGCTTCACCTACCGTGCCAGCGACGGGCAGGCCATGGGAAACATCGCCACCGTTTCCATCACGGTCACTCCCGTGAACGATGCACCGGTTGCCGTGGCAGATCAATTGATGGTTGCCACGGACATCCCGCTGAGCATCAGCTTTGCCACGCTGCTGGCCAATGACACGGATGCCGACGGCGACAGCCTGACCATCACCTTGGCTCATTCGCCGGTCAATGGCAGCCTTGCATTGCAGGCGGGCGGGGTGCTGTTCACGCCCGCTGCAGGCTACGAAGGACCGGCCAGCTTTCTCTACGACGTCAGCGATGGGCGCGGCGGCACCAGTATCGGCACGGTCAATCTGTCGGTTGGAACGGCCAGCGCTCCTTCGGTCGTTGTCCTGAAGTCCCTGCTGGCCATCGCACACGGCACAGGCGGGACCAGCGTCAGGTTTCCGATAACCACGAAGCTGGTGGATACGGATGGCTCGGAAACCCTGTCGATCAGGATCAGTGGACTGCCCACCAATCTGTCCTTCAATGCGGGTATGAACCTGGGTGGTGGTGTCTGGCAATTCACCGAGGCCGACCTGCCCAATCTCATCCTGAATCTGCCTGGCAGCTACACCACGAACGCCACGCATCTCACGGTCCAGGTCACGGCGACGGAGGTCAGCGGCGGCTTCACGGCATCGACATCCACCGTGGTCACGCTCAAGGCCTCATATACGACCGTGGATATCACCACGACCGAGAGCGGCAACCATACGGGCAACTCGGCCAACGAATACATCACCGGTGGCAACGGCGCCAACACCATCAACGCCGGCAGCGGAAACAACATCGTTTTCGGGGGCGGTGGCGACGACAACCTGTCGGCGGGCTCGGACTCCGATGTGCTGATCGGCGGCAGCGGCAACGACACCCTCAACGCGGGATCGGGCACGGACCGGCTGATCGGAGGCTCCGGCGACGACCTGTTGATAGGCGGCGATGCGGGCGAGAACTTTGTGGATGTCTTTGTCTGGTTGCTGGGAGATCAGGGGGCGGCGGGAACGCCGGCCTTGGACCGGATCCAGAACTTCTCCACGGCGGCAGCAGGAACCAACGGCGCAGGCGGTGATGTACTGGACCTGCGCGACCTGCTGCAGGGTGAATCCGCAGGCCCCAGCAATGCCGCAGGCAACCTGGCCAACTACCTGCACTTCGAGATCACGGGAGGCGATACCTGGGTCCATGTCAGCCACACGGGCGGCTTCGGTGCAGACTCCCATGCGGTGGGTGCAGGCTACTCGGCATCGGCCGAGACACAGCAGATCATCCTGGAAGGCGTGAATCTGCAGACGCTGTATTCCGGTGCCGCCACGGATCAGCAGATCATCACGCAGCTGCTGAACAACAATAAATTGATCGTGGATTGAGGCTGCTGTTCGGGCCTCGCCGTGCGAGAAATGCTCCCGCAGCTCAACGCCGCTCTTGCGCAGGCGCAGACTGCTCCTGGCCCGCCTTGGTCGCGCGGGGCGGCGCCACCGGCATGGGAAACCCGACAAGCGCAAGCGCCACTGCGAAAGGCAGCAGGCAGTAGAAGAGCACGCGCTTGAGCTTCATTCGCCGGAATTGAGGGTGCTTGCGCAGCCTTCAAGTGGACTGTTCCCCGTCTACATGAAATTCCTCGTATGCAACGAAGCCAGCCGCTCTGCGTGTTCCCGCTCGAACCCCAGCCGCAGCAGCTTGGAAAACCGGCCGTCGGCCATGTCGCGCATGAGCTGCTGCACGCGGGCGGCGCCGCGGGCCAGGGCTTCGGGGGTGAGGGCGCCGGCGGCGATGAGGATCAGGGCGTCGAAGACTTCCTCGTTCAGGCCCGAGGTGCCGGCCAGGTTGTCGAAGCGCTGCTCCACGGCCTGGGCCAACTGGTGCTGGAAGCCGGGCTCGTGCTGCAGGCGGTACAGCAGGTGGGACATGCCCAGGGCCACATGACGCGCCTCGTCGCGCGCGGCCAGGCGGCAGATCTGGCGTGTGAGGGGGTCGGGCGCCTCGGTCTGCAGGAACTGCAGCAGGTGCACGAAGGTGCCTTCGCCCAGCACCGACAGCAAGAAGCCCGCCACGGAAAAATCCGTCTCGTCCAGCAGGCTCTTGAGCGAGGCCTGTCCACCCGCCGTGGACAGCGCGGGCTCGCGGCCGTGGCGGCGGATGCGGCGCGTGAAGACATCGATGTGCCGCGCCTCGTCGGCCACCTGGATGGCCAGCGCCGCCTGCAGCTCGCGGTAGTGCGGGTGCAGCTGGCCCAGAAAGCGCGCAGGCACCAGCAGGGCCGCGTTCTCGTTCTCCACCATGTAGGTCATGAGCTGGACGATGGCGTCCTCCACGGGCGCGGGCAGCTCGGGTGCATCGCACCAGTCGATATCGGTGTCGGCATTCCACTGCGCGGCCACGGCCTGGGCGTAGAGGTCGGCGGCGCTGTCGGTCCAGACCTGCAGCTTGTCGCTGAGCCGGAAATGGAAGGCCGGCGCCCCGGCTTCCACCTGCGCGCCACGCGCGGCCAGGCCCCAGAAAGGCTGGGCCTGCGCGGCCACGGCATCGCCGCCCGCGCGCGCATCGCTGCGGCCCGTCTGCGCCGCGCCGCGCCAGCGCCCGGACTGCGCGCCGCCGCGCGCCACGATGGCCATGGCCTGTGCAGCACCCGCGCCGTCCTCCCAGCGCAGGCCGTGGCCCTGGTCGCTGCACCAGCCCGACAGCTGGGCCTGCCAGCCCGGCGCGCTGCCGGTCACGCGCAGCTGCCCGCCCACGGGCAGGGCGGCCAGCGCGTGCTTGACCAGAAGATGGGCACCGGCATCGAAGCCCAGACCCTGCAGGTCGATGACAGGCAGGGTGGAGGCGTGCAGGGCGCCGCTGTCGGAATCAGGCATGGCCATGGCGCGTGTCAGTAACGGTAGTCCCGCACGGTGATGTGGCCGTCGGCGTCGTAGAAGGCCTCGTCCGTCACCGCGCGCTCCAGCAGGCCGTAGCCCGTGCCGCGGCCCGGGTGCCAGACCTTCAGGCCTTCCAGTTCCAGCAGCGGGCGCACGGCCGCGTCGTCCCAGGACATGGCCAGCAGGATGTCGCGGAAGGCGGCGGCGCGCCCGGCATCGATATGGGGGCCCGCCGTCATGTTGCAGTGGTCGAAGGCGCCCGAGGTGGCCAGCACGCGCGTGCCGCCGGCCGGCAGCGTGCCTTCGCGCGCAAAGGCCTGGTAGTTCTTGCCCACCATCCAGGAAGCCTGTATCTCGCCGGCCACCATGGCGGCGGCGGCCAGGCGCTCGCCGCCGATGTGGTCGCCGTGCTTGCCGCCCAGCACGTCAAAGCGGCGTGCCGTGTAGTCGCGCCCGGCCACCAGCCCTTCCTGGCGCAGATGGTCCAGCGGGATCAGCGTGGCCTGGGGCGAGTCCACCGCACCGAAGCCCACGGTCTTGCCGCGCAGGTCCTGCACGCTCTGGATGGGGCTGTCGGCGGGCACGACCAGCAGCGAATGCAGGTCCAGGTCGGTGTCGCGCATGGCGATGGATTCCACGCGCAGGCCGCGCGCGCGGGCCATGCGGTCGGCGCGGACAAAGGCCAGCGGCGAGTTCCAGGCCAGGTGCACATCGCCTGCGATCAGCGCCTCGGTCAGCGACTCGTAGTTGGAATAGAGCACGTAGTCGAAGTAGTAGCCGCGCTCGATGAAATACGCCTTGAAGCCTTCCCAGATGGTGATCACCTTGGGGGCGTAGGCCACGGCGCCGAGCTTGATCACGGGGGCGGTTGTCGTCATTCGGAAGTCCTTTGCTGGATGGGGAAGGGGATTGAGGCTATCGACAGGATCTGCGGCGCAGGTTCAGGCAGCGGCTTCGCACATGGCTTTACCCAGCATGTCGTAGATCACGTCGGTGGTGGGCGCCATGACCGAGGCGGCACGCGCATCGCGGAACAGGCGCTCTATGCCCAGCTCCTTGCGGAAGGCGGCGCCGCCGCACACGCGCATGGCAATGTCGGTCACCTCCAGCGCGGCTTCGGCGGCGGCGGCCTTGGTCTGCAGCAGGCGCGTGCGCGTGTCGGGGCGGGCGGCCTGCACGGCGGCCACGGTGTCGTCGCGCAGCAGGCGCGCCTGCTCCAGGCGCAGCTGGGCGCGGGCCAGGTAGGCGCGGATGGTGGGCAGGTCGGCCAGCGAGCTGCCGCTTTCCGCAAAGCGCGTGCCCGCCACATGGGCCACGGCGCGGCGCAGTGCGCCCTGCATCAGGCCGATGGAGGTGGTGGCGATCAGCGTGGGGAAAAACGGCATCAGGTGGCGGCCCTTCACGGCCTCGCCCTCGCCATCGGCGCCCAGCATGCGGGCGCGCGGCACGCCCACATCGCGCGCCTCGATGGGCGACGACGCATTGCCGCGCAGCCCCATGCCGTTGAAGCGCCCGGGAATGGACAGGCCCGGCAGGCGGCTGTCCACCAGCCACAGCGTATTGCCCTCGCCCTGCGTGGCGCGCGAGATCCAGACATAGGAATCGGCCTCGCCGGCCGAGGTGATCATGCTCTTTAGCGCATTCAGGTGGATGACATCTTCAGCGGCGGTGGCCGTGCCCGTGGGCGCCCAGATATGGCTGCGCGAGCCGGCCTCGGACACGGCCAGCGTGGTGATGTGGCGGCCGGCGGCAATGTCGCGGCGCACCTCGTCATCGGCAAAGGGCTCGATCAGCGCCACGCCGCAGTAGTGCATGGTCAGCACCATGGCCGTGCAGGGGCAATCCTGGGCAATGCGTTCGATGACCTGCACCGCCTCGGCCAGGCCCTTGCCCCGGCCGCCCACCTCGCTGGCGCTGATCAGGCCCAGCAGGCCGGCTGCGGCTAGCGCATCCAGCGCAGCGCGCGGGTAGCGCGCCTGCTCGTCAATCTGCGCGGCCTGGGGCGCGATGATCTCGCGCATGAGGGGGTCGAGTTGCTGCAAAACTTCCATCTGGGTTCACCGTAGGCATGCCCATGGCCGCCTGCCGAGAGGCACTTGCTGGAAGTCTGGGGAAATGCTGGAGCGCCGCGATGGCCGCTGGGCGCGCCTGCCGCATGCAGACCTGCAATGGCGGATGGGCTGGGGGAAAGAATGCGAAAGATTATGCGCCGGGTGCGCGGCGGCCGGGCGCAATTGCCGGTGGCGCTTGATTTCGGTCAATTGGTGGCTGGGTACTGCCTTCGGCGGTTTCGGCCAACAGGCGGCCGGCAGCCAGACGAGGATGCCTGCAGGAAGATCGTGGCCTATATTGCAGCGCCCATTGCCAGCGCCTCTTGCGGCCCTATCGGCTTGGCAAAAAAGTAGCCCTGGGCCAAATCCACGCCCAGGCTCGCCAGAGTGTTGAATTCCTCGGCTGTCTCCACACCCTCGGCAACCACCACGCTTCCTATCTCGTGCGCGAAGCTCGTGAGGCCCTTGGCCAGCGCACGGCGGCTGCGGTCGGTATCGACATCGTGCGTGATGCTCATGTCCAGCTTGATCATGTCTGGTTGCAGATGCAGGATGTGCCGCATGCTGGAGTAGCCGGCCCCCGCATCGTCGACTGCCAAGGTCGCGCCCCGGCGCCGCAGCGGCGCCAGTGCATCGGCCAAAGCCCTGTAGTCATCCACGGCGGCATGCTCCGTGATTTCCAGCGTCACGCGCGAGAGATCCCGGTCCGAACCCAGAAGCCTGGGCAACTGCCCCGACTGGATCAGCTGCGGCGAGCAGTTGACGGCGAGCAGCCAGTCGGTGGGCAGGCTGCCAAGTGCGCCAAGCGCTGTGTCGATCGCATGGCGCTCCAGCTCCAGCCCCAGCCCCACCTCATGCGCTGCCTTGAACCACTGGTCGGGCGGGCGACGTGGCTCCAGGTCAAAGCGTGACAGACATTCGAAACCGTGCAGCTTGCCGGTCGCGATGGTGTATACGGGCTGAAATACGGGGCGCAGCGCATTGCCTTGCATTGCAAGTCGAATTTCGTGCGTCACTTTGTCTCTTGCATGCCGGACGGCAGAAGTCGCACTGAAATGAAGTCCCAATAAATCGGAGAATGCCCGCAGCAGTGACATATCGTGCGCATTCAGCGCAGGATTGGGCTGGTGGCTGAAGCAGCACAAGGTGCCGAACAATTGGTTGTCATCCAGGCGGATGGGAACGCTCAGGTGCGAGCCGATAGGAATCGTGTGCGTTTCCGGTATCTCCTGGGCAGCGGCCAACAGGGAGGTGTCGGGAATCAACTCCGGCAACTCGCCATTGACCACTTTCTGGCAATAGCCCTCGCTCAATGGAATCTTCTGATGCTGAAAAATCACTCCGGCAGTGCTCTCGTCCACATGCTCCAGCACCCGATCCTCTTCCCGGAATCGGGCCACAAAGGCGACATCCATGCCGAGATGCCGACGAACGACAGACAGAACACGGTCGACTCCATCCAGTTCAATGGCAAAAGCGAAAATTCTGCTCAAAGGTGCGAATGTGGATTTACGAAGGGTCATTTCGTTGATCTGCTCTATCAGATGTGTACGCACATTGAATTCACACGCTGCCTGCGGGCTGGCTATCCTCGGTTCCGAGTGCGATGGCCAAGCGGTGCGATATGAATTGATAAAAGGAATGAATTATCATTAACCCGCTCCATTGACCGATACGCGGTAAATCGTGGTTGCCGCGCGATAGAAAATCCCAATCGAACCACCAGTTGCAACCTCATTGGCAACCCCGTTTGCAACCAAAAGCAGTAGTGAGAAGAACAGACTTAAGTATGCGCGGTTGAAGTGCGCAGGTCGAGTCCGTCTGTTCGGATTGACAATAGTTATGAAAATCCAACACGGGCAGCTGAAAGGGCCCGGCACTCCCTGGAAAGCCTGTCAAGCCCTATGTCCTGGCTGTGGCTATGGCTGTGGCTGTCTCAGGTGCTCCATCGGTCATTGCTTGCCCGTGTGACGAATGCGGGCCAGGTACTGGCTGGGCGTCAACCCCAGAGTCTTGCGGAAAGCGGCGCCCATGTGCGACTGATGGCTGAAGCCGCAATCGTGGGCGATACCCGCCAGGGAATGGGTGTCTGCCCGCATCATGGAGCGGGCCGCCTGTACGCGGGTTTCCACAAGAAAGGCATGCGGCGTCATGCCCAGCAGCTGGGAAAACTCGCGCAGAAACTGCAGCGGCGTGCGCTGGATCATGCGGGCCAGCTGGGCAATGCTCAACGGCTGCGCAAACTCGGCCGCCATGCGCCCCAGGACAGGGCGGTACACCGGGCGCAAGGCCTCGACGTGGGCGGTGGGCGCGTGGCATTGACGGGCCATGAAGCACAGCGCGGCCTGCTCGATGGCCAGCGTGTCCGGTTCGGTGCTCAGCAGCAGCTGGCGCAGTTGGTGCGCCATCTGCAAGGCGCTGCGCTGCCCGGGCGTCACAACGCGCCGTGCCTGGGTTGCAGACGCGCCGTCGCTGAGCCATTGTTCCCAATGCGCCTGGGTGCAGCGAACCACCAGGTACTCGCCGCCCGTGGCCGATTCGGAAAACACGTCGACGCCCGGCGGCGTGCATGCCACCGTCCCGGGCCAGGTATCGAAGTCGACGCGGCGATCGCTGGCAATGGCATGCACGCCTTGCTGGCGCTCCAGCGCGATGCCCAGCGAATGCAGGCGGGTCGGGTCATGGCTGCTGTAGGGCGTGCGGCCCAGCAGCTGCACCTCGAATCCCGGTGGTTCGTGATCTGTCATTGCTGTAGTGCCTTGTGTGGCCCTTGCCTTGCGTTCCTGAACTGAAATTTCCTGATAGACGCGAAATCGGCCGCTGCCCACACTGCGGGCATGAACTCAAACCACACGGAAATTCACCGCGTCATCGGTCTCATCGGTGGCATGAGCTGGGAGTCCAGCGCCGAGTACTACCGGCTCATCAATCAGGGCGTGCGTGACAGGCTGGGCCCGCTGCGCTCCGCAAAACTGCTGATGTACAGCGTGGATTTTGGCCCCATCGAGCAGGCCCAGCATGAAGGCCGATGGGACGACGCCGCCGCCTTGCTGGAGGATGCCGCGCGGCGGCTGCAGCAGGGCGGGGCGGACGGCGTGCTGCTGTGCACCAACACCATGCACAAGCTGGCAGACCGCATTGCGGCAGCGGTGCGCATCCCTTTTCTTCACATTGCCGACCCGGTAGCCGACGCAGCCCGCACACGCGGCTACCGGAAGCTGGGGCTGCTGGGCACACGCTTCACCATGGAGCAGCCCTTCATGCGCGAGCGGCTGCAGCAGCAGGGGTTGGAGGTGCTGGTGCCGCAGGAGGCAGACCGCGCCGAGGTGCACCGCATCATCTACGAGGAACTGTGCACGGGCCGGATTCTTGAAGGGTCGCGGCGCACGTATCAGCGCATCATGGCGCAGCTGGCCGGGCAGGGTGCGCAGGCCATGGTGCTGGGCTGCACGGAAATCAGCCTGCTGGTGCGGCAGGAGCATTGCCCTGTGCCCGTGCTGGATACCACCGCCCTGCATGCGCAGGCGGCGGTGGACTTCGCTCTGGAGCCTTGAGCGGCCAGCGAGCCATGCCCAGGCCTGCTTTCAAAGGCGTGCACCCCCCGGGTTGCCGGGCGCCTTGAGCCGTTGCGGCAACCCATCGGCACAACGCCTCACGCCTCACGCCTCACGCCTCGATGCGCGCTGAACCGCTAAACCACGGCGGCGCTGAACGACTCGGGCAGGCGCGCAAGCAGATGCGACAGCCGTTGAAGACCCGCCTGCAGGCGCCCACGGTCCTTGATGCTGCCCAGGGAGATGCGGATGGCATTCACGGATTCGCCTCCGGTGGCGAAGGCCTGCGCCGGCGTGACGGCGATGCCCTCGCTGTCGGCGGCACGCGCAAGCTGCGACGGGCTCCAGTAACTCGGCAGCTCCAGCCATACATGCAGGCCGTCTCCCGCGCCGCTGTACCGGCCGGCCAGCACATCCCTGGCCATCCGGTGGCGCAGGCGCGCCTCCTTGCGCACGCCTTCCATCAATTTTCCGGCCGAACCGTCGAGGATCCACTGCGTGGCCAGGGCGGCCGTCAGCGGCGTGGCCATCAGCGCAAACGATCTCAGCGCGACCAGGAAACGCTGGCGCTCGTGCGGGTCAGGCAGGAGCACAAAAGCCACCCGCAAACCGGGCGTCAGGCATTTCGAGAGGGTGGAGATGTAGTACACCTGCTCCGGGGCAAACCTGGCGATCGGCGGCGGCGGGGCATCGGCCAGCAGCCAGTAGGGATCGTCCTCGACGATGCGCACATGGCAGCGCTTTGCGATGCTGGCGATCTCCTGGCGCCGGTCCTCGG
The DNA here is from genome assembly GCF_016516495.1 of Delftia sp. S65. Classification (NCBI taxonomy): domain Bacteria; kingdom Pseudomonadati; phylum Pseudomonadota; class Betaproteobacteria; order Burkholderiales; family Comamonadaceae; genus Delftia; species Delftia sp. S65. The sequence goes on from NZ_JACVUR010000003.1 coordinate 227,989, forward strand.
CAAGCGTGATGGCGGTCGGGTTCTGCAGCGTCGGGTTCAGGTAGACCAGCCCGGGCCTGTGCTGGCGGCATGCCTGCTCAAGCCGCTCGGGCATGATCCCCTGGCTGTCCGCTTGCACCGCAATGATGCGCCGGCCGAACTGGGCCGCTGCGGCACGCAGGCCGGGATAGCTGGTGGGCTCGGTCAGGATCACATCGCCCGGTTCCGTCAGCGCAAGCACCAGGGCGGCAATCGCCGCCTGCGCGCCCGGGCAGACCACCAGCTGCCGGGCATCCACATCTCCGAACATGGGCTGCAGCCACCTGGCGCCCGCCTTGCGGTCGGAGTCGCTTCCCCCGCCCAGGTGGTAGGTCATCAGCAACTGGGCATCCGCACCCATCAGCACTTGCGACAGGCCCTGCTTCAACATGTCGTCCAGGTCCACGCCAGCCGGCGGTGGCGGGGTGTTCATGCTCAGGTCCAGCACGGCGTTCAGCTCCACCTTGGGCGCCGCGACATAGGTGCCTCTGGCGCCGCGTCCCTCCAGCAGCTGGCGGCGCCTGGCTTCGTCGTAGGCGCGCGTGACCGTCGTCAGGTCCACATCCAGCTGGGCCGCCAGCCGGCGTTGTGGGGGCAGGCGGTCACCGGGCTTCAGCGATCCGTCTGCCAAGGCTGCCTGCAAGGCATCGGCGATCTGCAGGAATCGGGGGCCGCCCTGCACGGCCAGTTGCGGCAACCAGAGGGGTAAAGGCTCATCTTGCATGGATTTAAGCGGCGACGTATGGGCTCATGTATGGAAATTGCTTTTGGGTAGTATGCGCCACAAGGTGTGGCAGCACCGTGCTTGCATGGCCGTCGCTGACGCTCTCGCCTCCCATGTCCGGGAGGGAGGCTCCCCACCATGGACAGTGCCAAGTCATTGGCTGGAAGCTCTCAAAATGATCGATTGGGTCCCCATAGTCTTCGTCACCTTCAAGGTGCTCGTGTTCGGCACGGCCATGTTCTTCGCCATCAAGTGGCATTACGACCAGGGCAAGAAGAAGGGGGCGAGCCGGCGTGAGCTGCTCATTGCCAGCGGCAAGATCGTTGCCATCTTCACGCTGCTGCTGTTGTGCGTGCTGCTCTTCACCTTCGGCCTGGCCACCATGCTGGGCATGGACCTGAGCCTTTGATGGCAGGTGGCGCTGCCAGCGCCGGGCCTCTGCCCGCAGGCCGTGCCCAGCGCGGCAACCATCCCCCAGCTGCCTACTTCGGTGTGAGCCGATACAGACCGCCCTTGCGGTCGTCCTCGATCAGCCACAGCGCACCATCCGGCGCCTGCGCCACGTCGCGGACGCGAAAGCCTACCGTCCAGTGCTCGGCAGGCGTGGCGCTCGCGCCGTTCACCTCGATCCGGTGCAGGGCGCGGGTCAGCAGGCCGGACGCGAAGGCTGAGCCCTTCCACTGCGGAAACATCTCGCCGCTGTAGAACATTAGGCTGCCCGGCGCGAAGACAGGCGTCCAGTAGATCACGGGCTTGGTGAGGTCCGTTCGCGTATCCGGGCTGGCAATGGGCACGCCGTTGTAGTTCACCGCATAGGAAACCAGCGGCCAGCCATAGTTCTTGCCCGGCTCGATCAGGTTGAGCTCATCGCCGCCGCGCGGCCCATGCTCAAGTTCCCAAAGACGCCCATCCGGCGCGAACGCCAGGCCGTAGGGCGTGCGATGCCCCGTGGACCAGGTCTCGGACGGCGTCAGATTCGGACCGTCAAAGACAAACGTGCGCAACACCGGCGCAGTCTTGGCGGCTTCGGTGTCCTTGGGCGGATCGATCACCGGAACCGACGTTGCGCCGGTCTGCCCCTGCATCGGATTGCCGGGCGCGGGCTTGCCGTCCAAGGTCAGCCGCAGGATCTTGCCGGCCGGCTGATTCGGGTCCTGGGCAGGCGTGAAGCGCTGCCGGTCCCCGGCCGTGAGGAACAGAAACTTCTGGTCCGGCGAAAAAGCCACGGCGGCACCCACCTGCCCGCCCTTGCCCTTGACGGGGTCGCGCCAGATGACCTTGAGGTCTTCCAGCGCAGCGGTGCCGGCACCGATCCTGAGCGTGGCGCGCGCGAGCGCCAGGCTCGACGTGCCGCGGATCTCTCCGGGCTCCGAATAGGTCAGGTAGATGGCCCCGTCGCTCGCATACGAAGGGGCCAGGTAGACACCGAGCAGGCCGTTCTGGTTTTCATGCAGCACGGGTGGCACGCCGGTGACTTCGAGCTTTTGCCCGTCCTGGGCCGCGAGAAACAGCTTGCCAACCTTCTCGGTGACCAGCATGCGCCCGTCCGGCAGGAAGGCAATGCGCCAGGGCAGATCGAATTGCGCAACCTTGGTGACCTTGAACGGAGGCGATGCAGTGGCAGGCAGGGTTCCCGCATTGATCTGCGCCAACACAGGGGTTGCAGCCATGAGCAACCAGGGAATGAGTCCAGACTTCGGCAATCGCATGCTTTGCTCCGCAGTGGGGGACGGGACAGTATCCGCGCATCACCGCCGCACCGCAGAATGCACCGCCGAATTCCGGGCTATCTGCGCGGCAAGCCTGAAGTGGCGTCCAGCCGCGTCCAGCCTCGCTCAACCAGCGGATGCAGGCATGGCCGCCGGGTCCATCCACAGTGCCGCCCACATGTGTCCATCAGGATCGGCCAGATCGCGCGTGTACATGAAGCCGTGGTCCTCCATCGGATTCACGTCGGCCTGCCCGCCATGGGCCGCGGCGGCCTCGTTCATGGTATCGACGGCGGCGCGGCTCTCAAGGGCCAGGGAAAGCATCAACCCGCAGGAGCCGGCCGGCGGCAACGGGCGCTGGGTGAAGGTGCGCCACTTGGCATGCGTGACCAGCATGACCTGGATCGCCTCGCTCCAGACCATGGCGGAACCATCCTCACTGCTGAACTGCGGGTTCTGGCTGAAGCCCAGCGCCTTGTAGAAGGCGGTGGAGGCGCCGAGGTCGGTCACGGGGAGGCTGATGAAGAGGGACTTGGTCATGCTTGGCTCCGTGGGTTGGGCTGCAGTCCTGGTGGGTGCAGGACTGCTCGGTCAGAACATCCATCATGCAGCATCTGCACTCCGGATGCTGCGCCCTTAATTGGAAGATCCATTGATTTGCTGAAGCTCAAGTTGCCTGGCCGCACTGGCTTCAAGGTTTGCGCGCTCCGCATCCAAATACCGATAAATGCTCTTGAGGTCAGTGATTTTCTTTTTGATTTCCGCCATCTTCCTTTCAATCAGTCTTGCACCCCCGGCGCAATCTATTGACTTGTTTCTCTGAGCATTCAGAATTTCGCCTATTTCCCCAAGAGAAAAACCCATGCTTTGTGCCCGCTGGATAAAGTCCAGGTCTTGCAGGGTTTGCGGTGTGTAAACGCGATAATTGTTGGTTCGCCGCAAGGGTGAAATAAGACCGATTTTCTCGTAATAGCGCAAGGTATGGCGCGTGGCGCCGCTGCGGACCTCAAGTTCTCCGATATTCATGGAAAAAATCGCTTGACTGTAGAGTTGAGTCGACAGTCTACACTTGGTTTTTTCATCGTGCCAAGGAGCAGAAAAATGAGCGTGGAGTGCTTTGTTACGGGAGGGTCGGGCTTCATCGGCCAGCATTTGCTGTCGTACCTGAGCGCGAAAGGTCACACCATTCGGGTGCTGATGCGTCGCCCGGAGCGCCTCGCTGAACTGCGCCAGCAGGTCGATGGTTTGGGTGGCGTTGCAGCCCGCGTCTTTGCCGTAGCCGGCGATCTGGAGCAAGAAAACCTCGGTCTGAGCCTTGCGGACAGAGAGGTCCTGCGGCAGGCCAAGGTCGTATTCCATCTGGGCGCCCACTTCGCCTGGGGCCTTTCGATGGAGCATGCACGTGCAGTGAATGTGGAAGGGGCAAGGCGTGTGGCGAAGTTGGCGGCCGAGCAAGAGAGCCGGTTGGTGATGATTGGCGGCTACATGCTGAAAAACCATGAACATCTGCAACGCATCGGGATTGATCCCGGCCATCCGGAGCTGACGGATTGGCCTGCCATCTATCGCCAAGTCGGTGCTTACGAGGCGAGCAAACTGGAGGCGCATTTCGCGACCCTCGGCTTCATGAATGCCAAGGGTGGAGAGATGGCTGTTGTACACCCCGCCACGGTTTGCGGACATAGCCGCACGGGGCATATGGCGGATGGCCAGCCGCTGGTGGATCTGATACGCAATCTGGTGCAGGGAAAGCTGGCTGCAGTACCCGGTACTGCCGCGCACTGGTTGCCACTGGTCACTGTGGATTATCTGGTCGAGTTGGTGTCGGCATGCGCCTTTGATCCTTCCATGGTGGGCCAGGAACTGCTGGCCCTCGATGCCCAGAGCCCTGGCTTGCAGGAGCTCCTGAAGCAGGTGGCACAACCTATTGGGCTGAAGGCGCCCGGGCATCATATTCCGCTGCGATTGCTGAAATGGCTTCTGGGTATTCGTCCCATTGCGAGGTTTTTGAATACCAGCGCCGAGGCCCTGGATTTTATCCAGACAACCCGTTTTGACACGACGGAAGTGGAGCAATTTGCCCAAAGGCACGGAATCAAAAAGCCGGATATGCGCCAGTCGTTGAGGAATACTGCAATATATGTCAACTCATATTGCATTCCAAAAGGCAAGGCCCGCCGACTTGCCCCTCCACTGCGCAGAACATCATAATCACCGCTTTCAATGGTGCCCGAGTTGCCGCTGCGCACCAAAATCAAGGAGCTCGTTTCAGTGAATCAACCAACCCATCCACGCATTGCGGTGCTGGGGCCCGGGGCAATCGGGACAACGGTTGCTGCTGCGCTGCATGAAGTCGGTCGCACGCCGTTGCTGTGCGGTCGTACGCCGCGCGACAGCCTGACGCTGCACGGCAGCGGTCTTCGCATCGTGGTTCCCGGCCCGGTCAGAACGGATCCGGCCCAGGTCGAAGGTCCGGCGGACCTCGTTTTTCTCGCGGTCAAGGCGACTCAAACTGCTGCGGTTGCGCATTGGCTGGCGGCGTTGAGCGGTCCGCAAACCGTCGTGTGTGTCCTGCAAAACGGGGTTGAGCAGGTGGAGAGTGTCACCCCGCTGTGCCCGCAGGGGCGAATCGTACCCGCAGTCGTGTGGTTCCCTGCACAGGCGCAACCCGACGGGTCGGTGCTCTTGCGTAGCGACGCCCGGATCAGCCTGCCTGACGAGGCTGCGGCCCTCGTGGTCGCGCAGGCACTGCAAGGCACCCGATGCTCGGTAGACTTGGTTTCGAATTTCAAATCCCTGGCGTGGCAAAAGCTGCTGCAGAACGCAGCGGCCGGGCTCATGGCGCTCACGCATCGCCGCTCAGGCATGTTCGGCCGGCACGACATTTCGAAGCTCACTCTGGACTATTTGAGGGAGTGCCTGGCCGTGGCACGCGCCGAAGGTGCTGAACTGGGCGATGAGGTCCCGCAGGCGATCCTCGACAAGTTCCAGGCATTTCCGGCCGACCTGGGCACGTCCATACTGGCGGATCGCGAAGCAGGCCGGCCGCTCGAATGGGATATCCGCAACGGTGTCATCGCGCGCCGCGGCCGGGCGCGCGGAGTTCCGACACCGATTGGTGATGTCCTGGTGCCGCTTCTCGCCGCAGCGAGCGACGGCCCCGGCTGATCATTCGTGCCTTGACCACAAAGCCCGCCATCGCAAAAGCAAGGCTTCAGCCCATGAACCCCAGATCGATGGGATACGCCGAGCCGCCGAAGTTGCCGATGTGCGGCAGCACCCCCGCCAGCTCGGTATTCGCCACGCCGAACCAGCGCGCCAGGGTGGCGGCGTACTGGTCCACGGCGGTGCTGGGCAACAGGCGCCCCTGGCCGACATGCCACTGGTCTTCGCTGCCGCTGCCGTTGCCCACGCTGATGGGCGGTGGCGCGCCATAGAAGGACGCGCCACGCACCGCGCCGCCCACCACGAAGTGGTGGCTGCCCCAGCCATGGTCCGAGCCGTCGCCGTTGGAAGTCAGCGTGCGGCCGAAGTCCGACGCGGTGAAGGCCGTGACCTTGTCGGCCACGCCGAGTTCGGCCGTGGCGTTGTAGAAGGCCGTCATGGCACTGCTCACCTTGTCGAGCAGCTGCGGCTGGTTGGCGATCAGGTTGTCGTGCAGGTCGAACCCGCCCAGCGAGACGAAGAACACCTGCCGGCGCGTGCCCAGCGCGTTGCGTCCGGCGATGAGCCGGGCCACCACCTTGAGCTGGTCGGCCAGCGGGTTGCTGGCAGGGAAGGCGGTGGACAGGCTGCCGCTGGAGAGGGCCGAAGAGATCTGCCCCTCGGCACTGATGGAGCGCTGCGTGACGCGGGCGTACTCGGCCTCCATCGCGTGGCTGCCGGCCGTCTGCACCAGCTCGCTCAGCAGGCCGCGCACGGCGGTCGAACCATAGACGTTGGCGCCCTTGACGGCGTTGATGGGCACGGCGCCGCCCGGGCTGATCTGGTACTGCAGCGCCTGGTCGCCCGAGAGAAACACGGCGTTGCCCGTGGCCGAGATGCAGGTGAAGAGCGACGTGGCGTTGGACGACAGCGCCAGGTCGCCCAGGTTGCCGCCCCAGCCCACGGTGGAGCCTTCGGCGCCCTGCGACTGCCAGACCGACTGCTGGTCGTTGTGCGAGAAAAGCTTGGGCGGCAGCGGGTAGCTGCGCCGGTCGCCGGTGGCATATTGGGCCCGCGTGAGCGGCACCAGCAGCGGGCCGACGTTCAGCTGCACCGCCGCGCGGCCCGCGTTGAAGAGGCCGGCCAGGCCTGTCATGGACGGGTGCAGCGCGTACTGCATGCCACCGGCCAGCGCCGTGCGGGGCTGCAGCAGCGTATTGCCCAGCGCGGCGCGGGCCAGGGCAATGCCACCGGCCGTGCCGTCGCTGTTGCCGCCGCGGATGGTGGAGTACTGCCCGTAGCGGGTGCTGTCGTAGGGCACGACGGTGTTGGCGTAATCGCAGCCGCCGTAGAGGAAGACGCAGACCAGCGCCTTGTAGTCGTTCGCCTCGAAGGCGGCGGCCTCGCCCAGCGCGGCAAGATTCAGGGCGAAGGGCAGGGCGGTGCCGGCGGCGGCCAGTTGCGTGCTGCGGCGCAGGAATGCGCGGCGCGTGTGGTGGGCGGGGTCGATGAAATTCATGGCGATATCGCTTTGCTTTGCAGACGTTCGGTCACCTGTTCGGTCGCTTGTTCGGTCACTTCTGCACCAGATATTCGGGACTGGCCATCACCAGCAGCACGGCGGCTGCCACGCGGTTGAGCTGGGTGGCGGCGTTGCTGGTGGCTGTCACCGGCGTGGCATTGAGCGCTGCCACGATGCGCGCCTGCGTGGCGGCCGATACCTGCCCTGCCGACAGCAGCAGCGCCACCTTGCGCACCAGCGCGGCGGCGTCGGCCACCAGGGGCAGCAGGTTGGCGTAGCTGCAGGTGATGTCGAAGCCGTTGGCTGCGCTGCTGCCGCCCTGGGGCAGGTCAGGCGCGTTCACGTAGTAGCCGAAGCGGATCACGTTCTGCATGAAGTTCAGGTAGCCGCTCACGCTGGTCTCGGTGACGATCTGGAACTCCGGCGCCACCTGGCCCGTCGTGGCCAGGGGCGTGGAGGGCGGCACGTAGCCCGGGCGGAAGAAGTTGAACACCGAGCCCGAGCGCAGCGGGCTCTGGCCCAGGCGGGTGGCCGGGTCGCTCAGGTTGTCGATCTTCCAGGTGCCGCGTGCCGACCGCAGCCCGAAGGTGCGGCCCCACTGCACGAAGCGCACCATGGGCTCGCGCAGGCGGCCGTACTGGGGGCTGGCAAGCCCTGCCGCGCCGCGCGCCTCCGGGTCCAGCAGCACGGTGGCGATCACGGCGCGCAGGTCGCCCCGCGTGCCGCTGCCGTTGTCGGCGAAGGCGGCGGCCACGCGCCCCACATAGGCGGGGCTGGGGTTGCTGGTGACCAGGCGCTGGATCAGCTGGCGCCCGATGAAGGGCCCGACGTTGGGGTGGTTGAACAGCGTGTCCAGCGCCGCCTTCAGCGCCGCTGGCCCCGACGTGCCCGCAGCCACGGTGGTGCCCAGGAAAGTGGCGGCCAGCGTGGAATGGCGCGCTGCGTTGAAGGCCATGGGCAGCAGCGCCTGCTGCAGCCCCGTCACCGTGCTGCCGCTCAGGTTGGTGGGCTGGTTCTTGCTGGTGTCGTAGTCGTAGCCGGTGAAGACGCGCGCCAGATTGCTCACATCGGCTGCCGAATAGGTGTCGATGCGGTTGCCGCTGCCGTCGCGCTGCTCGGTGCCGTCGGGGTTGAGGCGGTAGAGGCCGATGGTGAACAGCTGCATCACCTCGCGGGCGTAGTTCTCGTCGGGCTGGCGGCCGCTGCGGGCGTCTTCCTTCTGGTTGCCGCGCGTGCTCAGGTAGATGCCCATGGCCGGGCTGAGCGTGACGGCCTCCAGCAGCGTGCGGAAGTTGCCGAAGGCGTGCTGGTTCAGCAGATCCCAGTAGCCGGAGGCCAGGAAGATGCTCCAGGGCTGCTCCAGCCCGGTGGTGGAGACCACCATGATCTCCGACAGCGCCAATGCCACACGCTTGCGCACGGCGTCGCGTTCCGTGAAAAGCTGGCTCCAGAGCATGAAGTCGGAGGGATACGAAACGTTGTCGTAGCGCGTGCCAGCCTCTGCCACGCCATAGCCGCGCTGCATCAGCCAGGCCGTGCCCGTGGTGTCCACGGGCAGCGCGAACTGCTCGGCCAGCCAGGGACCGTAGCCCTTGGCGCGCAGCGCTGCGATCTCCTCGTCGGTGGCCGAGAACTGCGCCTGCAGCAGGAAACGCGCGGCTTCCTCGTCGCTGGCGGGGGTGGCCGTGGTGCCCGTACCGGTACCGGTTCCGCCACCAGGGCCGGTGCCCGTGCCGCCGTTGCCTCCATTTCCGGTACCGGGTGCCGTATCGCCCCCACCGCCCCCGCAGGCCACCAGCAGCGCGGCCGCCAGGGAGGCGGCCATGGTGGGGGGCATCAAGGAACTCCTGGCTTCGTGGCCGAGGTGGCCGGGCTCTGCGCAGGCAGGCAAGGAGTTCGCGGGCGCGCGGTCGGGCGGCTGCAGCGTGGAGGCTGCAGCCTGTGATGTGGGGTGCATTGCGGGCTTTCAGGCGGCGGCCGGGGCGGGGTGACGGACTGCCCCGCTCTTCGGCGCGTGGCGCAGAGTGTTCCAAGGTTTTCGGATGTGAGCGGACACTTTGCAGTCCTAAAGCGTGTCAAGATGTTAGGCGTTGCAGGGGCGGCATGCAGAAACACGGCGTTGGGCCAAGACGCATGGGTCTCGCCCGGGGCCGTCGCCGGTTGACGCGTCTTTTGCCATCCATGGCTTCAACCTCCCGCTGGCCGTCCTCTCGCACATGCTGGCAATTGGCCAGCATGCCTCCTGTTCTTTTTCAGTGACCAGCGTGTGCGCTTCGGTCTTGGAATCGCCAACTTTAAAATGCCCCCCCATGACTCCTCCCTCGGCTTCCCCCAATTCCTTCGACAAACTTGCGCTTTCGCCTGCAACGCTCGCCAATCTTGAGCGGCTCGGCTACCTTGAAATGACGGCGATCCAGCTCGCCAGCCTGCCCCCTGCGCTTGAAGGCAAGGATGTGATCGCTCAGGCGAAGACCGGCAGCGGCAAGACCGCAGCCTTTGCACTGGCGCTGCTGGCGAAGCTGGATACGCGCAATTTCTCGGTGCAAGGCCTGGTGCTCTGCCCCACCCGCGAGCTGGCCGATCAGGTGACGACCGAGATTCGCCGCCTGGCGCGTGCGGAAGACAACGTCAAGGTGGTGACCCTGTCCGGCGGCGTTCCGCTGCGCGGCCAGAACGCGAGCCTGGAGAACGGCGCGCACGTGATCGTGGGCACGCCCGGCCGTGTGATCGATCACCTGGACCGGGGCAATCTGAACCTTGATTCACTGAATACCTTGGTGCTCGACGAAGCGGATCGCATGCTCGACATGGGTTTCGTCGATGACATCGCCAAAGTCGCCAAGCAGTGCCCCCCGCAGCGCCAGACCTTGCTGTTCTCCGCCACCTACCCCGAAGGCATCGCCAAGCTGGCCGCGCGCTTCATGCGTGACCCGGTCACGGTCAAGGTCGCCGCACAGCACAGCGGCGAGCAGATCGAGCAGCGCTGGTACGAGGTGGACAAGGAAGAACGCTTGCCATCGGTGGCTCGCCTGCTGGAGCATTTCCGGCCCGAGAGCACGCTGGCCTTCTGCAATACCAAGGCGCGCTGCCGGGCCCTTGCCGAGCTGCTGCAGGCCCAGGGCTACAGCGCGCTGGAGTTGCACGGCGATCTGGAGCAGCGTGATCGTGACCAGGTGCTGGTGCGCTTCGTGAACGGCAGTTGCTCCGTGCTGGTCGCCACCGATGTGGCGGCTCGCGGGCTCGATGTGACCAATCTGGGCGCCGTCATCAACGTGGACATCACGCCCGACCCTGAAGTGCATGTGCACCGCATCGGCCGCACAGGCCGCGCCGGCCAGAAAGGGCTGGCCCTGAGTCTCGCGACGATGGACGAAATGGGCGCGGTCGGAAACATCGAACAGATGCAGGGCAGCCCATCCGTCTGGTACCCGCTGGACGAACTGACGCCGGCTCCCGGCGGCCGGCTCCTGCCATCCAAGGCCACCATCCACATCAATGCCAGCCGCAAGGACAAGATCCGCCCGGGCGACGTGCTGGGCGCGCTCACCGCAGACCTGGGCTACACCCGCGAGCAAGTGGGCAAGATCGACATCAACGAGTTCGCAACCTATGTGGCCGTGGACCGCAAGATTGCCCATGACGTGGTTGCCCGGCTCAATAGCGGGAAGATCAAGGGGCGAACGGTGAAGGCGCGCTTGCTCAAGGATTGAGGGGTTTCAGGCGCATCAGTCGGCGTGCGAATGTATGCACTTGGCTGAACGCGCTTCGCCCCTTCAAGCGGCCCTGCCTAACCCGCAGGTCCCCTCATTACCTCCCGGGCCTGCACCGCCTCAACAGCCCCCTGCAGCGCCTCCCGCTGTGCAATCAGGAAGCTCAGCAACGCTTCAGTCCCGAGCGTGGTCTGCACGGCAGAAATCCCGCAGCCCAAGTCCACAAGCAGCGATATCTGCTGCATGCAATCCTGAACCACTTGCAGCTCTTCCTCGGCAATCGGGTAGTACATGCCTGTCCCTTTCAGCGATGAGTCAGCACGGCCTGCTGGTGTCTTGAGACAGGAATGAGAACTGGCGCGCCAGCATGCGCTGTGCGGGGGAGGGTGGTGTCGGTCAATGGCGGCTCCTGTGTATGGATGTTTCGCATGGCTGCATTGAAATGAAGCCATGTCCAGCGCAGCACTGGGAAAACTGAAAGCCGCACACCATCAAGAGGGGGCGGCTGCTGCGCCTGTGTCCGGGCCGCCAAGCCCGTGTCCGCTGAGGGACGGCGAAATGTTATCGCAAATACGTTGCCTACCCAGCCGGCAGCACCCCCCAATCCCAGCCCGTCCGGCCGATTTTTCCGAAGCCGGGGACAATACCGGGTTCGCGGGTTTTTCCGGCTTGACTTGGGTCAAGGCCGGAAATGCCCGCGCAAAGACGCTGCCCAGGTGCTGAGCCGGACGCAGAAAACCCAAGATCGGACGGCAGCAGGACTGCCGAGATGGCGCAGGTGCATGTGATGGAGAGGGATTGGTGGACAAAGGCCTGGTGCGGGGGCAGAGGCCGGCCCGTGAAGCGTGATGCCCGCCTGGTGGCCTGGTTGCTGGCGGTGGTGTTCGTGTCGGTTTCTGCGGCCACGGTCTGGCAATTGGTGGCGGCGCGCCAGCGCACGCTGGCCGAGGTCGATACCAGCAACCGCAACCTGGCCCAGACACTGAACACCTATGCCGAGGGCGTGATCACCCAAAGCTCCATGCTGCTGCTGGGCATTGCCGAGCGGCTGGAGGTGGATGGCACCAGCCCCGTGCTCCTGGAGCGGGTGCTGTATCTGGTCAACCGGCAAGAGCATCTGCTGAACCAGCTCAACGAGCTGCTGATCGTGGATGCGCAGGGCCATTGGCTGATGTCGTCCAAGGGGGCGTTCCCCGAAGGATCGGAAAGCTCCGGCCGGGACTACTTCACGCACCACCGTGACGACGCATCGTCAGGCATCTACATCGGGCCGCCGATCCGCAGCCGCTCCACGGGCGAATGGGTGATCACCATCAGCCGGCGCTATACGGACGCCGAGGGCCAGTTTGCAGGCGCGGTGGTGGTGGCGCTGGGTGTGGAGAATTTCCTGCGGCTGTTCGGCAAGATCGATATCGGCGAGAAGGGGGCCATTGCGCTGAGCACGCCGGGCGGGCAGTTGCTGGTGCGCCACCCGTTCCGCGAGCAGGACCTGGGGCGGGACTTCTCGCAGTCGCCCAATTTCCTGCGCCACTACGTGGGGGCGATGTCGGGCACGGCGTCGTTCCGCTCGGCCCTGGATGGCACGGAAAGAATCTATGCCTTCCTGCGCAGCGAGCGCTATCCGCTGGTGACCACGGTGGCCCTGGGCCGCGATGAGGCGTTGAGCTCCTGGCGGCGCCAGGCGCTGCTGACGCTGGCCGTGGTGCTGGGGCTGTTTCTGGCGATTGCGTTGATCGGCTGGCGCCTGACGGCCGCGATGCGGCTGCGTTCGCGCGCCGAATGCTCCCTGGTCAGCGCGCGCGAGGAATTGCTGGACGCCAATCGCCGGCTGGAAGTGCTGGCCGCCCAGGACCAGTTGACGGGCCTGGCCAACCGCCGCCGCTTTGACGAGGTGCTGGAGCGCGAGGCCCGTCGCGCTGCGCGCGAGGGCACGCCGCTGTCGCTGCTGCTGATCGACCTGGACTACTTCAAGGGCTACAACGATGCCTACGGCCATGTGGCGGGCGATGCCTGCCTGCAGGCCGTGTGCAGCGCGCTGGCCCAGGCGGTGCAGCGGCCCGGCGACATGGCAGCGCGCTATGGCGGGGAGGAGCTGGCCGTGGTGCTGCCCAATACCGACAAGGCCGGCGCGCAGCAGGTGGCCGAGCGGCTGCGCGCGCGCATCGAGGGCCTGGCTCTGGAGCACCGCATCAGCCGCTTTGGCCATGTGACGGCCAGCATTGGCGTGGCCACGACGCAGGGCGATGAGGCTGGCGTGACCCAAGGCGCTACACAAAGCGCGACCCAAGGCGCGACACCAGGCTCCACCCAAGGTGCCGCCGTGGCGCTGGTGGAAGCGGCCGACCGTGCGCTGTACCGCGCCAAGGCCGCAGGTCGCAACTGCGTGCAGGGCTGAACTGGGTTGGGTCTGCGCGCGCTCAGTCCGTGGGCGAGCGGTGGGCCACCACCTGCTGCTTGAGGTCGCCCAGCGCCTGGTACAGGTCGTTGCGGCTGGCCTGCGGCATGTCGCCGAACATGCCCATGACCCAGGATTCATGCGCCTTGGCCATGCGCGCAAAGGTCTTGCGGCCCAGCGGGGTGAGGTGCAGCACGGAACTGCGCCGGTCGGACTCCACCTTGGTGCGCACCACCAGGCCCTCTTTCTCCAACTGGTCGGTGATGCCGGTGATGTTGCCGTTGGTCACCATCATGTGGCGCGACAGCTCGCCCATCTTCATGCCCTCGGGCGCGCGCTGCAGCTGGGCCATGAGGTCGAAGCGGGGCAGGGTGGTGTCGAATTCGCTGCGCAGGCGGTTGCGGATCTCGCCTTCGATGAGGTTGCAGCAGGTGAGCATGCGCAGCCACAGGCGCAGCGCATGGTGGTCGTCGGGCGCGGCGCGCGACTCCAGGTCGGGAGCGTGGGTCATGGCTGGTTCTGCGGTGTGGGGGCGCTCAAGCCCATCTGCGCGAGGATGGCGCGCGTCAGCGGGCTGGCCGGGTCGTTCAGGGTGAGCACGATGTCGAAATGGTTGGTGCCGGGCATGGCCACGTACTGGCCTGACGATGGACCGGGGCCACGGCGCTGGTTCCAGGCGGCCAGGTAGTCGTCGCTCTGGCGCTTGAATTCATCGGTCTCGCTCTCGCCGTAGCTGACGATGAGCGGGCAGGCCGCGCCGTGCGGCAGGAGGGCGGGGCTGGTGCGAATGGCGTCCTGCTCGCTCAGGCGCATCCATTCGTTGATGTGGGTGTGCACCAGCGGGCGCAGGTCGAACAGGCCCGACAGCGGTGCGGCGCCGCGCACCACGTCCTCGGGCACGCCGTAGTCCGCATGCCAGCCGTCGGCCAGCAGCATGCCCGCCAGGTGGCCGCCGGCCGAGCTGCCGCAGACATGGATGCGGCCCGGGTCGCCGCCGTAGCGGGCGATGTGGGCATGCACCCAGGCCAGGGCGCGGCGTGTCTGGTCCACGATGCGATCCAGCGTGGCGGCGGGCGCCAGCGAGTAGTTCAGGGCCACCACCACGGCGCCGGCGCGCGTGAAGGTGGGAGCCATGCTGCTGGAGTCGTCCTTGGACAGCAGCCGCCAGTAGCCGCCGTGGATGAAGAAGAGAACAGGGGCGCCTGCCGCCCCGGTTGCTGCCGGGAAAATGTCCAGCAGCTCGTCGGCATGCTCGCCATAGGCCACGTTCAGCGCGCAGGGCAGGCTCTGGCGCGCGGCCCGGCTGTCGTCGGCATAGGCCTTGATGATGGGGGTGATGTCGGGTACCGTCGCGCGGGCGTTGTACTGGACATCGAGTCCGGCGCGGTCGTAGTGACGGTAGAGTGCGGGCATTGGAACGGAGATGGCGCGAAATGGTTTGTATGGCAGGTATTGGTACAAGTCCCAGACTTGTTCTGCAAAATACTTTAAACCTAAACTAAGGCCCGCGCCAACCGTTCCAGCCCTTACAGAGTTTCCCGTCCAGCGTGACGGAAGACTGCCTCACCACCGATTGCCATCCGCGCGGCCCGCGCAAGGAGCACAGCAGCATGCGTTTCCTCACCCCCTTCCTGGCCGCAGCGGCCCTGGCCCCTGCCTTTGTTCCCGCGCTCGCGCAGGCGGACACCATCAAGGTCGGTATCGCCAACGATATTTCCGGGCCGTTTGCCGCGCTGGGCGCCGAGGCGCGTGACGGCTTCAACCTCGCCATCAAGCAGCTGGGCGGCAAGCTGGGCGGCCAGCCGGCCGAGTTCCTGCAGACCGACATGGGCGGCAACCCCGACCAGGCGCGCCAGCTGGTCACGCGCTACATACAGCGCGACAAGGTGGATTTCTTCACCGGCCCCATTGGCTCCAACGTGGCCCTGGCCGTGGGCCCGGCGCTGTTCGGTGCCAAGGTGCCCTACCTGTCCAACAACCCCGGCCCCAGCCAGTTCGCGGGCGCGCAGTGCAATGCGTTCTGGTTCGGCACGTCCTACCAGAACGATGCCTTCCACGAGGCAGCCGGCAAGCTGGCCGCCGACCGTGGCTTCAAGAAGATGTTCATCATGGCGCCCGACTATCCGGCGGGCAAGGATGCGCTGGTCGGCTTCAAGCGCGGCTACAAGACCGCGCCCGGCGAGGAGGTCTACACCAAGCTGGGCCAGATCGACTACGCGGCCGAGCTGGCCCAGATCCGCGCGGCCAAGCCCGATGCGGTCTACATCTTCCTGCCGGGCGGCATGGGCATCAACTTCGTCAAGCAGTTCGTGTCCACGGGGCTGTCGCAAAGCGTCAAGCTGATCGGCCCGGGCTTCTCGGCCGACGAGGACGTGATCCAGGCCGTGGGCGAGCCCATGCTGGGCATGGTCAATACCGCGCAGTGGGCGCATGACCTGGACGTGCCGCAGAACAAGGCCTTCGTCGAGGCCTTCCGCAAGGAGTACAAGGGCCGCAACCCCTCGGTCTACGCGGCCCAGGCCTATGACGTGATCATGGCCATGGATGCGGCGGTCAAGCAATCCGGCGGCAAGGCCTCGGACCGCCAGGCCATTGTCAAGGCGCTGGAGAAGGCCGACTACGCCTCGGTGCGCGGCCCCTTCACGTACGGCAAGAACCACTATCCCATCCAGGCCTATTACCAGCGCGTGATCGAGAAGGACGGCAGCGGCCGCATCACCAACAAGCTGGTGGGCAAGGTGTTCGACAAGTACCAGGACGTCTACGTCAACGACTGCAAGATGTGACCCCGCCGCCGCGCCCCCGTCGGGCGCGGCGTGCCTTGATCTTGATTTTCAAAGCCGGATGATTTGTTGACCGCGCGCGGGCCACTGCGCCTGCGGCAGGGGGCGTGTGGATGACGTGGACGCTGCTCTTGGAGCAATTGCTGAATGGCCTGCAGTTCGGGCTGATGCTGTTTCTGATCGCGGCCGGGCTGACCCTGGTGTTCGGCATCATGGACATCATGAACCTGGCCCATGGCTCGCTGTACATGGCGGGCGCCTATGTGGCGGCCGAGACCATGCAGCGCACGGGCTCGTTCACCGCGGCCGTGCTGGTGGCAGCCGTGGCCACGGGCGTGGCGGGTGTGGTGCTGGAGCTGGTGCTGATACGCCGCCTTGCCGTGCGCGACCATCTGGCCCAGGTGCTGGGCAGCTATGCCGTCATCCTCATTGCCAATGACCTGGTCAAGATGGTCTGGGGCCCGGCGCCGGTGATGCTCAACATGCCGGCCGCGCTGTCCGGCCCGGTGCAGTTGCTGCCCGATCTGATGTACCCGGCCTACCGGCTGATGATCATCGTCTTCGGCCTGGCCGCCGCGTTGGGCCTGTACTGGTTCGTGACGCGCACGCGCGCCGGCGTGCTGGTGCGGGCAGGGGCCTCCAACCGCCAGATGGCCACGCTGATGGGCGTGCGCGTGCCGCTGCTGTTCCTGGGCGTGTTCACGCTGGGCGCCATGCTGGCGGCGGTGGCGGGCGCGCTGCTGGGGCCCATCACTTCGGTGCAGGTCGGCATGGGGGAAGAGATCCTCATCCTGGTGCTGGTGTGCATCGTCATCGGCGGCATAGGCTCCATACGTGGGGCCCTGGTGGGCGCCTTGCTGGTGGGCATGGTGGATACGGCGGGGCGGGCCTTTCTGCCCATGCTGCTGCGCCAGGTGTTCTCCCCGGCCGTGGCGTCCAGCGTGGGGCCCACGCTGGCGGCGATTTCCATCTATGTGCTGATGGCGGTGGTGCTGGTGTACCGGCCTTCCGGCCTTTTCCCCGCGCGAGGCTGAGCATGGAACACAGCACATTACAGGCCCGGTTCTTCTGGACCGCGCTCGCGCTGCTGGCGCTGGCGGTGTTCCCGCTGGTGGCTCCGGCGCTGGGGCTGGACTTCTACATCTCCTTCGTGCGCCGCGTGCTGATCTACGCGCTGGCCGCCACCAGCCTGAACCTCATCCTGGGCTATGGCGGCATGGTGGCCCTGGGGCACGCGGCCTTCTTCGGTGCGGGGGCCTATGCGGTGGGCATCCTGGCGATGAACGGCGTGACCTCGGCTCTGGTGGCCTGGCCGGCCGCCGCGCTGCTGGCCGGGCTGCTGGCCACCGCCACGGGCGCCGTGTCGCTGCGCACGCGCGGCGTGTACTTCATCATGATCACGCTGGCCTTTGCGCAAATGCTGTTCTACATCTTCATCTCGCTGCGCCAGTACGGCGGCGAGGACGGGCTCAACCTGCCCGGCCATTCCGTGCTGCCCGGGCTGGACCTGGGCCACGATGTGTCCTTCTACTACGTGGTGCTGGCGCTGTTCACGGTGCTGATGGCCGTGTTCGGGCGGCTGGTGGATTCGCGCTTCGGCAAGGCGCTGCAGGGCGTGCGCGAGAACGAGTCGCGCATGGAGTCGCTGGGCTACCCGGTCTACCGCATCAAGCTGGCAGCCTTCGTTCTCAGCGGCTCCGTGGCCGGGCTGGCGGGCGCGCTGCTGGCCAACCACAACCTGTTCATCTCCCCCAGCCTCATGCACTGGACCCAGTCGGCCAACCTGCTGATCATGGTGCTGGTGGGGGGCGTGGGCCTGCGCTGGGGCGGCGTGGCCGGCGCCGTCGTCATGCTGACGCTGGAGGAAGTGCTTCGCATGTGGACCGAGTACTGGCACCTGCCGCTGGGCCTGCTGCTGCTGTGCGTGGTGTTCGGTGCGCCGCGCGGCCTGATGGGCCTGTGGCCCGCACGCGGGAGGCAGGCATGAGCGGCGCGGCCACACCTATCTCCATTCCCACTCCGGCCCTGGAAGCCAAGGGCCTGGTGCGCCGCTTTGGCGCGCTGCTGGCCACCGACCATGTCTCGTTGTCGCTGGCGCCTGGCGAGATCCATGCGCTGATCGGCCCCAATGGCGCGGGCAAGTCCACGCTCATTCATCTGCTGTCCGGCACGCTGGCGGCCGATGCGGGCAAGCTGGTGCTGGCGGGGCGCGACGTGAGCGCGCTCAACGCCCACCAGCGCGTGGCGGCGGGGCTGTCGCGGTCTTTCCAGATCACCAACATCTTCAAGCAGTCCAGCGTGCTGGACAACCTGGTGCTGGCCGTGCAGGCGCATGCGGGCAGCAGCTTCAGCTTCTGGCGCCCGCGCGCG
Organism: Delftia sp. S65; assembly: GCF_016516495.1. NCBI lineage: Bacteria > Pseudomonadati > Pseudomonadota > Betaproteobacteria > Burkholderiales > Comamonadaceae > Delftia > Delftia sp. S65. Next base: position 246,364 of record NZ_JACVUR010000003.1, read on the forward strand.
GCCGAGACCGCGCTCTACGAGCAGGCCCGCGAGCTGGCGCGCGAATGCGCCATTGACGCCAGCCTGCTGCAACGCCCCGCAGGCACGCTGCCGCATGGCGAGCAGCGCAAGCTGGAGTTTGCGCTGGCCCTGGCCGCGCGCCCCGGCGTGCTGCTGCTGGACGAACCCATGGCCGGCATGGGGCCTGATGAAACACTGCGCCTGACCGAGCTGATCGAGTCCCTGCGCGGCCGTGCCGCCATGCTGCTGGTGGAGCACGACATGCAGGCCGTGTTCCGCCTGGCCGACCGCATCTCCGTGCTGGTCTACGGCCGCATCATCGCCACCGGCACGCCCGACGAGATACGTGGCAACGCCGATGTGCGCCAGGCCTACCTGGGAGACGAAGAAGTGAAGGAGGGCGCGTGATGCTCGAAATGCAGGCCGTGCAAAGCGGCTACGGACCCAGCCAGGTGCTGTTCGGCGTGGACCTCCGCATCGAGGCAGGCCAGGTCGTCACCCTGCTGGGCCGCAACGGCATGGGCAAGACCACGCTCCTGCGCACGCTGCTGGGTCAACTTCCGCTGCGCGCCGGCCGCATGGTGTTTGCCGGGCAGGACATTGCCGGCTGGGCCACCGACCGCATCGCCCGCGCCGGCGTGGCCATCGTGCCCGAAGGCCGCCAGTGCTTTCCCAATCTCACGGTACGCGAGCACCTGACGGCCTTTGTGGCCCAGCGCAATTCGGGCAGCCCCGGCGCGGCAGAGCCCTGGACGCCCGAGCGCGTGTTCGCGCTGTTCCCCCGCCTGGGCGAGCGCGCCTCCAACATGGGCAACCAGCTGTCGGGCGGCGAGCAGCAAATGCTGGCCATAGGCCGTGCCCTGGTCACCAACCCGCGCCTGCTCATCCTGGACGAAGCCACCGAGGGCCTGGCCCCCCGCATCCGCGAAGAGATCTGGTCCTGCCTGGCCCAGCTGCGCGCCGCCGGCCAGACCATCCTGGTCATCGACAAATACGTGGAGCGCCTGCTGGGCCTGGCCGACCGCCACCTCATCCTGGAGCGCGGCAAGGTCGTGTGGAGCGGAGACTCGGCCGCGCTGGATGGGGACAGAGCGCTGTGGGAACGGTATTTGGGAGTGTGAGCACGCGCAATGCATTCGCGGTTCAAGGCGAAATTCAAGGCGCGATGGAGGGTTGAATGGCATTGAAGATCAATGGGTGGCATGCCATTCAAATGCAGGAATGTATCCAAGATGGGCAATTGCTTACATTTACAGGATGTATCCGGCCCTGCATTTGATTGCCCTATGGCCATCGGCTTGTCTATGATCCCCGCTCACCAAGAGCAGGGAGGCCGCCCCCAGGGCGGCGCGCACTATGACACGCCGAGTCACCATACACACGCCATTGGGCGAGCAGCTGCATTTCCGTGAATTGCGCGGCCAGGAAAACATCAGCCAGCTCTTCAGCCTCGATGTGGAAATGCTCAGCGAAAGCGAGAGCATCGATCCCAAGGCCCTATTGGGCAAAAACGCCACCATAGAAATAGAAACCCAGGGCGGCGGCAGGCGCTTCATTGACGGCATCGTCACCCGCTTTGGCATGCAGGGCCAGGACCACCGCCACTACGCCTACAAGGCCCGCCTGAGCCCCTGGCTGTGGCTGGCCACGCGCAAGAGCGACTTTCGCATCTTCCAGAACCAGACCGTGCCCGACATCATCGAGCAGGTATTGGGCGCCTATGGCCATCCCCTGCAAAAGAAACTCACGCGCGCCTATCGCAGCTGGGACTACTGCGTTCAATACAACGAAAGCGATTGCGACTTTGTCTCGCGATTGATGGAGCACGAAGGCATTTACTACTTCTTCGAGCATGCCTCGGGCCAGCACACCCTGGTGGTGTGCGACGACATCATTGCCTCGCACAGCGTATTGCCCGGGGGTGCCTCCATTCCCTTTTACCCCCCGGAAAAAGCCGCCGCAGGCGATCAGGAAAACATCCACGCCTGGCATCTGGAGCAGGAAATCAAATCGGGCCGCCATTACAGCGACGACTACGACTTCAAGAAACCCCGGGCCGACCTCACCCACCTGCGGCGCGACCCACCGGGCCACGCCCATGACGGCCACGAAATCTACGAATGGCCGGGCGGCTACACCCAGCTGAGCGACGGCGAGGACTACATCCGCGTGCGCCTGAAGGAAAGCCTCACGGGCCAAAGCCGGGTGCGGGGCCAGTCCTGCCACCGGGCGCTGGCCACGGGCTATACCTTCAGCCTCTACAACTACCCGCGCGGCGACCAGAACCAGCCGTACCTGATCACGGGCCTGAGCTACCACTTGAAGGAGAATCCCCGCGTCAGTGCCGTGGCCCCTGGTGCCAAGGGCAGCGCCGCGGAAGACGGCTCCTTCCAGCGCTACGAGTTGCAGGCCCAGCCCACGAGTCTTGCCTACACGCCCGCGCGCACCACGCCCAAGCCGCGCACCACGGGCCCGCAGACCGCCGTCGTCGTGGGCCCGGCCGGAGAAGAAATCTGGACCGACGAATACGGCCGCATCAAGGTGCAGTTCCACTGGGACCGGCTGGGCGGCATGAACGAGAACTCCAGCTGCTGGATCCGCGTGGCCACGAACTGGGCAGGCCCGGGGTTCGGGGCCATCTCCATTCCGCGCATAGGGCACGAGGTGGTGGTGGACTTCCTCAACGGCGACCCGGACTACCCCCTGGTCACGGGCTGCGTCTACAACGCGGCCAACATGCCGCCCTGGGCGCTGCCGGCCAACGCCACGCAATCGGGCATCAAGACAAGATCGAGCAAGGGCGGCGCCGCAGGCGCGGGCATGAAGAACGGCCCGGGCGACGCCAACGCCATCCGCTTCGAGGACAAGGCCGGGCAAGAGCAGCTTTGGCTGCATGCACAGAAGGACCAGCTCACCGAAGTCGAGAACGACGAAGACAAATGGGTGGGCAACGACCGGCGCAAGACGGTGGACCGGGACGAGACCAGCGTGATCCACCGCGACCGCACCGAGACCGTGGACCGCAATGAGGACATCACCGTGCACAACAACCGCACGGAACGCGTGGACCACAACGAGAAGATCAGCATCGGCGACAACCGCAACGAAGACGTTGGCATCGACGAGAACATCTCCATCGGCAAGAACCGCAGCAAGACCGTTGGGGTGACTGAGACCGACTCCATTGGCAGCCAATGGAAGATCAGTGTCGGAAAAATAAAGACCGAAACCATCGGCCTGATGAATATGTACAACGTGGGCATAGGCAAGATGGAAAACATCGGCGTGGCTCGCATGACCAACATCGGCATGGCCTACAACCTCAATGTGGGCATGATGATGGTGACCACAGTGGGCATGAGCCAGAGCGCCACCATCGGCCAGAGCAAGGACACCAAGGTCGGCAGCCAGTACACGCTCACCGTTGGGGGAGGCGGCAGCGGCGGTGGCGGTGGTGGTGCAGCGCCAGGCATGGCAATGAACATCGTGGGCTCCTCTGATTCCGGCAGCGCGGCGCAAGGCAGCGAGTCCAGCATCGCAATGCAGCCCGACAGCATCACGCTCAAGGTCGGTAAGAGCGTGCTGGAAATGAAAAGCGATGGCACGGTCAACCTCAACGGCAAGCTGATCACGCTCGACGGAAGCGAGCACGTGCAGGTCAGCTCCGAGCGGATTGACCTGAACTGAGTGCCGTCATGCAACTGCAGCAGGTGGATAACTACACGCCCTTCGAATGGTTCGCCTTCGAAAAAATGGGCCCGGGCAAGCGCATGTATGACGTGCTCATCGTCAAGGCAGCCTGCCAACTCGTGCAAGACAAGCGAGGCCTGTGCCTGGCGCCGGCTCCCCAAGGTGAGGTACCGCCCATCCACATGGCGGACCAGCCCCGTGAGTTCAGCCGCGATGCATACACATCCTTGCAAAAAACGGGCGACGTGCTGCTGCACAAGATCGCCACCGACTTCCTGATCAGCGGAGCGGCACGACCCGCATCAGCTGGGGCCAGTAGCTGGGCAGCAGAAGTCACCATCAAGAGCCATGGCGCAACCCGCAAGCAAACCATGTTTCTGCATGGCGAGCGGCATTGGCAGTGGAGCCTGCTCAAGGGCTGGCATCTTAGTGCTCCCAAGCCTTGCGAACACGTGGAGCTGCGCTATGAGTTGGCCTACGGCGGCAGCTACCAGCAGGGAGATGGCTGGATCAGGCATGACCTCAACCCCGTAGGCCGAGGCCACCTTCCAGTGCACCGCATGGACAAGGAGGTGCACTATCCCGCCGCCCGGATAGAGCTCGCTGCCAATCCCCTGTCCGCTGTAGACAAATCCATTGCCATACCCGCATTGGGACCTATCGCCCGTACCTGGGACAGCCGCAAACGTCATGCGGGAACCTACGACGCGCAGTGGAAAGAGGACCTGCGGCGCAACCAGACTGCGGACTACCCCGCCGACTTCAACCCCCGCTTCCTGCAGGCTGCGCATCCCGACTGGATCTTCGAGCCCTATTGGACAGGCCATGAATCCATCCAGGTGCTGGGCCTGACCGCAGACAAGCCGCTGCACTGCGACCTGCCCGGTTGGCGCATCGCCGCCAGCGGACAAGGTTCGCAAGGCACCTTCGCGCCCCAGCCCATGAATCTGGACACCGTCGAGTTGGATTTGGATGCGAGGCGCCTTTACATGACATGGCGCCTGACCATGAACCAGGCCATGCAGACGCAGCAGGTGCGGATTGACCTGGCCGTTCAGGACACCGTCACGGCCAAAACGGCCCCGCGCAAATGAAAGGGCATCCATGGCTGACAAACACATAGCCAATCGCGAGTCCCAATGGGTTGCCATCAACAGCGAGCCCGACTGGTGCGAGGTAGGAGATGACGTCATTCCCTTTGACATCAGCCGCACGCTCGACCACGAACTTGCCCTCTATGCCAAGACAGTCTTTGCCAGAGGGGTGCCGGTACTGATGCTGGACAGCATCGTCCAAGGCGTGGAGGGTGATGCTGGCAGCGGTGTGAGCTCCAGTGTTTCCGAAGGCGCGGGACATGTCTGGGTGAAGGAAGGCAGCCCCACGGTGTTTGCAGAAGGGCGTCCCGTCTCGCGGCATCTGGACCGGGTGTTCATGAACTGCAAGCGGTGAGGGCTTGGCATGGCTGATGAAACCGGTAAAAGTGATGTACTGAATCCCTATGGACTCAACCCTAACTCGGGCAAGCCCATGCCCTGGGCCAGAGAGTCCCTGGCGGTCAGCCTTTTGCCCAATGTGACCCAAGCCAGGCTGTACACCTGCTGGGCGCCTGGGCATGAGCCTGACTGGGCCAAACCCAGGCAGCCCGAGATGAGGGCGTGGGACCCTGCGGAGGATGAGCGGCGACGCGCAGCGGCCAACAATTTGGGCATCCTGTTTTTAGGGCCTGTGTTTGGTGCACCTGCTGCGCTGGCCAGGATGGCTGGTGCGCCCGAGCCTGTTGTGGAGAGCATGGGGCAGGTGGGGTTGGATTTGGCGGGCGTTGCTGGCGTGCCTGCTGCACGTGGCGGGGTGATTAGGACGAGGCCTGTTCCAAATGTGCCGTCGGTGTCAACGAAAGGAGTTTCCCGCCCGCGCTATGAATTTGGCGTTGTTATAAAAAAACAAACAACACAATTAGATTGGAATGCGGTAGTTCCAAAAAAGGGAAAATACAAAGGGGAGAAAAGAGAGGACCATGTTCGACGTCACAACAAAAATGATTTAACAAAAGAAAAGCATGGCGTATTTAATGAGGATGGTGTTAAATTGGCAGACGAAGCATGGCAGTTGGCTGATAAGTCTGGGCTAAAGCCTGATGCAAATGGGCAATTGTCCGTTCCAATGGGAAGAGTTGTTGGTCACGAAGGTGGTTCCTTAGGAAAAGGGGCGCCGTTAAACAGTATTAGAATATCGGTTCGACCAGGAACAAATGAATTAATAACGGCATATCCGGAGTGAATTATGAAAATATTCGAAACCATTGAATGTCCAAATTGCAGGCAAGATAAATTAATTATCTCGAAAAATACAGATACGGGAAAACTTTATTTGTATTGTAGTGAATGCTTTGCTGCGTGGAATTCAATTGAAGAAGTTGCTGAAAAAAATCGCATGTTTATTGATCTAGATGGGAATTCAGAAGACCCTAGCTATGAAGAAATATTGGCTAATGGATGGGGTTTATTTGTGTCTAGAATAATTGAGGTTTAATTTTCTGAAAATAGCCATTAAGTTGAATATGTTTATTTTCGATTAAAAATCCAATTGCCATTGACTATGACATGGTTTGGGTTGTTGGTTAAATAGCATTTGATAAATATTATTACTTTCTATTTTCTCTGGTTCATAATCCAATTAAAACGGCAATCTTATGAATGGAAGAATCTCTGACTTACCAAAAGCTCTCGCGGAGCAGCTTGGTACCCAGAGTCGCCTGGAATGGCTGCTCCTCCTGCCTGATTTGGAAAATGTTCCTTCAGATGTTATTTTTCAACATCTGAGCGAAAGTATTTATCATTTCAGTTCTGCAGAAAATGGATTGACACTTGCCGTGCAATGTCTGAATCCAACGGCTGCTGAAGAGAGTTTGAAATGGGGGCTGCAGAGTTTTACTTTGGATGCATATTCCTGGCAGGGCCCTTGGTTTCAAAACACCAAGCCTAGAGACATTGAACCAGAGAGCTTGATGCAGTTGTTGAGTCCTTCTCCCGACGAAGTGATGCATATGCACCCCATGCTGTGCTTCCCCATCGAAGGAAAGGGAGGGCAGACATGGGGTGTAGTGGCCACCTTCGATCAACAAAACAGGCTGAGTACTTTCAGCCTGGTGCATTCTGGAGACTGGCGGGAGGCGGCGCCTATTCCGCAACCTGAGCAAGCCAGTGCAGTGCCTGTTGAAACGCCTACACGCAGATCATTGACTTGCCGCTCTGGAGCAAGAACACCCGAATCAGGTATCTGGGAAGGGCGGCTACCGGCTGGCCATCCCCAGGCTCAAATGCTGGCAGAAGCACCGCACAGGTTCATATTTAAACGTGCTGGTGATGAAATGGGTATCTTGGGTCTTGCCCCGTTTGATGAGGCAACTGTGGTTTGGACTTGGCTGAGAGACTAGTAACACTGATAACAGCGCAGTCAGGACCCACTGCACAGCCGTTACCACCTCGATCCCCTGTTGCACCGGCACGTCGCCACTATTGCGGCTGGGACGGCGACCGCCTCATCCACACCGAAAGCCTGCAGCACGGGAGCGACACGCGCCACATAGAACACACCATCTACGAGCCGAGCAGCTTCACAACCCTGGTGCGCCTGCCAGCGGCGACCCGCAAAGCGAGCCCCACCAGTGGTGCAGGCCATCGCCGCAGGCCTGCCCGACCAGACGACCCCAGCCACACCGAGGGACTGGCCCTCATGCGAAGCATGCTCAGCGCCATGCCGCGCGACATACAGCAAGACGCCGCCCGCCACCTACGCCACACCCTGGAGCACGGCCTGCCGCCCAGTGCCCAGGCCATGCTGGGCGAACAGGCAGACAGCACTACACGCCTACTCAACGGCATGCAGGCAAAGCTGCAGGAACAGGAAAAAGAACAGCACGCCCGCATCGCCATCCACCACTACCACTGCGACCATCTGGGCACGCCCATGGCGCTGACGGACCAGACCGGCCAGGTGGCCTGGGCCGCAAAGCTGGACCCCTGGGGCAATGTGCTGCAGGAATACAACCCGCAGGGCATCCACCAGACGATCCGGCTGCCGGGGCAGCACTATGACCGGGAAACGGGGCTGTATTACAACCGGCATCGGTATTACGATCCGGTGGTGGGGGCCTACATCAATCAAGATCCGGCTGGGTTGATGGGTGGGGTAAATGTAAGAAAATATCATGATAATCCAGCGGCATTTATTGATCCAATGGGGTTAAGTGCCTTGGCCGGATCTTTGCCTGCTGCCGGAGGGCTTGCTGCAGCCGACGGGCCACTACCTGTAGGAGATATATTGGCGGTCATTTTGCTGACAGGCGCTGCAGTCTACGATCTGACAAAATGCTTGCAGAAATCCGAAGATAAAAAGAAGTGCAAAGATGCAACGCCTGATAATATTAAAAATACAGTATCGAAATCGCCACTATTAACAACTCAGAAGGCAGTCTCTGTTCCGGCTGTAGCTGCGTATAAAAAAATGATAGAGGCGTGGAAGCACGCCTCCCCCTGTGAAAATGGACGGAGTAACAATTGTTGATGGAAACCATAGGATGGTTGCTGCATATGCTATGCGATGTTAATCCACCAGTGGAGCCAGGAACTGCGCCATTGTCAACGCCAAAATATTCATTCAAAGATATTTATCCGGATACAGTAGATTGGGGGAATAGATGAGTGAAGATATTGAATTGTTTTTTCGAAAAATATCCGTAGATAAAGAGGTGAAATTAGAATATGCGGTTCTTCATAAAGCTGACTTATCTGCTAGATTGATTTGTTCTGCTAGCTTTATAGAATGTGATTTCCGAGGAACTTATTTTTCGGAGTCTATTTTTATCAACTGTGAATTTACTGCCTGTTCTTTGATAACCGCAGTATTTTTTAAATCAACGTTTATTAACTGTGTTTTCAAAAACTCGAATATGAGGCATGTTGTTTTTGGGGAGTCCTTTATGAAGGATTGTTTTTTTCATGGAAATGATATTTTCATGGCGGATTTCTCTGGGTGCAAGCTATTGTATGTCAAGTGTAGTGAGGATAGTCTTGGTGATCCAATTATTAATGATATGAAGATATTTGAGTAACGCTTGCCATTAACTATAAGAAATGCCAATAATTTGATTCTTGAGAAAATGTTAAGATTCAGGAATTTTCAGTTTCTGCAGAGAATTTAATATGCGAAATAGGGTTTGTTAAAAATCGATTTTTGAAGAATTTGGCAATTTACAGCATGTTATGAGATGTGTAATGGAATGCAGGCCGTGAGGGGCATACGCGCGCAGGCTGACCATATTTTCCACACACCCGCCTGGGCCAGCACAGTGCACTCACGCACCGCTACGACCTGCTGGACAACCGCATCTCCACCTGCCTGCCCGATGGCCGGACCATCCACACGCTGACCTATGGATCGGGCCACGTGCATCAGATCCATATCGACGGTGAAGTCATCTGCGACTTTGAACGCGACGCCCTGCACCGGGAAATCGAGCGCAGCCAAGGCACCCTGCGCAGCCGCTACCACCTGGACCCCCTGGGGCGCCTGCTGGCCAGCCAGGCCGGGCCCGCCTCAGACGGGGCAAGCACGGCGCCTGCTGCCAGCACCCACAACACCACCAGCGGCCAAAGCATCGCAAGGCGCTACAGCTATGACGCTGCAGGCCAGTTGCAAAGCATTGACGACAGTCGCACGGGCCGCACGCTCTACCAGTACGACGCCATCGGCCGCCTGACCCAAGCCCTGGCGGGCCATGCGGCGGAGCGCTTCGCCTTCGACCCGGCGCACAACCTCATCGACCCCGATCCGCCACCGCCACAGCAGACCAGCCCTGCCAGCCCGCGCCTGCCAGGCACAGAGACACCGGACGAACAATGGGCGCGCTACGTCAGGGAGCACCTCTCAGACCCCAACTTCAACCTGCTCCAGGCGAGGGACGACGCGCTCATCGCCAGCGCCGACCCCGCGCAATGGGATCGTGTGGCGGGCAACCGGCTCAAGGTCTGGCAGGAGCACCGCTACCAGTACGACACCTGGGGCAACTGCACCGACAAACGCAGCGGCAAGCGCCAGATACAGCACTACACCTGGGATGCGGAGCACCAGCTCATTGCCGTCCACACGGAAAACCAGAACCAGCGCCAGGGTGACCAGGCGCACTGGCGTTATGCCTACGATCCCTTTGGTCGGCGCATAGCCAAATGGCAGGAACACCACGCCCCTGCAGTCCAGAAAAAGCTCGCACGCCACGCAGTCACACATTTCCTGTGGGACGGTAACCGCCTGCTGGCCGAGCACGCCCTGCAGCACAAGGACGGCAGGGACACGACAAGCCACAGGCTCTACCTGTATGAGCCCGACAGCTTCGTGCCGCTTGCCCAGGTGCAAAGCCTCTGGAACAAGGACCAGCAGGCGGGCGACAAAGCCCTGGGCAACCCCTTTGTGCAACAGTCCCTGCACGAAGCGCGCAATGACGACAAGCTCTGGAGCACCAAGGTCCTGCCGCTGCAGCGCAAACTGCAATCGCGCCTGAAGGGCGTGGTGCCGCAGGAAGCTCCCCTCAAGGCGCTGCAAAGCCGTACCTTGCATGTGCACACGGACCATCTGGGCACTCCGAGGGAATTGACCAACGCGGAAGGCCACATCGTCTGGGCCGCCAGCTACAAGGCCTGGGGCGCCACGGCCAGCATCGACCATCCGGCCGTGCTGCAGACGGTACGCATGGGCAATACCTTGACCCAGCACTGGGTGGAGCAGGACCAGGACAGCCGACCTGAGCAGCACCTGAGATTCCAGGGCCAATACTTTGACGTTGAGACGGGGCTGCATTACAACCGCTTCAGGTACTACGATCCGGATGTGGGGAGGTTTATTAGTCAGGATCCGATTGGAGTATCAGGGGGTATAAATTACTATCATTACGATCCGGTGGTGGGGAGTTATGACAATCAGGATCCGATTGGGTTGAATGGAGGAACGAACATATCAGTGTATGCGCCAGATCCATTGCAATGGATTGATCCACTGGGATTAGTGAGGTGGGCTGATGCAGTGAATAATGGGTTAGGAATTTTAGGGAACGCGGGCGGTGCAATCGTTGGCGGCGCCTTGCTGGCGGCACCAGAGCCAACCCTGGTAACAAAAGTGGCTGGATCTGCCGTGCTTTCAAAATCTGTATATGGTTTTTTGTGCAAGCTGGTATGGATTTACAAGAGCCTTGAGCGATGACCCAAGCTACGATATACCGAGCGATCAATCTTCATTGCCTCGTGCACTCGTTTGTGCTGCTGGATGCAATGATGCAGGCAGAGGGGTTGCAGATGTGATGGATTTAAGCTTGGATTTGGCTGTTGGAAAGATTCCAGTTAATAATAAAATAAAACTACCAATAAAATGGGGCATGGATGTGGACCCACCATGGAAACAGCCTGTCAGCAGTATGTTCACTCCCCGGCAAAACACTGCTCTGGATGTATTGCAAGGAGCGACTGCTGCGCAAAGCATGATGAACTCCGGGGCGTCCATTTGCAAGAGATAGAAATCAATGAAAATAGATCATAAATCATCTTTAGTGCATTTTGAAAAATATTCAGATATATGCGCTGGACTTGTATCTATTCTGATGAATTTAATGCTGGTTATTAATTTATTCGAGAATAATGTAAGTTTACTATTTAGTTTCTTATTTTACATTTTTTGTGGATTGTATATATTTAGCGCAGGCTCAAGGGAACTAAGAAGAAAAAATACTAGAGGTTATTTTATTTTCTTTTTATTCTATCTAATTCCATATTTTTTTTCTGGTGTATTTTGTTTATATTTTTCATTATTTAATAATTCTTAAAAACCCGCGAAGAATTCAAAATATCAATAAGCGTGCAACGATATTTTTATTCAAGTAGTAGCAAAATATGCCTGCACTACACTCAGCATCGTAGCTGCAGACACCTTGGCCCTGCTGGGGCTAGCAGTCCCAATGTGCCACGCACATTCATGCAATATATGTAGTGCAACTGCAGAGAAAAAAGAGAACAGCAACAGCGCATCGCCATCTATCACTACCACTGCGACCACCTGGGCACACCCATGGCCCTGACGGACCAGACCGGCCAGGTGGCCTGGGCTGCCAAGCTGGATCCCTGGGGCAATGTGCTGCAGGAATACAACCCGCAAGGCATGCACCAGGCGATCCGGCTGCCGGGGCAGCACCATGACAGGGAAACGGGGCTGTATTACAACCGGCATCGGTATTACGATTCGGTGGTGGGGAGTTATATCAATCAAGATCCGATTGGTTTGATGAGTGGGACTAACCACTACGGATATGTTAGAAATTCGCCTGTTAATTTGGCCGACCCGCTTGGTCTTGAGCCAGGAACAATGGCGCAACGGGGCTATTTAAGCAATAATAGAAAGAGCTACCACGGATTGCTAGGCGAAGACAGTAACGGAGTAATGCTTTTTGATGAAGGCAACAACGACTTTCACAGTTACAACACGAGGAATTCTTGCAAGAAGAGTACAAGTGGCTGCACTCTTAAAAAACGTATCCGAAGGACTAATGCGTTATCCTGCCCCAGGTGCAAAAGGGGAGCCTATACAAAACGGCCAGCGCGGTTTCGCAATTCCTGTGGGCCCCGTGAGCCATGTAGTTAATTCAGATCGTACAATGGTCGTTAACGTTACGGAAAATTCGCACCTAATCTACCCAGGAATAGTACGCTGTTGGGTCTCAGAAAGTGCAATATGAAGCTCTACAATAGGGGCTTCGAACAGCTAGATTCGAAAATAAAGGCATAAGTATGCAAATAATGAGGTTTCTAATACTTTTAGGGCTACTTTCCCTAGCCTCATGCACTTACACAACAAAATCTGCTGTTGATGTGAGAAAATTAAGAATAGAAGAACATACAAGCCGTGAATTAATCGAATTGTTGCAAATTTTTTCTGAGAAAAATAAATTAAAAATCGAATGTTCCAACAGCAAGTTTCCAGAGGAACGAGAGTTATTGATTTGCAGTCTAAAAAATAACGATGATTCATTAATCAGCGTTATCAAGAGAATAGAGGATAGAGAGTTCAATTTTAATCTATATAAATCAGATGAATTAAGCCGAAAGTTATTTCGTGATTTATTAGAGATATTTGCCAATGAAAAATCCTCTATGGAGACGCAGAGCAATTAAATCTTAACGATCCAGAGAGGAAAGACGATCTGCGCCATGGAATTGGACCCCTGGGGAAATGTGCGAAGGAGTACAACCTGCGGGGCATCCACCAGGCGATCCGACTGCTGGGGCAGCACCATGACAGGGAAATGGGGCTGTATTACAACCGGCATCGGTGTTACGATCCGGTGGTGGGGAGTTATATCAATCAGGATCCGATTGGGTTGACTGGAAGTGCAAATATGAGCAGCTACCCAACAAATCCTGTGGATTGGATTGACCCACTGGGATTAAATAAGATGGGGAGAGGTAAAAGTGGTTTTACGGGAAAAATCCTAAACCTCCGGTAAAGCCAGATCCAACATCAACGGGGAAAATTGCTGAAGGCTGGAATCAGACGAAACAGAAAGTTTCCGATGTGACGGATTCATTTGCAGAATTGAGGAACAAAATCTCAGGCAAGGATGATATGCAGAAGAGGACTGAAGAAGCAATTGTTTGCACGAAACAGGAGAATAAAGAAACCAAAGAAGTTTCAATTCCCACAGACATCATTGTCCCGGACTCTAGAGGTGTTGGGGTGATAAGACCTCCATCTCCATCCGAAATCGGAGTTGGGGGAAAATGCATTAGCCAAAAGCTAAGAGTCATGCCGTCAGGGCCACTCCCAGGTATGTCAGCGCCTGGTCAATAAAATCTTTGTATGAGAATATATATATATAAAGCAATAGTCATTGCTATATCAGTCTATGCAGGATATTGGCTGGGTATCTATAAAAATAATCAATACACTATGGAGTATATGAATTTCTTAAATAGTCAGTATATTGCAATAAGAGCAGCCAATGGAATTCATGGCATTTCAAATATGAAAAACCATATTATGAATAAAAATCTTTTACTTTGCGAAATGAAAAAGGAAGTTTCTCGTCTTTCAGAAGATTGGATGGATTGCAAATCTGATAAAGCTTGTTCAAAAGAAGTTGACGGTGGGTTTTTTTCAAATATCGATGGAATAATATCTGAATTTAAAAATGAAACCTGCGAAGATAACTAATTACCAAAATACCATTAAATTCAATACTATATTAGCGAGCAGCATGCAAGCCTAACTGTAAGCACAATACAAATAACAAACAGATCATCCCTATCCACTACCAATACAGCGCCCCCCAAAACAGAGGGGCCAGGTGGCCTGGGCCGCAAAGCTGGACCCCTGGGCAATGTGCTGCAGGAGTACAACCCGCAGGGCCTGCACCAGGCGATCCGGCTGCCGGGGCAGCACCATGACAGGGAGACGGGGCTGTATTACAACCGGCATCGGTATTACGATCCGGTGGTGGGGAGTTATGTCAATCAGGATCCGACTGGTTGGTTAGGCGGAACTAATCATTTCAATTACCATGAAAATCCATTGAATTGGACAGATCCGATGGGATTACGCTCAATTGGTCCCCCTGCGGCGGGAACATACTATCCACGAGGACAAATACCAAGACCTATTTTGCGTAGCGATCTGCCTCGTCGCGCAGCATATGAGGCTGCTGCGAACATGACGCAAACGCCAAATCCGGGGTATCCAGGAGATCCACTTGATCTTCCATGTATTGAATGGGATTGTTCAGATAAAAATTCACTTACTTGCAAATCTGGCGATTTAAAAAAATCTACGCACTTCATTCCCCCTGCAAATTCAACTGCAGATCCTCCACAGGGATGCCGCTGCGTATATGCAGGTAGAGATCCAGCGTATCAAATGCCATTCGATCCAAAAGTAGATCCATTCTCCAATGCTTATGATGTTAAAGATAATTGGAAGAGAGGGTCAAGAATTATTCGCCTAGGAAGATAATGAAAAAATTACTTTTCTTAATTGGTTGCTTCTTCATTGTTGTCACACTTGGGTTGCCTGATGGAGTGAATGTTCAGTCAGGAGTAAAATCATCTCCGTTCTATTTTATTTATTGGCTGGCGCTTTCGTTTCTAGATTTTTTTGGAAAATGGGGTGGTGTATTTTGGGGCGTGGCATTTATTATTTTCGCTATTTTAATAGGAAATAAAAAAAAGAAAAGCCAGCACGATGGCAATAAAAATTAATAATTACATTGTATCGAATTAATTAACAGCTTACGCGAAATTAATAGAAACGAATGGACTACTTAGTCCATCCAGCGCGTCGACACAAACTAAAGACCAGTGGCGAAAAATCTAGTGAGCAATGTCTTTTCGTACAGTCCTCACCCCAAATCGCTACACATTCGACAGCAACAATCACAGCCTGCACCAAGCGGAACACCTGGAACACCATGGCCAGCGGCGATCCCCAAGACCAACCTACCTGCTGGTGAAGGCCATCGGCGCAGGCCTGCCCGACCAGGATGACCCCAGCCACACGCCGGCCCTGGCCCCCATGCAAACCATGCTCAGCGCCATGCCGCGCGACATGCAGCAAGACGCCGCCCGCCATCTGCGCCACACCCTGGACCACGGCCTGCCGCCCAGTGCCCAGGCGATCCTGGGCGAACAGGCCGAGAGCACCGCGCGCCTGCTCAGCGGCATGCAGGCCAAGCTGCAGGACCAGGAAAAAGAACAGCACGCCCGCATCGCCATCCACCACTACCACTGCGACCACCTGGGCACGCCCATGGCCCTGACAGACCAGACCGGCCAAGTGGCCTGGGCCGCCAAGCTGGACCCCTGGAGCAATTTGCTGCAGGAATACAACCCGCAAGGCATCCACCAGGTGATCCGGCTGCCGGGGCAGCACCATGACAGGGAGACGGGGCTGTATTAAAACCGGCATCGGTATTACGATCCGGTGGTGGGGGTTATGTGAATCAGGATCCGATTGGATGGAATGGAGGCACTAATCACTATGACTACCCAGTAGATCCGCTTTCGTGGATAGATCCACTGGGGTTGCAAGGGCAAGGAGGTGTTGGTGCGGCTGCAAGTACAGCAAATAAAGCAAGGAAATCTGCAAATTTTGGAAAAGATGTGGCAGATGCACAGCAAAAGACGAAAAAAGCCAATCGGGAATAATCAGATTTATACAAATGTATTGCTGTACCAACACCGCCCAATTGTCAGAAATCCGCTCAAGATCTTGAGGCAATGAATGAACAAGCGGGAGAATCCGAAAAAGAAGCTATCAAAGCTATGCGCGAAGCATATAAAAGTGGCTTGAAGGTACCCGGAACGCTAACCGGGGGACCGCTTGCAAAACCAATCCCATAAATAGATTTAGTAAGATGATTAATTTTTATTTCGAAAAAATCAAGAACATACTTCATGCGGCAATTTTATTGCCATCAACAATATTTCTTATATCTGGTTGTAATCAATCAGCTGAATTTAAATTAAAAAACAAGAATATTCACGAACATTCTATTATTGATATAAATGATTATGAGATTTATATTCCAGATTCCTGCAAATTGAGTTACTTAAACTACGATGACGACATGGGTTTTGCGACAATTTTGTGTAAATCAGAAATTGATAACGAATTAAATGCGGTAAGCCTTCTTGATTTAAGGAGAAATAAAGAAAAAGAATCCATTGTGAAACAAACCATGGCGCAGAAAAGAAAAATTAAATCTCATGAATGCGGCATTATTCTCTACCCTAAATTATCTTGTTATTCGGCGGAGATTGGTGTATTAATAAGTTCTGATAATACTTTTGTTTTGGAGGAGTTTATTGAATATCAAGATGAGGCTGGCGATTCACGGTAAAAAGATTGAAATAAATAATTTACTCAAAAATAAGATTCTGCAGGAATTTAAAAGATATCAAATTTACTTTGATGGAAAAAAATCTAGCTAATTTATTATTTCCGCTCTAGCTTCTTAAAGAAGATAACCTGTTTTACTTGAGTATATCGCTTGATTCAGTATTTGCAAAATATCCGGGGCAGTTCTACTGATAATTCTCTAATAATTGTAACGCGCTAAAAGTCTTTCGAATGCAGATGGACGAGTAATCCTGGACCCGATCTCTGGGCGAACAGACCGAGGACACCACGCGCGTGCTCGGCATGCATGCAGGCCTAACTGCAGGAACAGGCAAAAGCGTAGCAGTCGCGCATCGCCATCCTCCATTACCACTGCGAACATCTTGGCACACCAATTGCCCTGACAGACCAGACCGGCCAGGCGGCCTGGGCCACCAAGCTGGGCCCCTGGGGCAATGTGCTGCAGGAGTACAATCCGCAGGGCATGCACCAGGCGATCCGGCTGCCGGGGCCGCACCATAACAAGGAGACGGGGCTGTATTACAACCGGCATCGGTATTACGATCCGGTGGTGGGGAGTTATGTGAATCAGGATCCGAACGGGTTGATGGATGGGGTAAATTTCTTCACCTATCCCTCAAATCCACTGACAAGAAGCCACGATAGTATTCCTTCCTCTCCTAAATCAATGCCTTTACCAGTTGGCAAAAAATGCAATAAATCCCGACTGAAGAGCGACCCCACCGGGCCAGGCACCGCTCCTACAGCAGATACGTACGATATATTGGAAATTATGCAAAAAATCAGGACTAGAACAATAGGCACTCGACGATGAGATATTTATTTTATGTATTTGCTATTTGTTTGAATTTTTCTTCATCGTACGCCAAAGATATTGAAAATCGAGAGCCAGAATGTTTGGTTGGCGTAGATTCAAAGAAATTTGTAGCCAGTTTTCAAATCATTGATAAAGATCAAAAAATATGGATTATTAATGATAGAAGTAATGAGAAAAATGAAATCAACTATTCTTGGATGGTTGAACCTGGGTTAATAAAGAATGGTAATTTTCTTCCTGTAAAATATGCATTTGGTGTCGGACATAGAAATGAGTATGAATCAAAGGGGAAGCAAGAAAATTCGCTATCGGTTCTGTTGGAAGAAATAGAAAATAGTGGAACGATTTATATAAATAGCCCTGATAAAAAGAGTAGGCAGAAAATATCGAGGAATTTGGAAAATGTTCAAATTCATATGCTTTTAAACAAAGATGAAATAATTCTCTATTCCAGGAATATTGAAGGGAGAAATGCTATTTTCTCAAGTAAGCCTACACATGCAAGGATGACCATGAGAACTCCATATAAATCGCAATCTTACATCTGCTTAGTAGAAATTGATTATCAATAGAATTCTTGCTAGGAGATCATTGATTGGTTTGTTGCGGATTATCTATATCTTTGAATTCGGTGTATTTATTGCTATTAACGCAAGTGGGGTATTTATTCTAATTAATTGACTGTGCTTTGGGGCCAGGCTGGGTATTTACTTAGGGAATTTCTGCACAAAGCACGGTTTCTACTTTGTAGGCATTGAAAGTCATTGATTTTTAACAGCCTGCTTTTCGGAAGTTTGATTTATACAGAGCTTCCATAGGCTGAGGATATGTCCGAAACAGCGAAGTTGCGCGGGTGGGTATGGTCAGGATGGAACAGTAACCCAACTCCATCGCAGACGCACAAAGCCCTCTCCAGGTACCGAGCCAATGGGGCCGCCGACAGCACCACAGGCCTGCTCAGCGGCATGCAGGCCTAAACTGCAAAAACAGGAAAGAGAACAGCACGCCCACATCACCATCTTCCACTACCACTGCGACCATCTGGACATACCAATTGCCCTGACGGACCAGACCGGCCAAGTGGCCTGGGCTGCAAAGCTGGTTCCCTCGGGCAATGTGCTGCAGGAATACAACCCGCAGGGCATCCACCAGGCGATCCGGCTGCCGGGGCAGCACCATGACAGGGAAACGGGGCTGTATTACAACCGGCATCGGTATTACGATCCGGTGGTGAGGAGTTATATCAATCAGGATCCGATTGGGTTGATGGGAGGTAATAATCACTATATCTACCCTGTAAATCTCACGGGGTGGATAGATTCGTTAGGCTTACAGCAAGCCTGCGTTGTTAATTTTCCAGATTATCCGGTTGAGTACGCCGAAGGTAAAACAAGCACATGGCTTGGTGGGCATAGTGGTGTGTTGACATATGATACTTCAGGGAAAACACAATACTTCGAATACGGTAGATATAACCCAAATGCAAAAGGAATTATGGGCTCTAAACTACCCCAAGACGACGGAAACGTTCGGAAAACTCCAATGCCTAATCTAAAAATAGGTAAAGATGGTGTTCCAACAGATGATTCCATGAGGAATCTGGAGGAGCAGCTTTCAAGAGATCAGGCAAAGGGTCACCGGCAAAGTTAACCTGTAGTTCTGCCGACCCTAAAAAAGTTGCTGACTACGCAGAAGAAATTTCAGAAAATAAAGATAGAGAAAAATATAATTGAAATCCATTCAATTCCAATCACTGCCGCACTTTTGCAATAGATGCCGCCAAAGCAGGTCAATAATTTTATGAAAATAAACAAATCATTTATCTTGATAATTGCGCTAATTTTGGTGATTATTTACTTGGCATACTCGGTTGTCGATAAATCAATAGCATTATCTTACTCAAGTCAAGGGTGTGAATCAGCGCGCGCAGATATTGATAATGTCATTTCACTCATCGAGCGAGAATGGAGAGGGATGGATATGGAGCAGACTGCATATAAGTTAAAGAACTCATCCATCAATAAAAAAGCAGTTAACCCTCAAATAAAAATGGAAAATGATCTGATATGGTATGGCGATGTTAGATTTATCTTCTCTTCGGGTAGATTGGCAAAGGTTGAATATTGAAAATTAGATTATGTTTTTTGGGAAAAAATAAATTCCAAATTATATTGTTGAAGCAATAGAAAAGTAAATGATGTAAGTTATTTATAATAAATTATATTTCCATCAATAATAGTCATATAAATAATTACTTCTTCTAAATACAGCAACTTCCATGGAAACATGGGATAGTAGCTTAGTATTAAATACTCATAGTTCAAGCGCAAGTTTAAGGAATTTTTCAAATTTTTGCGCTTACTTATTCTATTAATCTCACCCTCGCTCATGCGATTAATTATCTGCAGCAAGACCACAAACTGCAGAAACAGGAAAAGAACAGCGCGTCCGCATCGCCTCCACCACTACCACTGCGACCATCTGGGCGCACCAATCGCCCTGACCGACCCCAGACAGGCCAGGTGGCCTGGGCTGCCAAGCTGGACCCCTGGTGCAATGTGCTGCAGGAATACAACCCGCAAGGCATCAACAAGGCGATCCGGCACCATGACAGGGAGACGGGGTTGTATTGCAACCGGCATCGGTATTACGATCCGGTGGTGGGGCCTATATTAATCAAGATCCGATGGGATTGAATGGCGGAATCAATCTATCAATTTACATAAGAGACCCAAATTGGGAATAGATGCGAAAGTTGGACTTGACGAAGTGCCTGTTAGAGTGCTTGATGTTCCTCCCGATATCGCAAAGATAAGATGGGAACAGGCTCAAGACGCCGCCGCTGCTCGTTCAAATAGAACAAGGTATTGATTATGGTAGATTATTCCCTTATTAAAAATATTGCTTTTGGCATAAAAAAATATGTAGAAAAACAGGAGATTCTA
Organism: Delftia sp. S65; assembly: GCF_016516495.1. Lineage (NCBI taxonomy): Bacteria > Pseudomonadati > Pseudomonadota > Betaproteobacteria > Burkholderiales > Comamonadaceae > Delftia > Delftia sp. S65. The sequence continues at coordinate 266,764 of NZ_JACVUR010000003.1, forward strand.
CATCTTTCTTTCATCAGAGCCCATAGTGATCTTGTGAAGCTATCAAATATAGAATTTCTTCCTCGCAGCGGATTTGTTTTTGATGAAGAAATGAATAAATGGGAATTTAAAAAGCATGGATGTGGTTATGAATTCTCTCATGAAGGTACGGTTATTGATATAAATGATTATTTCCTGTCGAATGGAGATTTTTTTAGCGCAAATAGATTATTTTTCTATTTCGAATCGATTAAATTTAATTTCAAAAACCAAGATGCAGACGATGCGATCAAATCTGCCTTGATTTATTTGGAATCTACAGGAGAGATCGTGAAGGTGCTACCAACGGGGTATTATAAGTTCCTTTCATCTTAATGCTGTCATTAATTTAATTATTAATCTAGTTAATAAGGGAGATAAAATCTTATTTATTTTATAAAGTGCATAACACGCTCCAGGGCTACTCACAATCGGCGGGTAACAGGATAGGAGATATTGAGATGCCTCGCTTGAAATATCCTGAAATGAGAATGGAGTTGCTCGGATATTTGAGGAAACTCAAGGATTTGAAGTATCAAATGAAAGCCTGGGTGAACCATGATTTCCCTGCAGGCGTTCAATACGACCATTTTGATTAGGCCATACATTTCATTTTTGACGATACGGATCTTGGCAGTGATGCTCGTATGGCGATCGGTGAAATTCTTCTCGATGGGCAGGAGGCAGCGCTGATGGGGCAGTTGGTGGATGCCATCAATGCCGTCTTTGAGGCGTACGGCACGGACATGCCGGACAGCTTCTACATGCAAGTTGGCGAATGGACGAGGGTGGTGGCCTGTGCCGAAAGGGCGTTCGATTGTCTGGAGGGGAGCAACGCCGCTGGCTGCCCCGAGCCGCTGGATTGACACGGGCATGCCTGCCAGCCGACTAGCCGGGGCAAGGCCATGGCTGATCGTGATGTCCAGTCGGTGGTGAAGAGTACCGTAGCGTTTCCAGGTTCGTGGAACAGCAAGATGTTTTCCACGCCGGTAGCCCACCCCCAAACCTGCCAGACAATCCATAAAAACCGAGGCACCGTTCCATGACAACTTCAACCCCCCTTCCCGAGCCCGAATTGAGAGCCTTCGCCGCGGCGGCGGCCGAGCAGCAGCGATGTGCAGACTGCGCGGTGTTGTGGAAACCGGGTTGGGAGTCCTTGTCGGGAGCGGACAAGACTTCGCATCTGCTGCAGGTCGGCGCGCTGGGTACGCCGGACACCCGGGAGATGCTCGATGAATATCACCCACAGGGCACGAACCAGTGGTCGCCGGATGCCCCCATCGCCCTGGGCTGGCACCCGTACAACCGCTGCACGCTTTGGCGCTGCCACCATTGCAATGCCGCTTTTCTGCGCTACACGGAATACGGCGGCTACTACCAGGACGATCGCATCCGCCCGCTGCTGGCGCATCTGATCGTCACGCCCGAGCAGGGCCGCGTCTGAGCGGCGCTGCTCGGCCGGCTCAGGTCCAGTCGAAGGTGAACAGCACCGTGCGGCTTTCCGGTTCGTAGAACAGCAGGATGCTGTCCGCGCCCGTGGCGCACCAGTTGTAGCCGGCCACGTTGGCCACGTGGAAGAAGGGCTTGCCGTCGCGGGTGATGCGGATGCCGTCGTCTTCCAGTTCATCGCCCATGCCGGCGTTTTCCGCTTCGTCCAGCTGAAAGGCCGGGGGAATGGGCGGGTGGCTGGTCCAGTTGCCGTACCAGATGCCGCCGCCCAGGCTGTCCAGGTAGTCGTGCTCCATGGGCTCGCCCTTGCCGTAGCGCGAGTAGCTGGCCAGGCGGCCGTGTTCGGCGTAGTAGGCACTGGCCTTGGCGTGGCTGGCCAGCATTTCGTCGGTGTGCTCGCAGGCGAAGGCGTCCTTGGTGAACTGGCCGCCATGCTGCGGCGCGCGCTGGAAGAAGCCTTCGTTGCCCAGGAAGCGGTAGCGGTTGTCGGGTGTCAGCTCCAGCGCAAACCAGTTGGGGGCGGTGAAGGCGTTGTGGTGGGCTTCTGTCTCATCGCCTATGCAGCCCTCGAAGGGCTCGACGGGGCACAGCATGTGGACCACGGTGCCGGCCAGTTCGGGCCGCACCAGGCCCAGGTCGATGGAGATCAGCGGCAGCAGGTGCTCGGCCAGCCAGGGCTGGTCGGCCACGAAGATGTCGGCGGCGGCGGGAAAGGGGCTGAGGCCCGGCTTCAGTTCGCGGACTTCGGTTTGCTGGGTCAAGAGGGACTCCTGGGTGAGGGGATGGTGGTGCCGGGGGTGATCTTGAAGATGTCCTGGTCCGATGCGGCCGCGCTCTCGTGGTAGATGTCGTAGAGGTACTGCGCCAGTTCGGCGTGGGTGACATCGCAGGGAATGGCCAGCAGGGCGGGCGCGCGCTTGCCGTCGGCGCCGACGTTGAAGCAGCGCCACTGGGCCTGCGCGCGTTCGATGGCGATGATGCGGCCGAAGACATTGAACCGGTATTTTTCCAAGGGAGATCCTCCTGGCGATCCGGCATCGTAGCGGCTGTCGAGGCGCTCATGCGTGTTCTCCCTAGGTTCGTGCCGGCGTTTCGTCTATATATTTCAAACCTAAACTATTCAGGCTTAAAATTGTTGGGCCTGAATTCTGAACCTGGGGCGTCCTGTGCCGTCGCCCTGCGAGAAAAGGGTTTGCGGTATGAAGATCGTCTGTATCGGTGGAGGTCCCGCCGGCCTGTACTTCGGCCTGCTGATGAAGCTGCAGGACCCCGCCAACGAGGTCACGGTGGTGGAGCGCAACCGGCCCTACGACACCTTTGGCTGGGGCGTGGTGTTCTCGGACGCCACCATGGACAACCTGCGCGAGGCCGATCCCGTGTCGGCCCTCACGATTGGTGACGCCTTCAACCACTGGGACGATATCGACATCCACTTCAAGGGCCGCAGCCTGCGCAGCAGCGGCCACGGCTTCATCGGCATAGGCCGCAAGAAGCTGCTCAACATCCTGCAGGCGCGCTGCGAGGACGTGGGCGTGAAGCTGGTGTTCGAGAACTTCGTGCAGGACGACCAGGCGATTGCGCGCGAGTACGACGCCGACCTGGTCATCGCCTCGGACGGCATCAACAGCCAGGTGCGCACGCGCTATGCCGATACCTTTCGGCCCGATATCGACCAGCGCCGCTGCCGCTTCGTGTGGCTGGGCACGACCAAGGTGTTCGATGCCTTCACCTTCGCCTTCGTGCAGACCGAGCATGGCTGGTTCCAGGCCCATGCCTACCGCTACGAAGACGGCATGTCCACCTTCATCGTGGAGACGCCCGAGGAGACCTGGCAGGCCGCCGGCATCGAGCAGATGAGCCAGGAAGAGGGCATTGCCTATTGCGAGAAGCTGTTCGCCCCCTGGCTGGACGGCCATGCCCTGGTCAGCAATGCCACGCACCTGCGCGGCTCGGCCATCTGGATCCGCTTTCCGCGCGTGATCTGCAATACCTGGGTGCACTGGAACGCGCTGGACACGCCGCGCGGCCCGCGCAGCGTGCCCGTGGTGCTGATGGGCGATGCGGCGCACACGGCGCATTTCTCGATTGGCTCGGGCACCAAGCTGGCGCTGGAGGATGCGATCGAGCTGGCGCGCAGCCTGCGGTCTGCGGGGGGCATCGAGGCCGGCCTGCGCCACTACGAGGAGGTGCGCAGCGTGGAGGTGCTCAAGATCCAGAACGCGGCGCGCAATTCCACGGAATGGTTCGAGAACGTGGAGCGCTATGCGGGCCTGGAGCCGGAGCAGTTCGCCTATTCGCTGCTGACGCGCTCGCAGCGCATCTCGCACGAGAACCTGCGCCTGCGCGATGCCGCCTGGCTGCAGGGCTTCGAGCGCTGGATTGCCGAGCATGCGGGCGAGACGGTGCCCGAAGGCCGCCGCCCGCCCATGCCCATGCTCACGCCCTACCAGGCGCGCGGCCTGCGGCTGAAGAACCGCATCGTGGTCTCGCCCATGGCCATGTATTCCTGTACCGACGGCGTGCCTGGCGACTTCCACCTGGTGCACCTGGGCGCGCGTGCCATGGGCGGCGCGGGCCTGGTGATGGTGGAGATGACCTGCACCTCGCCCGACGCGCGCATCACGCCCGGCTGCCCCGGCCTGTGGAACGACGAGCAGGCGCAGGCCTTTGGGCGAATTGTCGATTTCGTGCACGCGCAGGGCGGGGCGCACATTGGCGTGCAGCTGGGGCATGCGGGGCGCAAGGGATCCACCCAGCTGGGCTGGCAAAAGATCGACCATCCGCTGGAGCAGGGCAACTGGCCGCTGCTGTCGGCATCGGCCCTACCCTATATCGAGGGCCTCTCGCAAGTGCCCGCCGCCATGACCCGCGCCGACATGGACCGCGTGCGCGAGGACTTCGTGGCCGCCACGCGGCGCGCCGCGGCAGCGGGCTTTGACTGGCTGGAGCTGCACTGCGCCCACGGCTATCTGCTGTCCAGCTTCATCTCGCCGCTGACCAACCGGCGCGATGACGAATATGGCGGCAGCCTGGACAACCGTCTGCGCTTTCCGCTGGAGGTGTTCGAGGCGGTGCGCGCAGCCTGGCCGCAGGACCGGCCCATGTCGGTGCGCATCTCGGCCCATGACTGGGTGGAGGGCGGCATCACGCCCGACGATGCGGTAGAGATCGCACGCCACTTCAAGGCGGCGGGCGCCGACATGATCGACTGCTCCTCGGGCCAGGTCAGCCCCGACCAGAAGCCGGTGTACGGCCGCATGTACCAGACGCCGTTTGCCGACCGTGTCCGCAACGAAGCCGGCATACCGACCATTGCCGTGGGCGCCATCTTCGAGGCCGACCATGCCAACGCCATCATCGCCTCGGGCCGCGCCGACCTGTGCGCGCTGGCGCGTCCGCACCTGGCCGATGCGGCCTGGACGCTGCGCGAGGCTGCGCGCCTCGGTGCGCAGGATGTGGATTGGCCGAACCAGTACCAGCCCGGCAAGCGCCAGTTGGAAACCAACTTCGAACGCGCCGCCGCCATGGCGCAGTTGGACGCGAAATGAAACTACACCCCCTGAGTCGCTTCGCGCCTTCCCCCGTGTGCACGGCGCCCTCTCTCGCTTCGCGGGAGGGGGGCATACGGGCCACCGGCGACACCGTCGGTGCGGGGCGGCGCGGCCGGCCCAGGCCCTTCCTCGGCGTCCCTCGCTGTGTGGCGCGCCGGTTTCATAGGTTGCGGGTGGCTCGCATCGCCACGGGTGATTGAAATGACCATATCTTTGAATCTTCTTGAAGGGCGCCATGCCCTGGTGACGGGCGGGGCGCGCGGCATAGGCCTGGCCTGCGCGCGGGCGCTGCTGGCGCGCGGCGCGCGGGTCACGCTGCTGGGACGCGATGGTGCGGCGCTGGAGGCTGCCGTGCGCGAGCTGGGCGGCACGGCCCAGACAGCACAGATGGTGCAGTCCGTGCAGGCGGATATTGCCGACGAGGCCTCGGTGCGCCAGGCCTTCGCGCAGGCCGAGGCGGCCTTCGGTCCCGTGCAGGTGCTGGTCAACAACGCGGGCCAGGCCAGCAGCCAGAAGTTCGAGCGCACCGATGCCGCACTGTGGCAGGCGATGCTGGCCGTCAACCTCACGGGCACCTTCCACTGCATGCAGGCCGCGCTGCCGGGCATGCTGGCTGCGCGCTGGGGCCGCATCATCAATGTGGCCAGCACGGCAGGGCTGATCGGCTATGCCTATGTCAGCGCATATTGCGCGGCCAAGCATGGCGTGATCGGCCTCACGCGCTCGCTGGCGCTGGAGACGGCGGGCAAGGGCGTGACGGTGAACGCCGTCTGCCCCGGTTATACCGAGACCGACATCGTGCGCGGCGCCGTGGCCAACATCGTGGACAAGACCGGCATGACGGCGGATGAGGCCCGCGCCAGGCTGGCCGAACGCAACCCGCAGGGCCGCCTGGTCCAGCCCGAGGAAGTGGCCGAGACCGTGGCCTGGCTGGCCCTGCCGGCGTCCGCCTCGGTCAACGGCCAGTCCATTGCCGTCGACGGCGGCGAGGTGATGACCGGCTGAACCCGGTCCACTCCCCCCGTTTTCTGAATTCTTGATGGAGACACCATGAGCACCCAGCCCGAAGAACACAGCATGAAGCACCACAAGCGCCCCCTGGCCGGCTACGAGGCCAGGACCTTTGTGTGGCAGGTATCGGCCGACGGCAAGATCGGCACCATCACCCTGAACCGGCCCGAGCGCAAGAACCCGCTGACCTTCGGCTCCTACGCCGAGCTGCGCGACCTGTTCCGCGCCCTGGTCTATGCCACCGACATCAAGGCCGTGGTGGTCACGGGCGCGGGCGGCAATTTCTGCTCGGGCGGCGATGTGCACGAGATCATCGGCCCGCTCACCAAGATGAGCATGCCCGAGCTGCTGGACTTCACGCGCATGACGGGCGACCTGATCAAGGCCATGCGCGCCTGCCCGCAGCCCATCGTGGCGGCGGTGGACGGCATCTGCGCCGGCGCGGGTGCCATGGTGGCACTGGCCGCCGACATGCGCCTGGGCACGCCGGCCGCGCGCACGGCGTTTCTCTTCACCCGCGTGGGCCTGGCCGGTGCCGACATGGGCGCCTGCACGCTGCTGCCGCGCATGATCGGCCAGGGCCGCGCCTCCGAGCTGCTGTACACGGGCCGCGCCATGACGGCCGAGGAGGGCGCTGCCTGGGGCTTCTTCAATGCCTTGCACGACGCCGAACAGATCGGCGAAGCCGCCCACGCGCTGGCCGCCCAGCTGGCCGCAGGCCCCACCTTTGCCCATGGCGTGACCAAGAAGCTGCTGCACCAGGAATGGAACATGGGCGTGGACGAGGCCATCGAGGCCGAAGCCGAGGCCCAGGCCATCTGCATGCAGACGCGCGACTTCCACCGCGCCTACGAGGCCTTCGTGGCCAAGCAAAAGCCTGTCTTTGAAGGAAACTGAAAATGCGTGATTCCTCCTGGCTGGACTGGCCCTTCTTCGACGACGCCCACCGCACGCTGGCGCATGAGGCCGACGCCTGGTGCGCCCAATCCCTGGGCGATGTGGACCACCACGATGCCGATGCGGCCTGCCGCCAACTGGTGAAGGCCCTGGGCCAGGCCGGCTGGCTGCGCTATGCCGTGCCGTCCGGCCCCGGCGGCGCCTGGGGCGGGGCCTTGCCCGAGGTGGACTCGCGCGCGGTCTGCATCCTGCGCGAGACCCTGGCCCGCCATGAAGGCCTGGCCGACTTCGCCTTTGCCATGCAGGGCCTGGGCAGCGGCGCGATATCGCTCATGGGGTCGGATGCGCTGCGCCAGCGCTACCTGCCGCGCGTGGCGCGCGGCGAGGCCATTGCGGCCTTTGCGCTGTCCGAGCCCGATGCGGGCTCCGACGTGGCCGCCATGGCCTGCGAGGCGCGGCTCGAAGGCGACCACTATGTGCTCAACGGCGCCAAGACCTGGATCTCCAACGGCGGCATTGCCGACTTCTACTGCGTGTTCGCCCGCACGGGCGAGGCGCCGGGCGCGCGCGGCATCAGCGCCTTCGTGGTCGATGCGGACACGCCGGGCTTTTCCATTGGCGAGCGCATCGAACTGATCGCGCCGCACCCGCTGGCCACCATCCGTTTCGACAACTGCCGCATACCCGTGTCGCAGCGCCTGGGCGAGCCGGGGCAGGGCTTCAAGCTGGCCATGATGACGCTGGACATCTTCCGCGCCTCGGTGGCCGCCGCCGCACTGGGCTTTGCGCGCCGCGCGCTGGACGAAGGCCTGGCACGCGCCAAGTCGCGCCGCATGTTCGGCCAGACCCTGGGCGACCTGCAGCTGACCCAGGCCGCGCTGGGCGACATGGACACGGCCATCGACGCATCGGCCCTGCTGACCTACCGCGCCGCCTGGATGCGCGATGTGAAGAAGACGCGCACCACGCGCGAGGCGGCCATGGCCAAGATGACGGCCACCGAATCGGCCCAGGCCGTGATCGACCGCGCGCTGCAGATGTTCGGCGGGGCGGGCGTGGTCTCGGGCATGCCGGTGGAGACGCTGTACCGCGAGATCCGCGCGCTGCGCATCTACGAGGGCGCGACCGAGGTGCAAAAACTCATCATCGCGCGCGAGCTGCTCAAGGCCTGAGCGGCAGGCTGCCCATTCAACGCAAAGCCAGGGAACATCGCATGCAAGCCTCCGCCCACATCGATACTTTCGCCCGGGACAATCTGCCGCCACCCGACCAATGGCCCGAGTTCCTGCTCGACGGGCCGGACGTGGCCTATCCCGAACGCCTGAACTGCGCGGCCGAACTGGTCGATGCCATGGTGGCGCGCGGCCAGGGCGGGCGCGTTGCCCTGCGCTGGAGGCAGGGCGCGGACCAGGCCGCCATGACCTATGCCGAACTGCAGGCGCTGACCAACCGCATCGCCCATGTGCTGGTGGAAGACCTGCAGCTGGTGCCCGGCAACCGGCTGCTGCTGCGCGGCCCCAACAACGCCATGATGGCTGCGTCCTGGCTGGCCGCCATCAAGGCCGGGCTGGTGACGGTGCCCACCATGCCGCTGCTGCGTGCCAAGGAGCTGCAGCAGATCATCGCCAAGGCCCAGGTGCAGGCCGTGCTGTGCGATGTGCGCCTCAAGGACGAGGTGCAGCTGTGCCTGCAGCCCGGCCACGAGCACCACTGCCCCGGCCTCTCGCACGTGCTGTATTTCAACGACGGCGCAGCCGATGCGCTGGACGCCCTGGCCGCAGCCAAGCCCGACACCTTCGCCTGCTGCGATACATCGGCAGACGATGTCTGCCTGATCGCCTTCACCAGCGGCACCACGGGCGCGCCCAAGGGCTGCATGCATTTCCACCGCGATGTGCTGGCCATGTGCGACCTGTTCCCGCGCCATGTGATCCGGCCGGGCCCGGACGACATCTTCTGCGGCACGCCGCCGCTGGCCTTCACCTTTGGCCTGGGCGGGCTGCTGTGCTTTCCGCTGCGCGTGGGCGCCAGCACCGTGCTGGCTGAGAAGCTCACGCCCGAAGGGCTGCTGCAGCTGGTGCAGGATTTCCGCGCCACCATCGTCTTCACCGCACCCACCTTCTACCGGCAGATGGCGGCGCAGGCAGCGCGCTTCGACCTGTCGTCGCTCAGGAAAAGCGTGTCGGCCGGCGAGGCCCTGCCGGACGCCACGCGCCAGCTGTGGAAGCAGGCCACGGGCATCGAGATGATCGACGGCATCGGCGGCACCGAGCTCATCCATGTGTTTGTGTCCAGCCCGCCCGAGGAGGTGCGCGCAGGCGCCATCGGCAAGGTCGTGCCCGGCTACGTGGCCCAGGTGGTGGACGACGACATGCAGCCCGTGCCCGACGGCACGCCCGGCCGCCTGGCCATCAAGGGGCCGACCGGCTGCCGGTATCTTGCCGACGAGCGCCAGAAGCGCTTTGTGCAAAACGGCTGGAACCTGCCCGGCGACACCTTTGTGCGCGACGCCGACGGCTATCTGTTCTATCAGGCGCGCAATGACGACATGATCATCTCGGCCGGCTACAACATCGCCGGCCCCGAGGTGGAGGATGCGCTGCTGCGCCACGAGGCCGTGGCCGAATGCGGCGTGATCGGCGCGGCAGACGACGAGCGCGGCCAGGTGGTCAAGGCCTTTGTGGTGCTCAAGCCCGGCTTTGCGGCCGGCGACGACATGGCGGCCACGCTGCAGGCCTTCGTCAAGGCCAGCATTGCACCCTACAAGTACCCGCGCGCCATTGTCTTCGTGCCGGCCCTGCCGCGCACCGAGACCGGCAAGCTGCAGCGCTTCGTGCTGCGCAAGATGCCGTGAGCGCGCGCCATGGCCTCCGCCTTCGTCAGCCAGGTGCAGGTGCTGTTTCGCCATTGCGATCCGGCCGGCATCGTCTTTTACCCGCGCTATTTCGAGATGGTCAACGACCTGGTCGAGGAATGGTTCGACAGGGGAATGGGCCTGCCATTCCACACCCTGCATGTACAGCGCCAGGTGGGCACGCCCACGGTGTCGGTGCAATGCGATTTCACGGCGCCCAGCCGCTGGCACGACACGCTGCGCCAGGTATTGGAGGTGCGCCGCATCGGCGGGGCGTCGTTCCAGTTCGATGTGCGTTTCGAGGGGCCAGATGGCCAACGCCGGCTGTCTGCGCGCATGACCATCGTCACCATGGATTTGCGCAGCATGAAGGCCACGCCACTGCCGGCCGATCTGCGCGAGCGCCTGCGGGCCTATCTGGTGCCGCAGGACGGTTTTATGGATTCAACGAGAACAGGATGAAGCAATGAAGACTCTGCAACCCCCGGACTGGCTGGCGCCCCGAGGCTATGCCAATGGCATCCTGACCGAGATGACGGTCGGCTCCCGGCTGGTGTTCGTCGGCGGCCAGATTGGCTGGAACGGCCAGCAGCAATTCGAGTCGGACGACTTTGCGGAACAGGTGCGGCAGGCGCTGGCCAATATCGTCGCCATCCTCGCCGAAGGCGGCGCCAGGCCCGAGCACATCGTGCGCATGACCTGGTATGTGACCGACAAGCAGGAATACGTGGCTGCCTATCCGGCCATTGGAAAGCATTACCGCGAACTGATCGGGCGGCATTTCCCTGCCATGACGGCGGTGGAGGTGGCGGATCTGGTGGAAGACCGGGCCAAGGTGGAGATCGAGGTCACGGCGGTGGTGCCGGCCTGATGTCCATCCGCGCGCCATTCGCGCGCCAACCGGGCAATGCCCGCGCATGTGAGCCGCCGAGCGGGCGGGCACATGCGCGGCAGGGACTCACTTGATTTCGAACAGGGTGCGGTCCTTGCCCAGGATCCAGTTCGGCGGCTTGCCGCGGCCGGTCCAGGTCTTGCCGGACTCGGGGTCCTGGTATTTGGCGGGAGCGCTCTTTTTGCCATCGGGCTTCCAGGGGAAGACCTGTTGTGCCGTGAAGCCGAACTCACGGACCAGCTCCTGCACCGATGCCAGGGCCGCTTTGGACTCCAGCTTGCGGGCATCGTCGATTTGCTGGTCGAGCAATTTTTTCTGGGCAATCAGCTCTTGGTATGTAGTCATCTTGATGGAAGAATTTCTAAGTGCGGCTATTTGTGTGAAAACTGCGCAGCAAGAGCCTGGACCCAGGACTCTTTGCAGAATGGTCAATTCTGGTGCATGTGCAGTGGGGATGAAGAACTCACCGTAAGTACAAATACTGATGATGTTGGCGCTCTATGGAGGGTAGGGCGCTTCTTCTCATGCCCGGGCATATTCCAAGGCGATCCGCATTATATCCAGGGCAATCTGGATAACCGGCACTTTACAAAAGCTGTTGTGCCGTTGTTACATTTGCAGAGCACTGTGGTTGGCGCTTCCTCCTCTGGAGACGACGTGCTGTCATGGCTTTTTCAGGGGAGTGCGCAACGTTGGCCGCGAAAGTTCCGCCTTGGTTATGGAAAACAATCAACATTTGCATTTTATCAATCAAATCATAAAAGCGATTTATAAAATATATTACATGTGATTTGATCGAGTTATTCAATGCATTGATTGATACCTGTGGTTTCATTTGAATAATCGATTTGCGGGATAGGTTTTTTTATTGTCAAAGACCGCTCGTTCGAATGGTGAATGGCGGCGCCTTCTGTCTATACAGGACAAGCGCATCGGCTTCCCGATTGCCGGAGCCATTGCAGCCTGCAGTTGTTTCAAGGGTGATTCTTGAATCGGATTTCGCGGCCCGGCCATGCGGCAGTCGGCGGGCGGGCGGCACCGAACGCTTGATTGGCGCGCTACCAACAGCCTGTTAGGATCGCCGCACTACAACGATCCACCACCTGGCAGACATGGCAAGAAGGCAGACCAGCGCCCACGACGGCAACGAGACCCGCGAGACCCTTCTCAAGCTGGCCGCCCGTACCTTCGGTGAGCAGGGCTACTCTGCCACCACCATGCGCAACATTGCCGAGCAGTCCGGGATCGAGGCCGCCAGCATCTACTACCACTTCGCCTCCAAGGAGGAACTGGTGGACGAGGTCATGGAGCAGGGCGGCAACCGCATCATCAGCCAACAGCAGGAGCGCCTTGCCGCGCTGGGCGCCGACGCCACGGCCGAGCAGCGCTTTCGCGCAGCCGTGCTGGGCCAGATGGCGGGGCTGGTAAAGCATGGCGACTTCGCCCTGGCCCACGGCCGGCTGCTGGGCCAGCTGCCCGACAAGGTGCGCGAGCGCCAGATCAAGCGCCGCGAGCGCCACCAGAAATTCTGGAGCGGCCTGCTGGAAGACCTGCGTGCCGAAGGCCGCCTGCGGGCCGACGCCGACATCCACCTGGCGCGCATCATGATCCTGGGCAGCATCAACTCCATACAGTCCTGGTTCAACCCCCGCAAGGGCTCGCTGGAGAAGGTGGCGGACCAGATCTGCGACATGTTCTTCCGGGGCGTGGGACCGGCAGATAAATAGGCGCAAGGCTGAAAATCGCCAATCGGCCTGTCACATGCCGGTGGCATATTCCCGCGCTGCTGTCTTGGCCCTGTGCAGAAAATGGCGGCGGGTTGTTAATGATATTTAACTGTCAATAGTAAGATCGCTGTCTTATGCGTCTGCTTGTTTTGCGCCTGCTATTGCTGGCCGTGTTCTTCAACACGGCCATTGGCATGCCCCTGCACGGCGCAACGCATATCCGGCAGGCGGTGGCCGGGCCTGCACAGGCTTTTGCGGGCCTCAACGGCTGCGAAGATGATGCGCAGGCCGGCCAACGCGGCCAGGCTGGCGAAAAGGCTGAAGTCGTCGAAGCCGCCGAAGCCGTCTGCGTATGGTGCATGGGCCATGCACCGCATGCGGCGGCCTGGCTGCCGCACTTCGGCCTGCCGCTGGCCGTGGCCGCGCCGCCCGAGAGGGTGCCGCCGCGCACCGTGGGCGGCGCCATCCCCTCGCAGAACCGCTGGGCCTTTGCATCGCGCGACCCCCCGCGCTGAACCCGCAAGCACTTTTCTCCTTCTCTGCCGCCAGCGCCCATTGGTGCTGGCGGCATGTCCGTGTTTGCGCGCGCCGGCTGTGGATGCCGGCGGCATGCGCCCGTGCCCGTTTTCATCATGACTGTCTTCTTCTTCCCCGCGAAGCCGCTTCCCCGCCTTCGCCCGCTGCCGCTTGCCCTGAGCGCTGCCGCCTTCCTGTCCATGCCTGCGCTGGCCCAAGGCCAGGATCCGTCCTCCGGCCCTGGCCCCGGCCCCGCCGCCGCCGCCTCCGCTTCCCCGCAGGAGCAGGCGCTGCTGCCTGCCGTGGAAGTCGTGGGCCGAACGGCCTCGGGCGCCTATCACACCGACGAGGCGGCCGGCGCCAAGACCGACCTGCCGCTGCGCGAGCTGCCGCAGTCGGTGCGCGTGATCACGCGCCAGGCCATGGACGACCTGGGCGCCACCAAGCTCGACGACGTGCTGGACTACGTGGGCGGCGTCTCGCGCCAGAACAACTTTGGCGGGCTGTGGGACAACATCGTCATCCGCGGCCTGCCCGGCGACCAGAACGTGGGCATGGCTACCCTGTTCAACGGTTTTTCCTCGGGGCGCGGCTTCAATGCGCCGCGTGACCTGGCCGGCGTGGAGCGCATCGAGTTCCTCAAGGGCACGGCCGCTGCGCTCTACGGCAGCAGCGAGCCGGGCGGCACGCTGAATGTGGTCTCCAAGCGCCCGCTGTGGACGCCTTCGCATTCCGTGGAAGCCTATGCGGGCAGCTACGGCCTGCGGCGTGGCGCGCTGGACACCACGGGACCGGTGGGCGAGAACTTTGCCTACCGGCTCAACATCGCCGTGGAGGACCGCGACAGCTTCCGCGATTTCGTGGGCGCCAGCCGCCAGGTGATCGCACCGGCCTTCACCTGGAAGCTGGGGCGCGATACGGTGCTGGAGTACTCGGGCGAGCTGCTGCGCCACAAGACGCCGCTGGACCGCGGCGTGGTGGCCGTGGGCGACCGGCTGGGCGCCATCTCGCGCAGCCGCTTCCTGGGCGAGCCGGGCGACGGCGATGTGACGGTGGAAAACCGCACCCACCAGTTCATCCTCTCGCATGAGTGGAATGCGCAGTGGCGCAGCCGCCTGGGCCTGTCCTATCGAGAAACCTCGATCAACGGTTTTTCCACCGAGCCGCACGCGCTGCTGGCCAATGGCGACCTCACGCGCCAGCGGCGATTTCGCGACTACCAGTCCGACGACATCGCCGTGCAGGCCGAGCTGCAGGGCACGGTGAAAACGGGCACCGTCGAGCACGAACTGCTGCTGGGCCTGGAGAGCTTTCGCTTCGAGATGGACACGCTGATGCTGCGCGCCAACCCGACGGCAGCCAATCCCTACGCCATCAACATCTACAACCCCATCTACGGCGGCGCGCGCCCCGTGCCCACGGCCAATACCGACACCTTCGAGCGGCAGCGCAACACGGCGTTCTACCTGCAGGACGCCATCAAGCTCTCGCCCCAATGGCGTGTGGTGGCCGGCCTGCGCATGGACCGCTACGACCAGTCGCTGCACAACCGCCGCACGGGGGCGACCACGCAGCAGGACCCGGCCTCGACCTCGCCGCGCCTGGGCCTGAGCTGGCTGCCGCTGCCGCAATGGACCTTCTATGCCAACGCGGGCCGCTCGTTCCGGCCCAACGTGGGCATCGATGTGGCCGGTGCGGGATTCAGCCCAGAATCCGGCCGTTCCATGGAGCTGGGCGCCAAGTGGGAAAGTGCCGACCAGCGCATGGGTGCCACGGCAGCGCTGTTCGACATCCGCAAGCGCAATGTGCTGACGGCCGACCCGGGCAACGCCGGCTACTCGGTCTCGGCCGGCGAGATCCGCAGCCGGGGCCTGGAATTCGACTTTGCCGGCCAGGTCACGCAACGCTGGCGCCTGAACGCCAGCCTGGTGCTCAACGATGTGGAGATCTCCCGCGACAACACGCTGGAGGTGGGCGGGCGCCTGCTCAACGTGCCCAAGGTCAATGGCAGCGTGCTGGCCGTCTATGAAAACGCCTTCTCCAACGGCCAGCGCTACGGCATCGGCGGCGGCGTCACCCACATGGGCAAGCGCCTGGGCCAGGCCCGCACGCAGGCCGAGGCCGATGCCGGCAAGGCCGCCTTCGAGCTGCCCAGCTACACCACGGCCAAGCTGGTTGCCTACTGGCG
Source organism: Delftia sp. S65 (assembly GCF_016516495.1). Lineage (NCBI taxonomy): Bacteria > Pseudomonadati > Pseudomonadota > Betaproteobacteria > Burkholderiales > Comamonadaceae > Delftia > Delftia sp. S65. The sequence continues at coordinate 281,867 of NZ_JACVUR010000003.1, forward strand.
CATCAGCCCCACGCTGCGCCTGACGCTGGACGTGGACAACCTCTTTGACAAGACCTACTACACCAGCTCGTACAGCCGGCTGTGGGTGACGCCGGGCACGGCCCGCACCGTCACCGTAGGCCTTCAAGCAAAGTTCTGAGCCCCGCCATGCATCCATCCCTTCCTGTTTCTTCCAACCCCACTTCTGCCTCCACGCCCGTGCTCCAAGCGCTGGGCGCCGTGGTGGACTATGGCGAGCGCACCATCCTCCAGGGCCTGGACCTGGCCGTGCATGCGGGCGAGATCTATGCGCTGCTGGGCGCCAACGGCGCGGGCAAGACCACCACGCTGAGCCTGCTGCTGGGCTTTGTGCGGCCGCGCAGCGGACAGGTGCGCGTTCAGGGCGTGGACCCGGTGACGGCGCCTGCGCAGGCGCGTGCCCTGATCGCCTATATCCCCGAGAACGTGGCGCTGTACGAGCACCTGAGTGCGCGCGAGAACGTGGCCTACCTGCTGGAGCTGGCGGGCCAGCCGGCCGCGGCAGGCGCCATCGGCCAGGCGCTGTCTGCCGCAGGGCTGGACGCCGCCGCGCACGACCGGCGTGTCTCCGGCTTTTCCAAGGGCATGCGCCAGAAAGTGGCGATTGCGCTGGCGCTGGCGCGCAGGGTGCCGGCACTGCTGCTGGACGAACCCACCTCGGGCCTGGACCCACAGGCCACGGCCGAGTTCAGCCGACTGCTCATGCAGTTGCGCGGGCAGGGCGTGGCCATTCTCATGGTCACGCACGACCTGCTGGGGGCCGCCGACGTGGCCGACCGCATGGGCTTCATCGCAGGCGGGCGCCTGGTCGAGGAAGTGGCGGCCAGCGGAGAGGAGCGCTTCGATGTGCGCGCACTGCACCGCCACTATGCAGGGGTGGGCACGGACACGGGCACGCACACGCACACGCACACGCACACGCACATTGAAGCCGACACGCAGGGAGCGGCGGCATGAGCGCGGCCTGGACCATTGCGCGCGAGGAATGGCGCCTGCTGCTGCGCGACCGCGTGGCCGTGCTGGGGATGGCGCTGTGGCTGCTGCTCAGCGCCGCTGCAGCCTTCACCGCCTGGGACCAGCGCAGCGCGGCCCAGGCCCAGCGCGAGCGCCACCAGTCCCAGGTGGACAGCGAGTTCGAAGCCCAGCCCGACCGCCATCCGCACCGCATGGTGCATTACGGCCACTTCGTGTTCCGCCCGCTCAATCCGCTGGCAGCCTTCGATGCGGGCATCGACGCCTACACCGGCCACACGCTGTTTCTGGAGGGCCACCGCCAAAACAGCGCCAACTTCGGCGATGTGCGCCAGTCCTCGCTGCTGCTGCGGTTCGGCCAGCTCACGCCGGCCTTTGTGCTGCAGGTGCTGGCGCCGCTGCTGCTGATCTTCATGGGCCATGCCTGCATTGCACGCGAGCGCGAGGCCGGCACCCTGCGCGTGCTGCTGGCCCAGGGCGTGGGCACGCGGCAGTTCGTGGCCGGCAAGCTGCTGGCGCTGGCGGGCGTGGCGGCCCTGGTGCTGCTGCCGGCCCTGCTGGCCCTGGCCTGGATGGTCGTGGCCACGCCGGTGCCCATCAGCCTGGTGGCCACGCTGGCGGCAGGCCATGTACTGTGGCTGATGCTCTGGGCGGTGGGCATCGTCGCTGTCTCGGCCTTCATGCGGCGCGGGCGCGATGCCTTGCTGGCCCTGCTGGCGGCCTGGGCCGTCGCCGTGGTGCTGCTGCCCCGTCTGGTGCCGGAGCTGGTGGGATCTGCCCTGGCGCTGCCCACGCGCTTCGAGACCGACATCGCCACCGCGCGCGAGCTGGCGGCGCTGGGCGACAGCCACAATCCCGACGATCCCTATTTCGCCGCTTTCCGCGCCAGGGTGCTGGCGCAGTACGGTGTCTCGCGCGTAGAGGACCTGCCCGTCAACTACAAGGGCCTGGTCGGCATGGAAGGCGAGCGGTTGACGAGTGAACTCTTCAGGCGCCATGCCGAGGCCAGCTTCGATCTGCAGGCCGAGCAACTGCGCCGGGCTGACGCATTTGCCCTGATCAGCCCCGTGATCGCGCTGCGCCGCCTGTCCATGGCCGTGGCCGGGACCGACCTGCAAGGCTACCGGCGCTTTCTGGAGCAGGCCGAGCAGCATCGCTACCGCATGGTGCAGGCCCTCAACCGCCTGCAGGTGGACAAGCTCAGCTATGCGGGCGACCGATCGAGCCGCGACAACCGCATCGGCCACGAGCACTGGCGCGGCGTCTCCGATTTCCACCACGAGCCCGATCCACCGCTGGCGGCCCTGCGTCGCGCGGCGCCTGCCGCCTATGTGCTGCTGGCATGGCTGGCTGTATTGACGGTGGCCTTGCTGCTGGCCACGCAACGGCTGGGGAGGGTGGCGCGATGAGCTGGCTCCTGCATGAATGGCGTCTTCTGACGCGCTCGCGCCTGGCGCTGTGCGCCCTGGCCTTGCTGTTGCTGCTGTCCACGCTGGCGGTGCTGTCTGGCCTGCGCGAGATCGCCTCGCAACGCCTGACCCTGGACCGCCTTGCGCAACTGCAGCAGCAGGACATGGCGGCCCAGGCAAGCCGGCATGCGCAGTCCGGCGATGCAGGCTCGGTGGCCTACTACGGCTTTCACGCCACCTGGGATGCGCCATCGTCCACGGCCTTTCTGGCCCTGGGCTTGCGCGATGCCGCGCCCTATGTGCTGCGGGTGCGCGCCCTGGCGCTGCAGGCACAGCTGCATGAAGGCGAAAGCTTCAACCCGGAACTGGCGCTGGCGGGCCGCTTCGACTTCGCCTTTGTGCTGGTCTACCTGGTGCCGCTGTTCCTGATCGCGCTGCTCTACGACCTGGTGTCGGGCGAGCGCGAATCGGGCCGCCTGGGCATGCTGCAGGCCATGCCTGGCACCGGGCGGCGGCTGTGGCTGCGCCGTGCGGGACTGCGTTCCGTGCTGGTGCTGGCCTGCGTGGCGCTGCCTGCCCTGGCAGGTGCACTGGCCGGCGGGGCAGCGGCGGGTGCCCTTGTCACGGTGCTGCTGTCCGCCACGGCCTATGTGGTTTTCTGGAGCGGCCTGTGCCTGGTGGTTGCCGCGTTGGGCGGCAGCTCGGTCGCCAATGCCATGGCCCTCATGGGCTGCTGGGCCGTGCTGACCCTGGTGCTGCCCACGCTGGCCAATGCCGCACTCTCGCGCGCCATCCCCGTGAGCCAGGGCGTGGAGCTGATGCTGGCCCAGCGCCAGACCGTGCATGGCGCCTGGGACCTGCCGCGCGAGCAGACCATGGAGCGCTTTTTCCGCAACCACCCCGAATGGCGCGACACCGCGCCGCTGCCTGCGGGCTTTCACTGGAAGTGGTACTACGCCTTCCAGCAGCTCGGCGACGAAAGTGTCGCATCCCAGTTCGCCGCCTACCGCGCCGGCCTGCAGGCACGCCAGGCCTGGACCGGGCGCCTGGGCTGGCTGCTGCCCGGCGTGGGCGTGCAGGCTGCGCTGCACCGCCAGGCCGGCACCGACCTGCTGGCGCAACTGGCCTATCAGGACGACATCGCCGCCTTTCACGCGCGCCTGCGCGCCTTCCTCTATCCCTATCTGTTTGAGGACCGCACATTCGGTGCGCAGGATTTTGCAGCCCAGCCCGTCTTCACGGCCAGCCCGCGGCCTGCGCGGCAGGCCTGGGGGCAGACGGCAATGCTGTGGGTGGTGGCTGCGCTGGCCTTGCTGGCCGGCGGTGTTGCCGCAGGCCGCGTGCGGCCGGGCAGGCGCTGAGGCCAAGGGCGAGTGAAAAAAGAAACAGCCATGGTTCAGGCAGGGCCTGCACCATGGCTGTCATCTTCTTGGATCCGTGGGCCCGAGGCTGAGCCTGAGGCGGGCGGCTCCCTGTTATTGCACGTTCTGGTGGCAGTCGCTGCAGACGCCGTACAGCGTCATCTCATGGCGCTCCACCACAAAGCCTTCGGGGGCGATGCGCTGCATGTCGCCCGGACAGCCGGGCACGTTGAACACGCGGTTGCAGCTCATGCAGCGGAAATGGTGGTGGTGGGCGCGGCCGCTGAGTTCGTAGCGCGTGGCCTCGCCGGGCAGGTCCACGGCCTGCACTTCGCCCGCTTCCATCAGCTGCTTGATGTTGCGGTACACCGTGGCCAGCCCGATGGCTGGCACCTCGCGCTGCGCTGCGCCGAGGATCTCGGCCGGAAGCAAGGGGCGTCCAGCCTCTTCCATGACCGTGCGTATCGAGCTGCGTTGACGGGTCGAGCGTTCCATAGGCCTGAACAAGCGCTCCACGATGGGCTGAGTGTGTCTAGTCATGGTGGTTCCGTTATTTACTATAACAATCTCGACGCGATTAATCAGTGCTCACGAGCGCTCACAGCTGAAATTTACACTGTGTTTACCTGCGGGTCCCACAAGCATGGAGATGCAGTGTGTGCAATGGATCTCTGCCCCAAGGGGAAGAAATTCCATTTGACAGACACCAGATGCTCCATTCCTGCCAGTTTTCGCGAGTATATGTGGTGAGCATTCGATGGACCTTATGCGCTGGTTAAATGCCATAGCCGTCAACAATGCTGTAATGGGATGTAATTGATCTATTGATTGAAGAGTGCTTGGAATGAGGGTATGTGTGGTGCTTACCGTCAGGGCTGCAGGAGGTGGCGCTGGCCCAAGGTGAGATGCAATTACTTACATGGACAGTGTATTGCCAATACGGGTAGATTGCCTCAATGCGCTTCGTTTGTCCATGATCCGTTCCCTTGAAAGGGGAAAGGAGGCCGCCCCGGAACTGACGCCCAGGGTGGTTTGCGCAATGACATGCCGAGTCGCGATCCACAGGCGATTGGGCCATGAAGTGCATTTTTGCGAATTGCGCGGCCGGAAAAAAAATCAGCCAGCCTTTCAGCCTCGATTGGGAAATGCTCAGCGAAAGCATCTTCGCCAAGGCCCTGTTGGATAAAGCACCACCCTAGAAATACAAATCCAGGGCGGCGCAATGCGCTACATCTACGGAATCGTCGCCCGCCTGGGCATGCAGGGCCAGGTCCACCGCGGCTACGCCTGCAAGGCCCGCCTGAGCCCCTGGCTGTGGCTGGCCGAGCGCAGGAGCGACTTTCGCATCCTCCAGAACCAGACCGTGCCCGACATCATCGAGCAGGTATTGGGCGTCTATGGCCATCCGCTGCGAAAGAAACTCACGCGCGGCAATCGCAGCGGGTACTGCTGCGTTCAATACAACGAAAGCGATTGCGACCTTGTCCCGCGATGGATGCAGCACGAAGGCATCTACTTCTTCTTCGAGCATGCCTCGCACGGCGCATTGCCCGGGGATGAATCCATTCCTTTCTATCCTCCTGAAAAGGCCGGCGCAGGCGATCCGCAAAACATCCACGCCCGGCAGCTGGAGCAGTAAATCAAGCCGGGCCGCCATTGCAGCGACGGCCCTGAAGTTGCACGGGCAGGCATGGCCAGGACGGGGACAGATGCGGTCCAGGCGCTGCGGCCCCTGGCCTGGGCATGCCGGCCAGGGATCTCGTTCAAGTCCGGTTGATGGACACGCCACCATCGACCACCATGGCCGTCCCCGTGATGAAGCTGGATGCGTCCGACGCCAGAAACAGCGCCGCCGCCGCGATTTCTGCGGGCGTGGCGAGGCGCTTGAGCGCGTGCAGGTTTTCGACGAAGGCGCGCGCCTCGGGCGTGGGGGTGCTGGCGCGGCCCATGGGAGTGTCGGTGCCCCCGGGCAGCAGGGCGTTGGCGCGCAGGCCGCGGGGGCCGTATTCGGCGGCGATGACCTGGGTGAGGCCGACGAGGCCGGCCTTGCTGGCGGCATAGGCGCCCATGCCGGGCAGGCCCGCCGTATGGCCCACGAAGGTGGACGTGAAGATCAGCGAGCCGCCGCCGCGTGCCAGCAGGGCCGGTATCTGGTGCCTGGCGCCCAGAAAGGCGCTGGTGAGGTTGGTGGCGATGGCGTCCTGCCAGGCCTGCAGCGAGAGATCGGGGAGGGCGCAGGGATCGCCGGTCATGCCGGCATTGTTGAAGGCGATGTCCAGGCCGCCAAAGCGTGCCGTGGCGGTCTCGACCAGCGCCTGTGCCAGCCGCTCGTCCCGCACGTCGCCGGCCAGCGCGATGGCCTGGCCGCCGTCCTGCTCGATCTCTGCCACCAGCGTCTGCAGTTGCGCCTGGCGGCGGGCCGTGAGGACCAGCCTGGCGCCGTGGCGGGCAAACAGCCTGGCGGCTTCGCGGCCTATGCCTGAGCTGGCGCCCGTGATGAGGGCGACTTTTCCGTGGAGTTGCTGTGGCGATGGCTGCATCTCGCACCTTTTCTTTCCGTGAATGAGGGAAAGCGGTTTGTAGTGCGGCGCAGGCGGGCGCGCATCCCGCTTCTTGCACTGGCGCCGGGCCGCGCTCGGTGGTTCCGGGTTGTGCCGCGCTGCACATGGTCGCAGCGGGCTAGGGAGAGCTCAGTCTTCGCCCAGGTCCAGGTGCGCGAACAGGTCGGCCAGCGTGGGCGTGGAGCGTGCGGGCCAGATGGCGCTGAGGTCCAGGCTGGGCAGGGCCTGGCCGTCACGCACCTCGCAAAAGCGCACGCCGCGAAAGTCCATGGAGCGTATCCAGCTGGGCAGCAGGGCCACGCCGCAGCCGCCGGCCACGCAGGCCAGCACGGTGAGGGTGCGGTTGGCTTCCTGCGCCACATGGGCCTCGTGCCCGGCCTTGCGCAGCGCGTCGAGGATGCCGGCATGCAGCACGGGCAATTGCGCCTGCGGGTACATCACCAGCCCGGCCTCGGCGATCTGGGCCAGGCTGACCCGGCCGTCCTCGCCGATCTGGAATTCATCGGGCACGGCGGCCACCAGGCGCTCGCGCAGCAGCTGGCGCTCGCGCATGCGCCCGCCCACGGCCACGGGCGTGTGCATGAGGCCGATGTCGATGGCGCCCGTCTGCAGGGCCTCGGCCTGCTCGGCATTGCTCATCTCGCGCAGGATGACGCGCACGCCGGGCGCCTGCTGCCGCAACGCGCGCAGGGCGCGGGGCAGGGTGCCGAAAAGCGCCGAGGACACCAGGCCCACGGTCAACTGGCCCGCACTGCCCCTGGCGATCTCGCGCGCGCGGCTGGCGGCGGCATCTATGCGGGCCACGCTGGTGCGCACATCGTCCAGCATGGCCAGGGCGGCTGGGGTGGGCAGGGCGCCCTGGCGTGAGCGCTGGAACAGCTGCACGCCCAGGTCTTTTTCCATGCGGGCCAGGGTCTGGCTCAGGGCCGGCTGTGCAATGCCCAGCCAGTCGGCTGCGCGGCTGACGCTGCCCTGGTCCACCACCGCGAGAAAGTAGCGCAGATGCCGGGTTTCCATATTGATCCGGTATGAATAAATCCATTTTGAAGAATGGAAATATATACCCACCGTTCCTAGAATCCGACCCCATGCCCCCAGCGCCGCGCCTTGCGTGGCGCAACCCACAAGGAGTTCTTCCCGTGTCTGCCGTGCCCCGGTTCGCCATTGCGTCCAGCGTCGATACCCACGCCCATGTCTTCGAGCGTGGCCTGCCCATGCCGGATGCGCGCCGCTATGCGCCCGACGAGGATGCGCTCCTGGGCACCTATCTGCACCACCTGGACACGCACGGCCTGGCCCATGGCGTGCTGGTGCAGCCCAGCTTTCTGGGCACGGACAACAGCTACCTGCTCCAGGCGCTGCACGCCCAGCCGCAGCGCCTGCGCGGCGTGGCCGTGGTGGATGAGAGCACGGGCGATGAACAACTGCAGGCCCTGGCCGATGCCGGCGTGGTGGGCATGCGCCTGAACCTGATCGGCTTGCCTTTGCCCGATCTGAATGCGCCCGGTTGGCACCGCGTGCTGGAGCAGGCCAACACCCTGGGCTGGCATGTGGAGCTGCACCTGCAGGCCGAGCGCCTGCCGGACCTGCTGCCCGCCTTGCTGGCGGCCGGCTGCCGCGTGGTGGTTGACCACTTCGGGCGCCCTGACCCGGCCCTGGGCGTGCGCGACCCGGGCTTTGGCTATCTGCTGCAGCAGGCCGACAGCGGCCGTGTGTGGGTCAAGCTGTCTGCGCCCTACCGCATCTGGCAGGCCGCCGGCTGCGCCGCCTCGGGCCGGCAGGCCACCGCGCAATTGCTGCAGGCCTTCACGGCCGGGCGGTTGCTCTGGGGCAGCGACTGGCCGCACACGCAGCACGCCGGCCAGGCCAGCTATACGGCGGCCGTGCGCTGGCTGCAGGACTGGCTGGACGATGCCGGCCCCCTGCAGGCCGTGCTGGGCCGCACCGCCTTCGAGCTGTTCCGATTCCAAAACGACATGCCAAACCAAGGAGACACACCATGAATTCCCTGTCCAGACGCACCGCCAGCCTGTGGGCGGCAGCAGGCCTGCTTTCGGCTGTTGCCGGCATGGCCGCGCCGGCTGCAGCGGCTGCAGCGGCTGCAGTGGCCAATTACCCCGAGCGCCCCGTCACCCTGGTCGTGACCTATCCGCCCGGCGGAACCGTCGATGTGGTGGCGCGCCTGATCGGCCCCAGGCTGTCTGCCGAGCTGGGCCAGCCCGTGGTGATCGAGAACCGGGGCGGGGCAGGCGGCATGATCGGCGGTGCCCAGGTGGCCAAGGCCCAGCCCGACGGCTACACGCTGATGCTCGATGCCTCCAACCACGCGCAGAACCCCGCCATCCACGCGCGCATGCAGTTCGACACGCTCAAGGCCTTCGCGCCGGTCTCGCTGCTGCTGCGCGTGCCCAATGTGCTGGTGGTTGCGCCTTCGTCGCCCATCAAGAGCGTGCAGGACCTGATCCAGGCCGGCCGCTCCGAAGGGGGCGGGCATCTGTACTTTGCGTCCGCAGGTCCGGGCTCGGCCCAGCACCTGGCGGGCGAGCTGTTCAACCTGCTGGCCAGGACGCAGCTGCACCATGTGGCCTACAAGGGCGGCGGCCCGGCCATGATGGATGTGATGTCGGGCCAGGTGCCGCTGATGTTTGCCAGCATGGGCTCGGCCTGGCAGCACGTGAAGACCGGCAAGCTGCGCGCGGTGGCCGTGGGCGGGCTGGAGCGCTCCAAGGCCGCGCCCGAGCTGCCGACCATTGCCGAGTCGGGCGTGCCCGGCTACGAGACCTATGAATGGAACGCCATCTTTGCGCCGGCCGGCACGCCGCCCGCCATCGTGAACCGGCTGTCCACGGTGCTGGCCAAGGTGCTGCGCGAGCCTGCCATCGTGGAGCGGCTCGCTGGCATAGGCGCCGAGCCCATAGGCTCCACGCCGGCCGAGCTGGAGACCTTCCGCCGCGCCGAGATCGCCAAATGGCAGAAGGTGGTGAAGGATTCCCGGCTCAAGCTGGACTGAGCGCGTGCAGGCTAGAAAGCGGACCATTGCGGTCTGCTGTACACCGCAGGCAGCCCTGGCGCGTTGAACAGGTACGGGCGCTGGCTTGAACGGGTTCTTACACCTTTTCAGGCGCAGCGGCCCACGCGGCCCCGCGCGCTTGGTAGAAACGGGGCCTTTCCTGTTTCACCCACTTCAAAAGAACATGGCCCTGCTCACCTTGCGAACCACCTTGCGCGCCGCGGCCGCCTTTGCGCTGGCCTGCTCGGCCCTTGCGGCCCAGGCGCAGACCTACATCAGCGGCTCGGTCTCGGGCCAGCTGGCACCGGGCGTCTACGGCACCGTGGACATCGGCAACGCGCCGCCGCCAGCGCTGCTGTACCAGCGCCCCGTGATCATTGCGCCGGCCCCCATGGCTCCGCCGCCTGTCTACATGTGGGTGCCCCCGGGCCACGCCAAGCACTGGGGCAAGCACTGCGCCCGCTACGGCGCCTGCGGCCGCCCGGTGTACTTCCTGCGCAACCCGCCGCCGCACTGGCATGCCGGGCCGCCGCGTCCCGATCCGCGCTGGCGCGAGGAGCGCCGCCACCGCGAATGGGAACACCGCCGCGATGACCGCCGCTGGGACCGTGACGACCGCCACGATCGCCATGGCGGGCGTGGTGATGATCACCGTGGCCCCGGGCATGGCCATGATCGCGGCCGAGGCCATGGCCGCGATTGAGCGGCACCGCACAAAAATAAGTTGTATCAAGCAGTTGCGGCGCACGGGCGCCGCAACCCGCAGCGCAAGCCTGGCACTGAGCTATGCCGGTTTGCTATAGCTGCTAGCGGGCTTGCTCAGTGGTGCCTGGCCCGCGCCATGCTCACAATAGCTGTCATACCCATACTGATAGAGACAGCCATGCAAACGGCCATTCCCTGCCTGCTGATGCGGGGCGGTACTTCCAAGGGCCCTTTCTTCCGGGCCACCGATCTTCCCTCCGCCCTGCCCACGCGTGACCGCGTGCTGCTCGCGGCCATGGGCTCGCCCGACAAGCGGCAGATCGACGGCGTGGGTGGCGCGCATCCGCTGACCAGCAAGGTTGGCATCGTCAGCCTCTCCGACAAGGAGGGCATCGACCTCGAATTCCTCTTCGCCCAGCTGCAGCCCGAGAAGGACACGGTGGACACCACGCCCAACTGCGGCAACATGCTGGCCGGCGTGGTTCCCTTTGCGCTGGAGACCGGCATGGTCTCCTCGCGCGGCGAGACCAGCACCTTCCGCGTGCTGACGCTGAACACCGGCATGGCGGCCGACATCACCGTGCAGACGCCCGGCGGCCAGGTGGAGTACGAAGGTTCGGCCCGCATCGACGGCGCGCCCGGCAGCTCGGCACCCATCGAAATCAGTTTCCTGGACACGGCCGGCTCGGTCTGCTCGGGCCTGCTGCCCACGGGCAAGCCCCGGGACACGGTCACGGTGACGGGCGAGGGGTTCGAAGACTTCACGCTTGACGTCACCTGCATAGACAACGGCATGCCGCTGGTGATCTTCAAGGCCGCCGACGTGGACGCCTCCGGCCTGGAGACCGTGGCCGAGCTCAACGCCGACACCGATCTCAAGCGCCGCATCGAGGCGCTGCGCCTGCAGATCTCCCGGACCATGGGCCTGGGCGATGTCTCGGCCAAGAACTACCCCAAGATGACGCTGATCGCGCCGCCCCAGCATGGCGGCGCGCTGACCACGCGCAGCTTCATCCCCCACGTCTGCCATGACGCCATCGGCGTGCTGGCAGCCGTCACCGTGGGCACGGCCGTGAAGATGCCGGGCACCGTGTGCGACGGCGTGGCGCAGCTCACGCAGGGCGCGGGCCCGCTCACGGTGTCGGTGGAGCATCCCACGGGCGAATTCAGCGTGACGCTGGACAGCGATCCGGCACATCCCGAGGTGGTGACCAAGGCCGCCTTGCTGCGCACGGCGCGCCTGCTGATGCGCGGCGAAGTGATGGTTCCGCGCTCGGTCTGGGACGGCCGCAGGCAGGACTGAAGAAACAGCGCAGGGGCTTGCCGGCCCCTGCAGTGCAAGGGGCGGGCCGCGCGCGCAGATGCGGTATCCGCCAGGCTGAGAGACAGTGGAAGAGACAAGTCATGACATCCGTCCAGAAGGACGCCGCAGCAACCGGCGTCAATGTGCAGACCCTGCTCAACGAGCACCCGTTCTCGGGATTCCAGTGGGTGATCTTTGCGCTGTGTTTCCTGATCGTTCTGCTCGATGGCTTTGACACGGCGGCCATCGGCTACATCGCGCCCTCGCTGATCGGCGAGTGGGGCGTGAGCAAGCCTGCGCTGGCGCCCGTGCTCAGCGCGGCGCTGTTCGGCCTGGCCGCAGGCGCCCTGTTCTCTGGTCCGCTGGCTGACCGGCTGGGCCGCAAGTCCGTGCTGGTGGGTTCGGTGGCGGTGTTTGCCGTGTCCTGCCTGGCTTCGGGCTTTTCGCCCGACATCTGGACGCTGGCCGTGCTGCGCTTCGTCACCGGCCTGGGCCTGGGCGCCGCCATGCCCAATGCCGTCACGCTGATGAGCGAGTACTGCCCTGATTCGCGCCGCGCCACGCTGACCAACGCCATGTTCTGCGGCTTTCCGCTGGGCGCGGCCTTCGGCGGCTTTCTGGCAGCCTGGATGATCCCGCATTTCGGCTGGCGCAGCGTGCTCATCCTGGGCGGTGCCGCGCCGCTGCTGCTGCTGGTGGCCCTGATCGTGCTGCTGCCCGAGTCGGTGCGCCACATGGTGGCCAACAACTACCCGGCCGAACGCATCCGCAAGGTGCTGGCGCGCATTGCCGGTGATGCCGTGCAGGGCGTGCAGCGCTTCGTGATGACCGAGTCCAAGCCCCAGCCCGAATCCCAGGCCAGCAGCGGCATGGGCGTGGTGCTGTCGCGCGAGTACCGGGTGGGTTCGATCATGCTGTGGATCGCCTACTTCATGGGACTGGTCATCTTCTACGCGCTGATGAACTGGATGCCCGTGCTGTTCAAGGAAGCGGGCCTGGACCCCAAGACCGGCACCCTGGTGGCCGCGCTGTTCCCGCTGGGCGGCGTGGGCGCCGTGCTGTTCGGCTGGCTTATGGACCGCTTCAATGCCAACCGCATCATCGCCATCGGCTATGCGCTGACGGCGGCCTCCATCTGGTGGATAGGCCAGACGGCCGGCCACCTGGGCTGGCTGGTGGTGGCCGTCTTCCTGGCCGGCACCATCATGAACACCGCGCAATCGTCCATGCCGGCGCTGGCCGCCGCCTACTACCCCACGCGGGGCCGTGCCACGGGCGTGGCCTGGATGCTGGGCATTGGCCGCTTCGGCGGCATTGCGGGCTCCTTCCTGGTGGCCGAGCTGTCGGCGCGCCAGCTGGGTTTCAGCGAGATCTTTGCCGTGGTGGCCATTCCGGGCGTGATCGCCATGGCCGCCCTCATCATCAAGCAGTACAGCAGTCCCGAGCCGCAGGGCGGGGCGGCGCCTGCCGCACCCCTCCACTGACCCCTCCACTGACACATTCCCACCCCATAAAGACGCAGGAGACCATCCGATGATCATCGACGTACACGGCCACTACACCACCGCGCCCGCGGCCCTGGGCGCCTGGCGCGACCTGCAGATCGCAGGCCTCAAGGACCCGTCCAAGGCCCCCAGGGCCAGCGACCTGAAGATCAGCGACGACGAGATCCGCGAGACCATCGAGACCAACCAGCTCAAGCTGATGAAGCAGCGCGGCTCCGATCTCACCATCTTCAGCCCGCGCGCCAGCTTCATGGCCCACCACATCGGCGACTTCGAGACATCGAGCACCTGGGCCGCCATCTGCAACGAGCTGTGCTTCCGCGTCAGCGAACTGTTCCCCGAGCATTTCATCCCCGCCGCCATGCTGCCGCAGTCGCCGGGCGTGGACCCCGCCACCTGCATCCCCGAACTGGTCAAGTGCGTGGAGCAGTACGGCAACGTGGGCATCAACCTGAACCCCGATCCTTCAGGTGGCCACTGGACCTCGCCCCCGCTGTCGGACCGCTCCTGGTATCCCATCTACGAAAAGATGGTGGAGTACGACATCCCCGCGATGGTCCACGTCTCCACCAGCTGCAACGCGTGCTTCCACACCACGGGCGCCCACTACCTGAATGCCGACACCACGGCCTTCATGCAGTGCCTGACCAGCGACCTGTTCAAGGACTTCCCCACGCTCAAGTTCCTGATCCCCCATGGCGGCGGCGCCGTGCCCTACCACTGGGGCCGTTTCCGCGGCCTGGCGCAGGAACTCAAGAAGCCGCTGCTGGACGAGCACCTGCTCAACAACATCTTCTTCGACACCTGCGTCTACCACCAGCCCGGCATCGACCTGCTGACCAAGGTGATCCCCGTCAAGAACATCCTGTTCGCCAGCGAGATGATCGGCGCCGTGCGCGGCATCGACCCGACCACGGGCCACTACTACGACGACACCAAGCGCTACATCGAGGCCACGGCCAACCTCACCGAAGAGGAGCGCTACCAGGTCTACGAAGGCAACGCGCGCCGCGTGTTCCCGCGCATGGACGCCGCCCTCAAGCAAAAGGGCCTGTAAGCAGGCCGCCACCACAGATCCAAGGAGAACACCATGTACGAACTCGGTGTGGTTTACCGCAACATCCAGCGCGCCGACCGCGCGGCCGCCGACGGCCTGGCCGCCCTGGGCTCGGCCACCGTCCACGAGGCCATGGGCCGCGTGGGCCTGCTCAAGCCCTATATGCGTCCCATCTATGCGGGCCAGCAGGTCTCGGGCACGGCCGTCACCGTGCTGCTGCAGCCCGGTGACAACTGGATGATGCATGTGGCCGCAGAGCAGATCCAGCCCGGCGACATCGTGGTCGCGGCCGTGACCTCGGAATGCACGGACGGCTACTTCGGCGACCTGCTGGCCACGAGCTTTCAGGCGCGCGGCGCGCGTGCGCTGATCATCGACGCCGGCGTGCGCGACGTGAAGACGCTGCAGGAAATGAACTTTCCCGTGTGGAGCCGCGCCATCTCCTCCAAGGGCACGATCAAGGCCACGCTGGGCTCGGTCAACATCCCTGTGGTCTGCGCAGGCATGTGGGTCACGCCCGGCGACGTGATCGTGGCCGATGATGACGGCGTGGTCTGCGTGCCCGCCGCCAAGGCCGCCGCCACGCTGCAAGCCGCGCAAAAGCGCGAAAGCTTCGAGGGCGAGAAGCGCGCCAAGCTGGCTTCCGGCGTGCTGGGCCTGGACATGTACAAGATGCGCGAGCCCCTGGAAAAGGCCGGCTTGCGCTATATCGATTGAGGAGGAGAAGCGCATGAGCAATTTCGAGAAGACCCCCGGCTGGCTGGACTGGTACGCCGGCCCCTCCAAGCCCAAGTTCCAGGTGCCCGCAGGCGCCGTGGATGCCCACTGCCACGTCTTCGGCCCCGGCGATGAATTCCCGTTTGCGCCCGAGCGCAAGTACACGCCCTGCGACGCCAGCAAGCAGCAGCTGTTTGCGCTGCGCGACCACCTGGGCTTTGCGCGCAACGTCATCGTGCAGGCCACCTGCCACGGCGCCGACAACCGCGCCATGGTCGATGCCTGCAAGGCCGCCAACGGCAAGGCGCGCGGCGTGGCCACGGTGCGCCGCAGCGTGACCGATGAGGAGCTGCAGGAGCTGCACGCCGCCGGCGTGCGCGGCGTGCGCTTCAACTTCGTCAAGCGCCTGGTGGACTTCACGCCCAAGGACGAGCTGATGGAGATCGCGGGCCGCATCGCCAAGCTCGGCTGGCACGTGGTCATCTACTTCGAGGCCGTGGACCTGCCCGAGCTGTGGGATTTCTTCACCAGCCTGCCCACCACCGTGGTCGTGGACCACATGGGCCGCCCCGATGTGAACAAGCCCGTGGACGGGCCCGAGTTCGAGCTGTTCCTCAAGTTCATGCGCGAGCACCAGAACGTCTGGAGCAAGGTCAGCTGCCCCGAGCGCCTGTCCGTCACCGGCCCCAAGGCGCTGGACGGCGAGCAAAATGCCTACCGTGACGTGGTGCCCTTCGCCCGCCGCGTGGTCGAGGAATTCCCCGACCGCGTGCTGTGGGGAACCGACTGGCCCCACCCCAACCTCAAGGACCACATGCCCGATGACGGCCTGCTGGTCGACTTCATCCCGCACATCGCCCCCACGGCCGAACTGCAGCGCAAGCTGCTGGTGGACAACCCCATGCGCCTTTACTGGCCCGAAGAGGCCTGAAGGCGACCATGTCCGGCCTGGGTGCCGGACATATTCAAGGAGATATCCATGGCATTGGACAAACCCTATCTGGACGTGCCCGGCACCATCATTTTTGATGCCGAGCAGTCCCGCAAAGGCTACTGGCTCAACCAGTTCTGCATGTCACTGATGAAGGCCGAGAACCGCGAGCGCTTCAAGGCCGACGAACGTGCCTACCTGGACGAATGGGCCATGAGCGAGGAACAGAAGCAGGCCGTGCTGGCCCGCGACCTCAACTGGTGCATGCGCACGGGCGGCAACATCTACTTCCTGGCCAAGATCGGCGCCACGGACGGCAAGAGCTTCCAGCAGATGGCAGGCTCCATGACCGGCATGTCCGAAGAGGAATACCGCAACATGATGGTGGGCGGAGGCCGTTCGGCCGAAGGCAATCGTCGCGTGGGCGAGGAGGGCGATGCCCAGGCCCACCGCCAGCCGCAGGGCAAGGCCGGCAGCGTGGACAAGAACAACAAGGAAGGCAACTGACATGGCGCGCATCACCGCATCCGTCTACACCTCGCATGTGCCCGCCATCGGCGCGGCCATGGACCTGGGCAAGGCCGACGAGCCCTATTGGCAGCCGCTGTTCAAGGGCTTCGAGCACTCGCGCCAATGGCTCAAGGACAACAAGCCCGACGTGATCTTCCTGGTCTACAACGACCACGCGACCGCGTTCAGCCTGGACTTCATCCCGACGTTTGCCATCGGCACGGCCGCTGAATACCAGCCCGCCGACGAAGGCTGGGGCCCGCGCCCCGTGCCCAAGGTTGTCGGTCATCCCGAGCTTGCCAGCCACATCGCGCAGTCGGTGATCCAGCAGGACTTCGACCTGACCATCGTCAACAAGATGGACGTGGACCACGGCCTGACCGTGCCGCTGTCGCTGATGTGCGGCCAACAGGACGCGCGCACAGGCGCCTGGCCCTGCCCGGTGATTCCGTTTGCCGTGAACGTGGTGCAGTACCCCGTGCCGTCGGGCCAACGCTGCTTCAACCTGGGCCGTGCCATCCGCCGCGCCGTGGAAAGCTTCGACGAAGACCTGAACGTGCAGATCTGGGGCACGGGCGGCATGAGCCACCAGCTGCAGGGCGCGCGTGCGGGCCTGATCAACAAGGAGTGGGACAACCGCTTCCTGGACCTGCTGATCGAGAATCCGGCCGGCCTGGCGAAGATGCCGCATATCGACTACGTGCGCGAGGCCGGCTCCGAAGGCATCGAGCTGGTGATGTGGCTGATCGCGCGCGGCGCCATGGCCGATGTGGATGGCCCCGCGCCGCTGCCCAAGGTCAACCACCGCTTCTACCATGTGCCTGCGTCCAATACGGCCGTGGGACACCTCATCCTGGAGAACGGCTGAGGCCCCCACGTTCATCACTGCGTGTATTCACTGCCCCCCGAGGGGGCCTTCGCCTCCTTGAGGCGGCTCTACGGAGACTCATATGAGCAACAAGACCATCAAAGTCGCCCTGGCGGGCGCCGGTGCCTTCGGCATCAAGCACCTGGACGGCATCAAGAACATCGACGGCGTTGAAGTCGTCTCCCTGGTGGGCCGCGAGCTGGCCAAGACCCAGGAAGTGGCCGACAAGTACGGCATCAAGCATGTGACCACCGAGCTGGCCGACAGCCTGGCCCTGCCCGAGGTGGACGCCGTCATCCTGTGCACGCCCACGCAGATGCATGCCGCCCAGGCCATCGAATGCCTGAAGGCCGGCAAGCATGTGCAGGTGGAGATCCCGCTGGCCGACAGCCTAAAGGACGCGCAGGCCGTGGCCGATCTGCAAAAGCAGACCGGCCTGGTGGCCATGTGCGGCCACACGCGCCGCTTCAACCCCAGCCACCAGTGGGTGCACAAGAAGATCGCGGCCGGCGAGTTCAACATCCAGCAGATGGATGTGCAGACCTATTTCTTCCGCCGCACCAACATGAACGCGCTGGGCCAGGCCCGCAGCTGGACCGACCACCTGCTGTGGCACCACGCCGCCCACACCGTGGACCTGTTCGCCTACCAGGCCGGCAGCCCCATCGTGAAGGCCAACGCCGTGCAAGGCCCCATCCATCCGGAGCTGGGCATTGCCATGGACATGAGCATCCAGCTCAAGGCCGCCAATGGCGCCATCTGCACGCTGAGCCTGTCGTTCAACAACGACGGCCCGCTGGGCACCTTCTTCCGCTACATCGGCGACACCGGTACCTACATCGCGCGCTATGACGATCTGGTCAACGGCAAGGAGGAGAAGATCGACGTTTCCAAGGTTGATGTCTCCATGAACGGCATCGAGCTGCAGGACCGCGAGTTCTTCGCCGCCATCCGTGAAGGCCGCGAGCCCAATTCCAGCGTGGCCCAGGTGCTGCCCTGCTACCAGGTCCTGCACGACCTCGAGCAGCAACTGCAGGCCTGACCCGCCCGGCGAGCCGTCGCAGCGCACCATGTTTCCATCCGGAGTACCGCAATGACCGATTCCTCCTCCAGCAGCCGGGAAGACGTGCCCGAGGCGTCCAATCGCCTCGGGATCGACGGCATAGAGTTCATCGAGTACACGACCAGCCAGCCTCAGGCCCTGGGCCAGGTGCTGGAGGGGCTGGGTTTTCGCCCCGTGGCGCGGCACCGCTCGCGCGAGGTGACGCTGTACCGGCAGGGGGGCATGAACCTGGTGGTCAATGCGGGCGCTGCCGATGCGCTGGCCAATGCCGCCTCGGACGGGCAGCCCGTCATCTCGGCCGTGGCGCTGCGCGTGCAGGATGCCCTGCAGGCGCATACGCGCTGCATCGAGCTGGGGGCCTGGGCGGCGCCCAGCCAGGCCCAGGCGATGGAGCTGCACATCCCGGCCATCCACGGCCCGGGTGGCAGCCGCTTCTACTTTGTCGATCGATGGCAGGAGTTCTCCATCTATGACATCGATTTCAAGCCCATCGCCGGGGCCGATCCCCATCCGCCGGCGCTGGCCGGCCTGGGCTATTTCGGCGTGGTCCAGTACATAGGGCGTGGCCGCAGCGCCGACTGGATCACCTACTTCGAACGCATGTTCGACTTCCACCTGCTGCCCGACGCGCAGCGCTTCGGCATCCTGCCCAAGGGCAAGCTCATGCGCAGCCCCTGCAAGCGCTTCCTGTGGCAGCTCATCGAGCCCGATCCGGGCCTGGAGTGGGACGACATGCCCGAGCGCCTGCAGCGCATCGGCCTGGGCACCACCGACGTGCCTGGCGCCGTGCAGGCGCTGCGCCAGCGCGGCGTGGAGTTCGTGGAATCGAGCCGCCTGCACCCCGATGACCGCGGCGCGCTCACGCGCAATGCGATGGGCACCGTGGTGTTCGAGCTGGTGCACCGCGACGCCTAGCGCAAAGCCTGGCGCGCCGCCGTCCGATTCAACCGCCGATACACACAACGATCCTGGAGGGCAACATGGGCTTGCTGGACAGCTATGGCATGGACACCATCACTCTGAATGGCTCGCTGGAGGCCAAGCTCGACGCCATCCGGCGCGCGGGCTTCACCCAGGTCATGCTCAGTGCGCGCGACCTGGCCGGCCACCCGGGCGGCGTCAAGGCGGCAGCGGCGGCCGTGCGCGCCAGCGGCCTGCGGCCCACGGGCTTTCAGGTGCTGCGCGACTTCGAGGGCCTGTCCGACCACCTGCACCACTACAAGGTGGACATCGCCAAATCCATGCTGGAGATGTGCGCCGAGATTGGCAGCCCCGTGCTGCTGGCCTGCTCGTCCACCTCGCGCCATGCCACGGGCGATCTCGACGTGATTGCGCGCGACCTGCGCAAGCTGGCCATGCTGGGCATTCCGCTGGGCGTGAAGATCGCCTACGAGGGCCTGTCCTGGGGCCGCTCCGTCAATGAGTTCACCACCAGCTGGGACGTGGTCTGCCGTGCCGACACGTCCAACCTGGGCATCGGGCTGGACTCCTTCCACATCCTGGCCGCCAAGACGCCGCTGGACGCGCTGGAGCTGATCGACCGCGACAAGATCTTCCTGGTGCAGCTGTCCGACTTCATGTGGCACGACGCCCCCACCTTCGAAGAGCGCATGGCCACGGCGCGCACCTTCCGCGTGTTCCCGGGCGAGGGCGTGCACAGCGAGCGCCTGGCCGACCTGGTGCTGCGCCTGGACCGCCTGGGCTACCGGGGTGACTACAGCTTCGAGGTCTTCAACGACGACTACCAGCAACTGCCGCTGGACACCGTGGCCGAGCGTGCGCGCCGCAGCGCCCTGTGGCTCAACGACGACGTGCTGCACCGGCCCGTGCCGCTGCCGGCCTGGGCGCGCACGGGCGTGAGGGGCACGTCGGTTTGACGGCAAAATGGGCCTTCGACATTGCAAGGGAGCGCTGGCCGCTCCCTTGCTTCTTTTCCCTGTGAGAAAACCATGACCAACCTGTCCACACGCCACCTGGGTCCCTTCTCCGTCAGCGCCGTCGGCCTGGGCTGCATGAACCTCAGCCACGCCTATGGCCATCCGCCGTCGCCCGAGCAGGGCAAGGCCGTGCTGCATGCGGCGCTGGATGCCGGTGTCACCCTGTTCGACACGGCGGCGCTGTATGGCTTCGGCGCCAACGAATCCCTGGTCGGCCCCGTGCTCAAGTCCCACCGCAACCACATCACCCTGGCCAGCAAATGCGGCATGGCCGGCGTGCGCGGCGACGACGGCGTGGTGCGCCGCGTGATCGACGGCCACCCCAAGACCCTGCGCCGCAATTGCGAAGACAGCCTGCAGCGCCTGGGCACCGATGTCATCGATCTCTACTACCTGCACCGCTGGGACCGCCGCGTGCCCATCGAGGAATCGGTGGGCGAGATGTCGCGCCTGGTGGAAGAGGGCAAGGTGCGCGCTCTGGGCCTGTCCGAGATCGGCGCCGACGCGCTGCGCCGCGCCCATGCCACCTTCCCCATCGCCGCGCTGCAAAGCGAGTATTCGCTGTGGTCGCGCAATGCCGAGCTGGGCACGCTGCAGGCCTGCAAGGAACTGGGCATTGCCTACGTGGCCTTCAGCCCGCTGGGCCGCGCCTTCCTCACGGGCAAGCTCCAGGAGGTCGAGGGCCTGGTCAAGGGCGATATCCGCGCCGCCATGCCGCGCTTCGCGCCCGAGGCCTATGCGAAGAACCTGCAACTGCTCGCGCCCATGCAGTCCATTGCCGAGCGCGCCGACTGCACGCTGGCCGAGCTGGCCATCGCCTGGGTGCTGCACCAGGGCGAGCATGTGATTGCCCTGCCGGGCACCACCAGCGTGGACCACCTGCACGAAGACCTGCGCGGCGGCGCCGTGCGCCTGGATGCGGCCCTGCTGGCCGAACTGGACGACCTCTTCAAGCCCGAGCGCATCCAGGGCGACCGCTATGCCGTGGCTTCGCAGCGCGAGGTGGACACGGAAAAATACGCGTTCGAGACCGTCTGAACACGCCGCAGGCCGCTCATGGCATGGATGCGGCCAGGTCGAATGGCGCCGTGGGCGTGCCCTGGTGGAAGCGCATCTGCCAGCCCAGGGCCGTGCGCAGCCAGACCGAGGAGCGCAGCGTATGCCGGCCGGCCGTTCCATCCTCGGCCGCGCTGGCCGAGCGGTAGGTCAGCAGCGCGCTGTCCGGTCCCAGGCGCGCCAGCGCAAAGCCGCCTGACACCAGCCGGGCAGGGACCCCTGCTGGCAAGGCGGCCGCCAGGCTGTCCACGGTGGCGGCCCGGTCGTGCACGCCGCCCGAGCGGCCGAATTCCAGGAAGTCTTCATGCAGCAGCGCCTGCAGCTGGCCTGCGTCCGATCGCACCTGCGGATCGTGCAGCTGCGTTTCCAGTGCTTGTAGATGTTGGAGTAGATGGATCTCGTCTTGGCTCATGGCTTGAGTAGTAGGCGGATTAGTGCTGATAGCAACTGTCCGCTGCCATGGTTGATCTGCATTGTGCATGCAGTAGCACGGTCTAAGGAATTTCCGAGGCCTATTCCAATTCCATTTGCGTATTCCATCAGCGTCGGAAAGCCTCCCTGGTTGTTGCGTCATCCTCCGCACGATGCATTAGTTATGGAATTTTTGCAAAGAATAGGACCTGTCTTATATACATTTTGTTAAATAGCGTACTACCGCCTTTTCATGGGGCATTCGTGCTATTAAATGAATGGCAAAAGAAATTATAGTTTCAATAGAAACATATTTTTTATATATATTTGGATGTTAATGATAACTATTCTTATGTAGCATGGGCTTGCCAAATTTCTGGCGATCTTTTAGGAGTTTATGCTGTGATTAAAGAAATTTCTGCGGCAGGTCTAATGCTTCTGGCGGCTCAGGCGCATGCTATTTATAAAAATCAACCGGCAGACCGGCTTATTAACAAGGATTACCCTGTAGAGCAGCTATCAAAGACAGTGCATTCGGATGTAAAGCAGGTTGCGTCTGTCAGCTGTCAAACATGGATGGCATTTCTGCCGGCGTACTTACAAGGAAATGACACTTATGTTGAAATTCATCGCTTGGAAGGATTAGGTCGAGGCTTTCAGTGCAACTAACTTTTGATGTTTGAGGGAGGGGTGAGAGAAATCTCACCCTTGGGCGCATGAAATTTCTTGAAAATATATTCGAATCAAACGCGAATGAAAAAATCTCTGGAAGATTGATTTCCATAAATGGAAATTATGTGGGGCTGATAATACCCTCGTTGGTGTGGGGTGAAAATCCAAATGGGGATTATTCTTTTGTTGGCCCAGCTGGTTTGGTAAATAACGTGAAACCAGAATCCAGTGATTTAATGAAGTCCCTGGTTTCAGTCGGTGCCATAATTTTCGGAGAACACAATGAAGTGCTTTGTGCCGATAGAATTTTGAACGAATCAAGGAGGAGTAGAACGGCGTCTTATGTTATGGCAAATAGCGCAAACTGCGGTGAATTTCTGCAGAAGATGTCGAACATCAAGAATGGTTCGGTATTGGTCGTTGGTTGCGGTGGAATAGGGTCTTTGGTTGCCATGAATCTGGCTGGAGCCGGTATTGGTCATTTGTATTTGGTTGATGACGACCTTGTAGAGAATAGCAACTTAAATAGACAATTATTCTGGACGCTTGAGGATGTTGGAAAAAATAAAGTTGAGGTTCTAGAGAGGGAGATAGGGAAGAGATTTCCTGACGTTGAATGTACGGTGCAATTATCATCTTTATCAAATGGAGCTATTGAAGAGATGGCTGCAGGGTTCTCAGATATTGCGATAACTGCCGATGAGCCACTGGGTATTGGTCGCAATCTGAAAAATGGCTGCGCAGAGAAGGTGGTATCCAGTGGGTATTTTCATGGTTACTCAAGACTGGAGGTGGGGTCCAAAGATCTCTCGCAAGATTTTATTCAATGGCATCGTGGTCCAGAATTCATTGGTCCTAGTTTTGGTCCTTCCAATACCGAAATTGCTGGAATTATGTCGTCTTTCATTATTCAAAGAGTTTGCGGGATTATTAAGAGCCGCAATGATGGTTTTTCCATGCAATGGGATGCTAAGATTTTTCCAAGGAGGTATTGCTAAATGTGCATATTCTGCAAGATCGTGGATGGCATTGCACCAGCCCACAAGATATGGGAAGACGATAAGTACATGGCGATACTCTCCATTTTCCCCAATACCGATGGATTTACCGTGGTATTCCCAAAGATCCATATGCCAAGCTATGCATTTGCACTTGAAGATGCCGAGTTGATAGGATTGACGCTTGCGGCGAGGAAGGTGGCATTGCTCTTGGATCGGGCATTTGACGATGTCGGGCGTACTGGAATGATATTTGAAGGGTACGGAGTCGACCATGTCCATGCCAAGCTATTCCCGATGCATGGAACCAGCAAGACACAACCCTGGCAGAAAATATCATCAAACGTCAAAAAGTTCTTTGATAAATATGAGGGCTATATATCCTCCCACGACCACCAAAGAGCCGATGAAGGGCATTTGAAAAGAATGGCCGAGAAGATTGGCGCAATGGAAAAGACAGATCGCCATGGTGAGAGGGACCAAGTTTGAAGAATGCGGCACTCTTGCGGAATTGTCGGGCCGGCTGCCCCCTGCATTCGATCAAATCAAATCCCGCATCGCCTGCGCCGTCTCGCGCAGCATGGGCAGCACGCGGGCCACGGCGTCCTTGCCGGTTTCGCGGCCCATGGGCATGGTGATGTTGAGGGCGCCGGCCAGCGCGCCGTGGCGGTCGCGCAGCGGCACGGCAATGCCGCGCGAGTCCAGGTTGAGCTGCTGCTCGCACAGCGCCCAGTCCTGGGTGCGGATCAGGGCCAGCTCGCGGCGCATTTCGGCGGGGCAGGTGATGGTGTGCGAGGTGAAGACCGTCAGCGCGCGGTTGTCCAGCCAGTGCTCCAGCTCGGCGTCGCTGCGCATGGACAGCATCAGCATGCCGGCCGCCGTGACCTGAGCCGGCACGCGCGCGCCCAGCACGTAGCCGGTGTTCATGTTGCGGTTGGGGCCGTTGCGCGCGATGTAGACCACTTCGTCGTCGTCCAGCACCGCCAGGTAGGCGGTTTCATGGGTGCCGGCCGCCACGCGCTGCAGGAACGGCTGGACGATGCGCGGCAGCCGCGCCGACTCCAGGTACGACTGCCCCAGCCGCAGCACGCGCGGCGTGAGCCAGAACAGCTTGCCGTCCCCCGCCACGTAGCCCATGTGCTGCAGCGTCAGCAGATAGCGCCGCGCGGCGGTGCGCGTCATGCCCGTGCGCTGGCCGGCCTCGGCGGCCGTCATGCGCGGGTGGGCGTCGTCAAAGGCTTCGATGATCGATACGCCGCGTTCCAGTCCGGCAATCCAGTCGCGCTGGGCGAGGGTGGAAGGTGTTGTCATGGCGAGCTTGAGTTTTCCGTATTAACCCTGGGTGCGTGCGATTATCGAACAGCGCGGTGCGATCAGCGCACATGCCCCTGGAAATTGGCTTGGGCAGATTCATAGGCGGGAACTACATTTTTTACATCCCGCTGGCCTGGCCGCAAGCATCCATCACGTGCCGCAGCGGGGACCTTTTGCCTGGAGGAGACAACACATGAGCGCAACACCGGTACATACGCAGTCAACGCAGCACCAACCCAGGAAGGCCGCAACCAGCGGCTGGATAGGCTCGGCCCTGGAGTACTACGATTTCTTCATCTACGCCACGGCTGCGGCGCTGATCTTTCCGCAGATTTTCTTTCCGCAGGGTGATCCGGCGATTGCCATCATCGCCTCGCTGGCCACCTATGGCGTGGGCTATGTGGCGCGGCCCATCGGCGCCTTCGTGCTGGGCCACCTGGGCGATACGCACGGGCGCAAGCAGGTGCTGGTGTGGTGCATGTTCCTGATGGGCTTTTCCACCATCGCCGTGGGGCTGCTGCCCACCTATGACCAGGTCGGCCTGTGGGCACCGGCGCTGCTGGTGCTGATGCGGCTGATCCAGGGCTTTGCGGTGGCAGGCGAGATCTCGGGCGCCAGCTCGATGATCCTGGAGCATGCCCCGTTCGGGCGGCGCGGCTTTTTCGCCAGCTTCACGCTGCAGGGCGTGCAGGCCGGCCAGATCCTGGCAGCGGCCGTGTTCCTGCCGCTGGCGCACTACATGCCCACCGAGCAGTTCAACAGCTGGGGCTGGCGCATTCCCTTCATCCTGAGCTTCGTCGTCATCATCGCGGGCTGGATCATCCGCCGCGAGGTCAACGAGACCCCGGCCTTCACGGCAGCAGGCCGCAGCGAGGCGCGTCCGCGTTCGCCCGTGGTCGAGGCCTTCCGCCACCATTCGCCCGACATGCTGCGCGTGGTCTGCATGGCGCTGATGAACGTGATCCCCGTGGTGGCCACCATCTTCGGCGCGGCCTATGCGGTGCAGCCCGCCTACGGCATCGGCTTCGCTAAGGACATGTACCTGTGGATTCCCGTGGTGGGCAACATCGTCGCGGTGCTGGTGATCCCCATGGTGGGCAACCTGTCCGACCGCATCGGCCGGCGCCCGCCCATCATCTTCGGCGCGCTGCTGTCGGGGCTGCTGGCCATCGGCTACCTCTACGCCATCAGCACGCGCAACATGCCGCTGGCCTTCGCCATGTCCATCCTGATGTGGGGCGTGGTCTACCAGGGCTACAACGCGGTGTTCCCCAGCTTCTACCCCGAGCTGTTCCCGACGCGCACACGCGTCTCGGCCATGGCCATCTCGCAGAACGTGGGCACGGCCATCACCGCCATGCTGCCTGCGCTGTTCACGGCCGTGGCGCCTCCGGGTTCCCAGAACATCTGGCTGACGGTGGGGCTGATCGCCTTCGGCATCACCGTGGTCGCAGCGCTGGCCGCCTGGAGCGCCCGCGAGACCTACCGCGTGCGCATGGAAGACCTGGGCGAGGCCGGTGCGCAGCCTGTGGACGCCGCCGAGTACGAGCGCCTGCGCACCCAGGCCCTGGCCCAGTCCGGCCGCTGAATTGCACACGCCACATTCCGCCAACCCAAGCATCCGAAAGCCCAGGGAATGATTTCCGGAAAAACCACCCTCATCGCGCACATCGGCGACCCGACCGAAACCTTCAAGTCGCCCATGATCTACAACCCATGGTTCGACGGCCGGGGCATAGACGCCTGCGTCGTGCCCATGGGCGTGAAGGCGGCGCATTTCGCGCCGGACTTCGCGGCCATCATGCGTTTCACCAACCTGCGCGGCGCGCTGATCACCATGCCGCACAAGGTGTCCGTGGTGGACCTGGTGCACGAGGTCACGCCCGCCGTGCACATTGCAGGCGCCTGCAATGCCGTGCTGCGGCGCGAGGATGGCTCGCTGCTGGGCGACCAGTTCGACGGCGCGGGCTTTGTGCGCGGCGTGCTGCGCAAGGGCCGGCAGCTGCAGGGCGCGCGGGTGCTGATTTCCGGCGCGGGTGGCGTAGGGTCGGCGATTGCCGCCTCGCTGGCGGCAGCCGGCGTGGGCGAGCTGATGCTGTTCGACACGCGGGACGAGAGCGCGCAGGCCCTGGCCGGGCGGCTCGCTGCCTACTACCCGAGGATGAAGGTGGGCACGGGCTCCAGGGACCCGCAGGGCTTTGACGTGGTCGTCAACGCCACGCCGCTGGGCATGAAGGCCGATGACCCGCTGCCTTTCGATGTGCAGCGCATTGCGCCCACCACCTTTGTGGGCGAGGTGGTGATGAAGTCCGAGTTCACGCCCCTGCTGCGCGCCGTGCGCGACAAGGGCTGCGACTTCCAGGTGGGCACGGACATGCTGTTCGAGATGATTCCTGCCTACCTCGAATTCTTCGGCTTCGGCAGCGCCACGCCCGACGAGCTGCGCGCCACCGCCCACATCTCCTACTGATCCAGCCGACAGACAACCGGCCCTGAATGCGTCCAGGGCAGGGCGCAGCCACGCCCGAAAAAGCATTTTTCACAGAGAAGGAGACAAGACCATGCAACAGCAAATGCACCAGACACCGCGAGTGCCGCAGCGCGGGGCCCTTCGCATCCTGGCCCTCGCCACCGTGCTGGGCGCCTGGGGCGCGGGTGCCCACGCCCAGTCCTCGGTCACCATCTACGGCAGCGTGGACCAGTACATCAACCACATGCGCAGCAGCTCGGGCGCATCCATGACCACGCTGGAGGACGGTGCCCTGCTGCGCAGCCGCCTGGGCTTTCGCGGGCAGGAAGACCTGGGTGGTGGCCTGTACGCGAAGTTCCAGCTGGAGATGGGCATCAACGCCGACAACGGCACGCAGGCCGACAGCACGCGCGGCTTCGACCGCCAAAGCTGGGTGGGCCTGGGAGGCGGCTGGGGCGAGGTGCGGCTGGGACGGCAGAACACCGTGATCTTCGGGCGCGGCGACTACATCGACTTCACCTCGCGCACCTTGGGATCGATGGTCAACAACTTCGGCGTGCCCTCGCGCTTCGACAACGACATCTCCTACACCTCGCCGCGCATGGCCGGCTTCCTGTTCGAGGCCCACTACGCCATGGCCGAGACCGGTGCTCCAGCGCGCCAGGCCATCTACCAGCTGGGCCTGGACTACCTGAACGGCCCCTACCGCGTGGGCTATGCCGGGCTGTATGCGCGTGCGCCGCAGAACGCGGCCTATACCGACGCGGTCCGCTACGACAACCTCTACGCCAACTACGACTACGGCAAGGGCAAGGTCCAGCTGGCCTTTGTGCGGTCCAACAACAGCACGGCAGGCTCGGCGGGCAACAACACGGGCACGGTGCTGGGCAATGTGGGCGGGCTGGTGGCGGGCACGAATGCCGATGTGCGCCGCTTCTACCGCGTTTGGCAACTGTCGGCCGACTACCGCGTGACGCCGCAACTGCGCGTGGGCGCACTGTGGGGCCGCATACAGGATGGCTCGGACAGCGGGCGCGGCGCATCGGGCGGCGCGGTCGCGGCCTACTACGACCTGTCCAAGCGCACCATGCTCTACGCGGTGGCCGAGCAGTTGAAGAACGACCGCAACGCGGGCTTTAGGCTGGCGGCCTCGGGCGGCATGAAGCCCAACTTCACATCGGCCGACGACGTCAACGGCCGCACCATCAAGGGCGTGCAGCTGGGCGTGCTGCACCGCTTCTGAGGGGGCATGCCATGGCACAGCTGCACCCGCTTCGCATTGCCGTGGCCGGCGCCGGCGCGATCGGCCAGGCGCATATCGCCGCCATCGGGGCCCAGGCGGATTGCCGCCTGTCCGCCATCGTGGACCCGGCGCCCGCAGCCCGGGAGCTTGCCCAAAGGGCCGGAGTGCCGCTGTGGCGCGACCTGGGCGAGCTGATCGCCCATGACCGGCCCGACGCCGTGGTGCTGGCCACGCCCAACCGCCTGCATGCCCCGCAGGCGGCGCAGTGCATGCATGCGCGCCTGCCCATCCTGCTGGAAAAGCCCGTCACCTCCACCGTGGCCGAGGCACAGCGCCTGGCCGCGCTGGCCGAGCGCAGCGGCGCCCGGGTGCTGGTGGGCCACCACCGCGCCCACAGCCCGATCATGGCGCGGGCCGCAGCCCTCATCGCTCAGGGGCGGCTGGGCCGCCTGGTGGCCGTGACCGGCGCGGCCCTGTTCTACAAGCCGGACGCCTATTTCGAGGAAGGCCCCTGGCGCCGCGAGGCCGGTGGTGGCCCCATCCTGCTCAACATGATCCACGAGGTCCACAACCTGCGCATGCTGTGCGGCGACATCGTGGCCGTGCAGGCCTTCGCCTCGCATGCCACGCGCGGTTTTGCCGTGGAAGACACGGTGGCCATCAACCTGCGCTTTGCCAGCGGTGCGCTGGGCAGCTTTGTGCTTTCGGACACGGCCGCCAGCGCGCGCAGCTGGGAGCAGACCTCGCAGGAGAACAAGGCCTATGCCAGCTATGAGGACGAAGACTGCTACCTGGTGGCGGGCACCTTCGGCTCGCTGGCCATACCGAGCATGCGGCTGAAGACCTATGCATCGGCCGGGCAGCGCTCCTGGAATGAGCCCTTCGACCTGGATGTGGCCGCCGTGGAGCGCGAAGACCCGCTGGTGCGCCAGATGGCGCATTTCGCGCAGGTGGCGCGCGGCCTGGCGCAGCCCCTGGTCAGCGTGCACGACGGCCTGCGCAACCTGCAGATCACCGAAGCCATTGCAGAGGCTGCCCGCATGGGCGCCGCCATCGACACCACGGCGTGACCCGGACACCACCGGCGCGCCATCCTCCATCCATGACATCAAGCCACGGAGCCTCCATGAAAAAGATCCTGATGCTGCACGGCATCAACCACAACATGTTCGGCCAGCGCGACCCTGCCCAATACGGCACGGTCACGCTGGCCGAGATCGACGCCTCGCTGCGCAGCCTGGGCAGCCAACTGGGCTGCGAGGTGGACAGCTTCCAGACCAATTGCGAAGGCGCCATGTGCGATCGCATCCACCAGGGCTTTCGGGACGGCGTCGATGGCGTGCTCATCAACGCCGGCGCCTGGACGCACTACAGCTACGGCATCCGCGACGCGCTGGCCATGCTCAACGTGCCCGTGGTGGAGATCCACATGAGCAACATCCATGCGCGCGAGCCCTTCCGCCACCACTCGGTGTTTGCCGACATCGCCCGGGGCCAGATCTGCGGCTTCGGCGCGGACAGCTATCTGCTGGGCCTGCGGGCCGTGCTGTCCGCCGTCGCATAGGATGCATGGCGCGCAACTGGCCATGTATCGTCCTTCGAACTCCCTCGCTCGACGCGCTGCATGCCGTGACCAGGCTTCATTGAGATGAACTTCGCCGTTCCCGGCCCGCGCCGCTCCGTTTCCTTTCTCCTGCTGCTGCCGCTGCTGCTGGCCGCGCAGCCGGTCGCCACCGATGGCTATCTGCCGGCGTTGCCCGAGATCGCGCGCGACCTGGGGTCGGCCAGCAGCAGCCTGACCGTGTTCATGCTGGCCTTCGGTGTCGCCCAGCTGGTGTGCGGGCCGCTGGCAGACCGCTTCGGGCGCCGGCCCGTTCTGCTGGCGGGTTTGGCCTGCTACACGGCAGCGGCGGCCGGCTGTGCGCTGGCGGGCAGCGCGGACGCACTGGTGGCCTGGCGCGCCGTGCAGGGCGCGGCCATGGCGGCCATCCTGGTGTGCGCACGGGCTGCGGTGCGCGACCTGTATCCGGCCCATGAAGGGCCGCGCATCATGGCCCGCGGCCTGATGGGCCTGGGGCTGGTGGCCCTGGTGGCGCCGATTGCCGGTGCATGGGGAGTCCAGGCCACCGGCTGGCGCTGGGTGCTGGTGGCGATGGGCGTCTACTCGCTGGCTTTGCTGGCACTGTGCTGGCGCACTTTCAGCGAGACGCGGCAAGTGCCAGCGGAGTCTGCCCCGGTCATCGCATCCGTACCCGTACCCGTATCCGTATCCGTATCCGTATCCGCTGGCGGTGTGCGCCAGGTGATCGCCGACCCCGGCTTTTGCGCCTGGACGGCACTGGCCGCAGCCACCTACGGCGGCATCTTCTGCTTTTTGCTGCTGTCGCCGATGGTGTACGTCGACCTGTTCGGCCTGTCGCCCGTGCTCTACGGCTGGATTCCAGCGGGCGGCTCGCTGGTCTACATCCTCGGCATCACATGGTGTCGGCGCCTGCTGTCGCGCCACGGGCCGGTGCGCACGGTGCAGCTGGGCGCTACGCTCAGTCTGCTGGGGCCGTGCATCCAGATCGCCGGCTGCGTGCTGGCGCCGGCCTCGCCCTTTCCACTGCTGCTGGGGCACGCGGTGTATGCGCTGGGCCATGGCCTGCACCAGCCTTGCGGCCAGGCGGGCGCGGTGGGTGGCCTGCCGCCGCAGCTGGCCGGGCGGGCCGTGTCGTGTTCGGGCTTCGCGATCATGTGCGTGGCCTTCTGCGCCGGCCAGCTGGCGGCGCAATTTGTCGATCCGACGATGCGCCACGGTGCCTGGCCGATGGTGTTGCCCATGGCGCTGGCGGGCGTTGTGCTGGTCCTCATCGCCTTTGTCTGGCTGCCGTGGCTGTACCGGGTGCCGTCAGCGCAAAGGGTTCAGCCCCGGTCATGACACTGTTCATGCATCCGCGCGGTATTCCCCTCGATGCTTCATGAACCGGTGGTAGGACATGCGCAGGTGCAGCTGCATCACCTGGCGTGCCAGCTCCCCATCCCTGGCACGTATGG
The DNA here is from genome assembly GCF_016516495.1 of Delftia sp. S65. Lineage (NCBI taxonomy): Bacteria > Pseudomonadati > Pseudomonadota > Betaproteobacteria > Burkholderiales > Comamonadaceae > Delftia > Delftia sp. S65. Next base: position 312,994 of record NZ_JACVUR010000003.1, read on the forward strand.
CGATCACCAGGTCGCAGTGGTGGTGCAGGCTTTGCACCAGCTCTTCGGGCGTGTAGATGTAGAACGACCGCTTGATGATCGGCATGTCGATCATCGTCGCCAGCATGGTCTTGAGGCGCGGCGAGCCCGATGCCTCGATCAGCGCGTGGTGAAAATCCCGGTTGGCTGACTGCACCTCGCCAATGCCGTCGTGGCCAGCGGCAATGCCGGCCTCCATGCGCTGGTTGCTGGCCTCCAGCTCATCGGCCAGCCCCTCGCCGCCGCGCGTGGCCGCGAGGAACGAGGCGTACGGCTCCAGCAGCATGCGCAGCTGGAAGGTCTCCTCCACATCCCAGTCGCTCCACTCCGACACGCGGATGCCCTGGCCCGCGCCATCGGTGGCCAGGCCATCTTCCACCAGACGGTGCAGCGCATTGCGCACCGGCGTGCGGCTCAGTCCCAGGTCGCGGGCAATGGGCTCCTCCTTGAGCTGTTCGCCGGGTCGATAGTGGCCGCCGATGAGCCGCTGCCGCAGAACCTCGTACGCCTTGTCTTTCACGTTTTGCACTGTGTTTGCACCAGGTGGGTGGGGATGGTGCGCCGATTCTAGGTGACGACGGAGGGGCTCGCTGCGCTGCGCTCCATTCGGAAAAATACAAAACAAGTACAAATATCCGCAGTTCTACGGGAAATCTCTATGAATGGATCGGATGTGCACTCCATAGACTGCGCTCAATGTTTTAAATTTGTACTTTTATGAAGTTCGCAATACTGGGTGGTGGAATGGTCGGCGCCTGCTACATGCAGGCCTTTGTGGAGCAGGGGCACAGCCTGGTGGGCCTGTGCGACCTGCAGCACAACGCTGCGGTGGCCGACGCCGTGCAGGCCGCTGGTGCGCAGGTGCATACCGCGCCCGGTGCCTGGCTGGCCGAGGCCGACGTGGTGGTGAGCGCCGTGTTCGGCACCGTGGCGCGCAGCCTGTTCGAGGCCTGCCTGCCCCATCTGCGCGATGGCGCGGTCTATGTGGACATGACCACGGCCGACCCGCAGGAGATGCGCGAATGCGGCGAGCTGGCCCGGCGCGTCGCCCAGGGCAGGGCGGTGCACTTCGTGGACGTGGCCATCACCGGCGCGGTCAACCTGGGCGGCAGCAAGACGCCGCTGCTCGTGGCCGGTGGCAAGGCCGGTTTTGTACAGGAATTGTTCTTGCCCCTTGGCGGCTTCGTTCGCGTGGTGGGCGGACAGCCGGGCGATGCCGCCGCGCTCAAGCTCCTGCGCAGCATCTACACCAAGGGGACCGAGGCGCTGGCCGTGGAGTGCCTGGTGACGGCCCAGCAGATGGGCCTGCGCGAGCAGCTGCATGCCGTGCTGCAGGACATCGACGAGACACCGCTGCGCACGCTGATGGAGTCCATGGTGCGCACGCACATCCCGCATTCCGCGCGCCGCCGCAACGAGGTGGCCGAGGCCCGGCAGCAGATGGCCCGCAACGGCCTGGCGCCCATCGCCTCGCCCGCCGTCGAGGCGCTGTTCGCCGCCACGGCCCGGGCGCATGCGGTGCAGCCCTTCACCGGCACCTCCACCGACGAGGCCATCGATTGGCTGGGCAGCCACGTGCTCGCCAGCCAAACCTGATCAACGTACCCCTGCGCCAACCGACACCACCAAAGGAGACATCCGCAATGACGACCCCGACCCGACGCCGCCTGGCCCTCGCCGGCCTGCTGGCACTGACCGCTGCCGCCATGGCCCCGGCCCATGCCCAGGGCACCTATCCGCAGCGGCCCATCAGGTTCATCGTGCCCTTTCCGGCCGGTGGCGGCACCGACAACCTCACGCGGCTGGTCGGCACCAAGCTCACCGAGGCCCATGGGTGGGCCATCGTGGTGGAGAACAAGCCCGGTGCCGGTGGCAACCTGGCTCTGGACCAGGTGGCCAAGGCCCCCGCCGACGGCCTGACCCTGGTGATGGCTCAGACCGACAACGTGGTGCTCAACCCGCTGCTGTACTCCAAGCTCACCTACAACCCCGACAAGGACCTGCGCGCCGTGGCCCTGGTCGCAGCCGGCCCGGCCGTGCTCGTGGTGAATGCCGATTCGCCGTACAAGTCCCTGGACGACATCGTCCAGGCGGCGAAGAAGAACCCCGGGCGCCTGAGCTTTGCCACGCCGGGCACCGGCACCATTTCGCACCTCATCAGCGAGGCCTGGCAGAAAAGCTCGAATGTGAAGTTCACCCACGTGCCGTTTCGCGGCATGGCGCAGGCCATGCCCGACCTGCTGGGCGGACGCATCGACATGTACATGGGCTCCGTCCCCACGCTGCTGTCGCACATCCAGTCGGGCAAGGTGCGCGCCATCGGCGTGACCACCGCGAGCCGCTCCAAGCTGCTGCCCGACGTGCCGACCTACACCGAATCCGGCATCAAGGGCGTGGAGCTGGCCAGCGTGTGGGGCGTGATGGCCCCGGCCGGCACCTCCGACGCCATCGTCAGGCAGCTCAACGAAGCCATCAACAAGGTGGTGAACGCACCCGACACGGCCAGGAAGATCGCCGACTCCGGTGCCGAACTCATCACCGGCACACCGCAGGACATGGCCAGGCTCTACGCCAGCGACCGCGCACGCCTGGCACCCATCGTCAAGAGCTCTGGCACCACGCTCGATTGAGCGGCACGGCTTTCATTCCATCCACTCTGAGAACCACACCATGATCGGTCTTCAAATTCTGAAGCGGCAGCGCGCTGTCAGCCTTGATATTGCCAGGCGCTATCTCGACGTGCCTGTTGCCAACGTCAGCGACTGCATGGCCCGCATGACGGCGGGCGGCGCGCGGTTGCGCCCCATGCACGGCGGCGGGCGCATGGCCGGCCCTGCGTTGACCATCAAGACACGCCCGGGCGACAACCTCATGCTCCACAAGGCACTTCAACTGGCCAGCCCAGGTGACGTGATCGTGGTGGATGCGGGGGGCGACCTCACCAACGCACTCATCGGAGAAATCATGGTCGGAGACGCCATGCGTCGCCAGTTGGGCGGCATCGTGATCAATGGCGCGATCCGGGACGCGGCATGGATTCGTGCAGGCAGCTTCCCGGTATTCGCAGCGGGCGTCACGCACCGCGGACCCTACAAGGACGGCCCGGGCGAGATCAATGTGTCTATCGCCATCGATGGCATGGTGATCGAGCCCGGTGACCTCATGATTGGCGACGACGATGGCTTGCTGTGCGTACCGCATGCGCAGGCGCAGGCACTGCTGGATGCGGCACACGGAAAGCAGGTGGTTGAGGCCAGGATGGTGGCCGACATCGCTGCCGGTACCTACAGCGCGCCATGGATAGACGAGACGCTCAAACGTCTGGGGTGCCCGATTCAGCCGTAGCGCCGGCGCGGCATCACCCATACAGCACCCATCCAGTACCCATGGCTCGTCCGCCTCAGGCCTCGGCCAGCGCCTTCAGATGGCTTTCAAGGCCACCCGTGCCGCTGGCCGCGTTCACATGGTCGAAGTAGCCGTACCAGCCGCTGGCCTTGATGCCCGCCAGCAGGGCATCGCGCGCGGCGGTATCGGGAAAGCGCCAGATGCCCAGGAAGCGGTGCGGGCTGGCCTGGTCCAGGCCGCTCTCGGTCTCGGCCAGGGCCAGCACCTGCACGCCCATGGCGGCCAGCCCGCCCATGGCGCTGGCAACCCCCTCCAGAAACTGCTGGCGCTGCGCGGCGGGCACGGCCAGCCAGGCGGGGTTGGGGGAATAGAGCTCGACCAGATAGTGGGACATGGTGTTTCCTGGGGTTGAGGCGCTGTGCGCCAGGTGTGTTGTCGGCATATTGTATGGTGGCTAACCATATATTTTCCTGATGAAACAACTTGGAGGGAAATGCTGCCACCGCCGTCCTGGCGACCGGTCGGCCCTACACTGGCGCATGCACGAATTCAGGGTGATGGTTGTCGGGGGATATGGCTTTTTCGGCAGCCGGCTGGTGCGCCGGCTGGCACGGCAGAAGGCGCTGCACATCGTGGTGGTGGGCCGCTCGGGCGCCAAGGCACAGGCCTTGGTCGATGCGCTTTTGCCCGATGCCCATGCCGGGATGTCCGCCGTGGCGGTGGACGCCATGGACCCGGGGCTGCAGGCCCGGCTCCAGGAGCATGGCATCCATCTCCTCATCCATACCTCAGGCCCTTTCCAGGGGCAGGACCATCGCGTGGCACAGGCCTGCGCCCATGCGGGCGTGCACTACGTGGACCTGGCCGATGGCCGCGACTTCGTCGGCGGCATCACCGCCCTGCAAGCCGCTGCGCTGGCCCGGGGCGTGCTGCTGACCAGCGGGGCCAGTTCCGTCCCCGCACTGTCCACGGCGGTGGCCGATCGGCTGGCAGGCGGGATGGCCTGCGTGGATTCCATCGACATAGGCATCAGCCCCGGCAACCGCACGGAGCGCGGCCTGTCCACGGTGGCCGGCATCCTGAGCTACTGCGGCAAGCGCCTCGCGTCCGCTGGCCCGCAGCCGGTGTTCGGCTGGTCGGGCAGCTGGCGCCACCGCTATCCCGAGCCTGTGGGGGCGCGGCTGCTGTCGCCCTGCGATGTGCCTGATCTGGTACTGCTGGCACCCCGGTATGCGGGCAAGCCTGGCGTGCGTTTTGGCGCGGGGCTGGAGTTGGCATTTCTGCACAGGGGCATGAATGCCATGGCCTGGCTGGCGCGCCTGGGCCTGGTGCGCGACTGGTCGGTGCACGCCGCGTGGCTCAAGCGCGCGGCGGACTGCTTCAAGGACTGGGGCAGCGATGCGGGTGCCATGCATGTGTGCGTGCGTGGGCGGGACGCACAGGGCTTCGTGCAGGAGCGCGTCTGGGTGCTGGTCGCCGGGTCGGGCGACGGCCCCTATGTGCCCACGCTTGCCTCCTCGGCCCTGGCGCGGAAGCTGGCGGCAGGCCAACTGCCCGCCGTGGGCGCCATGCCCTGCATGGGCCTGCTGACCCTGGAGGATTTCGAGCAGGAGGCCCGTGGCCTGGACATCCGCATGAGGGAGATCCATCCATGAGCCGGAGGCTGTCCATGTACGAGCAGGCCATGGGCGAGCGCTTTGCCCGGCTGGACCCCGCCGTGCAGGCCTTCCACCGCCTGACGGGCCGCCATGAGCTCCATGGCTGGGTCCGCACCCAGGCGCCGCAGTCCCTGGCGGCCCGGCTGCTGGCGCTGTGTCTGGGCACGCCGCTGCGCGCCAGCGAGGGGCCCATCCGCTTCGCGCTGCATGCCCAGCCCCAGCGTGAGGTCTGGACCCGCCACTTTCCCGCGCAGACCATGCGTTCCAGCCTGCGCCTGCAGGACGGGCAGATCATCGAATCCCTGGGCGCAGCGCGGCTGAGCTTCGGGTTGGAGGCCGATGGCAATCGGCTGGTGATGCGCCTGCGCAAGTTGCGCTTTCTGGGCATGGCCTGCCCGGCCTGGCTGGAGCCGCGCATCGTGGCCGAGGAGCGCGGCGAGGGGGATCGCCTGCATTTCCACATCGAGGCAGCCGTGCCCTGGGTGGGCGTGGTCGCCAGCTACAGCGGGCATCTGCAATTGCCCACGGTGCGGCAAGACACTTCAGTGCCCAAGGAGGGCGAATCATGATTGTGGTGTTCGACGGCCAATGCCTGCTGTGCAATGGCTGGGTGCAGTTTCTGCTGAGGCACGACAGGCGCGGCAGGTTCCGCTTTGCCTCCATCCAGGGCGAGGCCGGCGGCAGGATGCTGGCCGATGCAGGCCTGCGGGTCGAAGGTCTGCAGACGCTGCTGCTGGTGGATGGGGACCGTTCCTGGCAGCACACGGACGCCATCCTGCGCGTGCTCCATGGCCTGGGCTGGCCCTGGCGGCTGGCATGGGCGGCGTGGCTGATTCCCCGCCCCCTGCGCGATGGGCTGTACCGCTGGCTGGCCCGCAACCGCTACCGCTGGTTTGGCCGCAGCGCGCAGTGCATGGTGCCCGATCCGCAGGTGGCCGCGCGCTTTCTGGACTGAGCGGCTGCGGCCCGCCTGCACGCAGACGTCCACCAATCATTTCTGCTTTGAATATGCGGCAGGCGTGTTTGCGCCAAGCGGAGTCGGCCCTTAGGCTGGCGCGCTTTGCCAGCACCATGTCCAGCCCTACCACAAGCTCCCCTTCCCAATCCGGCGCATTCGCCACTTCCCCCCAACCCGCCACGGCGTTGCACCGTGCCACGCCCGCCACGCTGGCGGCCGTGCTGGAGCAACTGTCCCCGGCCCAGGCCCGATGGGCGCGCGCCGCAGGCTTTGATGCGCAGCCGGGCCGCATCCTGCTGTTGCCCGGCATGCAGAGCGAAGGGCAGGGCGAGTGCACTGTCCTCGCCGGCGTGCTGGTCGGCGTGGACCCGGACCAGCCGCTGTGGCAACTGGCCGGCCTGCCGGCTGCGCTGCCGCCCGGCACCTATTCGCTCGCCGATGCGGATGAGGCTCAGAGGCCGCATCTGCTCCTGGGCTGGGCACTGGGCGCGCTGCCATCGACCCGCCAGGCGCGGCAGTCGGATGCGGCAGCCGCTCCATCACTCGCTCTATCACTCGCTCGGTTGGTGGCAAGCCCCGATGAGCAGGCCGCCGTCGCGCCAATGGCCGCAGCCATTGGCGAGGTGCGGCGGCTGGTCAACCTGCCTGCCAACCAGCTGGGTCCCGAACAGCTGGCCCAGGCCGTGGCCGACCTGGCCGCGCGCCATGGCGCGCGCTACCGGCAATGGGTGGGCGACGAGCTGCCCGCCGCAGGCTTTGCCCTGGTGCACGCCGTGGGTCGGGCGGCGTCCCAGGCGGCCCAGGCGCCGCGCGTGGCCGAGCTGACCTGGGGCGATGCCGCGCTGCCCCATGTGGTGCTCATCGGCAAGGGCGTGTGCTTTGACTCCGGCGGGCTGGACCTCAAGCCCGCCGCAGGCATGCGCTGGATGAAGAAGGACATGGGCGGCGCCGCACACGCCCTGGCCCTGGCCGATCTGCTGATGCAGGCGGGCCTGCCCATCCACCTGAAGCTGCTGGTGCCTGCGGTGGAGAACGCCGTGGGTGCCGGTGCGCTGCGGCCCGGCGACATCATCGAGGCCGGTGAGGGCCGGCGCGTGGAGATCGAGAACACCGATGCCGAAGGCCGGCTCCTGCTGGCCGATGCGCTGCACCACGCCATTCGCAGCGCGCCCACGCCGCCCGCGCTGCTGATCGACCTGGCCACGCTCACGGGCGCTGCGCGCACGGCGCTGGGGCCGGACCTGCCCGCGCTGTTCAGCAACCATGACGGCTGGGCCGATGCGCTGCTGGCCCAGGGCCGCGCGCAGGCCGACCCGCTGTGGCGCCTGCCCCTGTGGGCTCCGTACCGCCGCATGCTCCGTTCCGACCAGGCCGACCTGCTCAACGCCGCCAGCACGCCGCAGGGCGGCGCCATCACGGCTGCGCTGTTCCTGGAGAGCTTTGTGCCGCCCGAGCTGCCCTGGCTGCACCTGGACCTGTTCGCCTGGAATCTGGAGGAGCGCCCCGGCCGGCCCAGGGGCGGCGAGGCCCAAGGCCTGCGCGCGCTGTACGCCCTGCTGTCGCAGCGCTTTGCATCTGCGCGCAGCGCATTTGCATAGGCGCAATCGGGCTTTGCGGCGGGCTGGTGGCTCCACACAATCGGCCGTCTGGTGCAGCCGGCGCGGCACCCGCCGCCGCCTTCCTGCGATCTTGTTCCGGCTGCCAGGACACTTCATGACCCAAAGACGCTTCCTGCCTCGCCTTTCCCTGCTGCGCACCCACTTGCGCACCCTGCGAACTTCCGCACTGCTTCCCGCCCTGGCCGCAGCCTTGCTGTGTGCACCGCCCGCCCAGGCCGAAACCCTGCGCTGGGCGCGCTCCACCGACGCATCCACGCTGGACCCGCATGCGCTGAACAACGGCCCCAACCACAACCTGCTGCACCAGATCTACGAGCCGCTGATCATCCGCACGGCCGATGGCAAGCTGCTGCCCACCCTGGCCACGTCCTGGGCGCTGACTGCCGACCCCTCGGTCTGGGAGTTCAAGCTGCGCAAGGGCGTGAAGTTCCATGACGGCAGCCTGTTCACGGCCGACGACGTGCTGTTCTCGCTGCGCCGTGCGCGCTCGGCCACCTCGGACATGCGCTCGCTGCTGACCTCGATCACCGACGTGACCAAGGTCGATGCCTTCACCGTGCACATCAGGACCAACGGGCCCAACCCGCTGCTGCCGGCCAGCCTCATCAACATCCAGATCCTGAGCGCCGCCTGGGCCAAGGCCCATGGTGCCGAGCAGCCGCAGAACGCGCTGGCCAAGGAAGAGAACTACGCCACGCGCAACGCCAACGGCACGGGGCCCTATGTCATCGCCTCGCGCGAGCAGGACACGCGCACCGTGCTGCGGCAGTTTCCCGGCTACTGGGGCAAGGGGCTGTTCCCGCTGGAAATCGACGAACTGGTCTACCTGCCCATCAAGTCGCAGGCCACGCGCGTGGCGGCGCTGCTGTCGGGCGAGGTGGACTTCGTGCAGGACCTGCCCATCCAGGACATTGCGCGCCTGAGCGCCGACCCGCGCTTTCGCATCAACCAGGCCGCCGAGAACCGCACCATCTTCCTGGGCCTGAACGTGGGCGCCGCCCCGCTGTCGCATTCCGATGTGAAGGACAAGAACCCCCTGGCCGACCTGCGCGTGCGCCAGGCCTTCCAGCTGGCCATCGACCGCCAGGCCATACAGCGCGCCGTGATGCGCGGCCTGTCCGTGCCCACCAACATCATTGCGCCGCCGTTTGTGCACGGCTACGAGAAATCCTTTGGCGCCGTGGGCAAGGCCGACCTTGTCCAGGCCAGGAAGCTGCTGGCCGACGCCGGCTACCCCAACGGCTTCGGCATCACCCTGCATTGCACGAACGACCGCTACCTGAACGACGAGGCCATCTGCCAGGCCATCGCCGGCTTTCTGGGCCGCATCGGCGTGAAGACCGCCGTGTCGTCGCGGCCGCTGGCCATCCAGACGGCGGCCATCAACAACCAGGAGACGGATTTCTACCTCTACGGCTGGGGCGTGCCCACCTATGACTCGGCCTATGTCTTCGACTACCTGGTGCACACGCGCGGCAAGAACGGCCGGGGCAACACCAATGCCACGCGCTACAGCAATGCCGAGCTGGACAGCCAGATCGTCTCCCTGGCCTCCGAGGGCGATGCGCGCAAGCGCGATGCCACCATCCACTCCATCTGGAGCACGGTGCAAAAGGAGTTGATCTACCTGCCGCTGCACGACCAGATCCAGACCTATGCCATGGTGCGCAAGTTCGACATCCCGGTGAATCCGTCGAACACGCCGTACTTCAAGCTGTTCAAGCAGCCCGGTGCGCGCCAGGCTGCGGTGGCCGGCGCGCAGTGATGCCCGCGCATTCATGAGCGCGATTGCGCAATCGCCGCACAGGTCTCAGCAATGCCTGCGGCCATCGCTCCTACGCTTGCACCCTTGTCAATGCAGGAGTGCAGGCGGATATGGACTGGATGGTGTTGGGGCTGCTGGCCGGCCTGGTGTTGGGGGCATATGACTTTCTGACCAAGCTGGCGCTGGGGGAAAAGTCCGTGCTGGAGGTGGTGTTCTGGTGCTCGGCGCTGGGCGCGCTGCTGTGGCTGCCTTTCGTGGCAATGGGCGATTCCTCGTCCGCCGCGCTGGACCTGCGCCAGCAGATGCTGCTGCTGCCCAAGTCGCTGATGATGGTGGCCACCTGGGTGCTGTCGTACTACTCGGTGAAGGCCTTGCCGCTGTCCATCTCTGCGGGCGTGCGTGCCAGCGGGCCGCTGTGGACGGCGCTGGGCGCGGTGCTCCTGCTGTCCGAGCAACTGAGCTGGTGGCAATGGCTGGGGCTGGCGGTGTCCATGGCCTCGTACTACCTGTTCTCCCTGGTCGGCCGGAAGGAGGGCATAGGCTTTGGCCGCAATCTCTGGGTGCTGTGCATGCTGGCGGCCACGCTGCTGTCTTCGGCCAATGCCCTGTACGACAAGCACATTCTGGCCACGCTGCGCATGGACCTGGTTGCCGTCCAGGCCTGGTCTGCGCTGCAGCGCGGCGCCCTGGCCTTGCTGCTGTTGCCCTGGATCTGGCGCGGGCTGGAGCTGCGCAGCCTGCTGGGGCGCAACTGGGCCGTGCCCGCCATTGCGCTGGCCTATGTGCTGGCCGAGTCCATCTACCTGGCCGCCGTGCAGATGGAGGGCGCGCAGATTGCCGTGATCTCGGTGCTGCGCCGCGCCAATCTGGTCATGGTGTTTGCGCTGTCGGCACGGTTCTTTGCCGAACGCCATCTGCGGCCCAAGGCGGCAGCCATGGCGGGCGTGCTGCTGGGCATTGCGCTGACCATGGCGCGCTGAGGATGTGAGGGCGTGAGCGTGCGAACGTGTGAAGCGTGAGCGCGGGTGGCGGGCGGCGGCGCCCGGCTATCCGGCCTCGGCCGCCACCGCACGAATCCAGTCCATGACGGCTGCGCCATGGCGCGAGACCATGGCGCGCTCGGAAGCCAGCAGGAAATAGCTCTGGCTGCAGGGGATGGCCGTGTCCGAGACGCGCACCAGGCTGCGCTCGGCCAGCAGGCGCTGGACCAGGGAGCGGCGGCCCAGCGCAATGCCTTGCAGGTTCAGCGCCGCGTCCAGCATGAAGCCCGTGTCCGAATAGCTGAGCTGGCGCTGGGCTGACGAGATGCGCAGGCCCGCGGCCTGCAGCCAGGGCTCCCAGGGTTGGCGGCTGTGCGAGAGCAGGTTGGCCCGCCGGAACAGCCCGGCCAGATCCAGGCCCTCGAACTGCTCCAGGTAGCGTGGCGCGGCCACGGCAAACCATTCGTCGTCCAGCAGGCGCTCGCAGTGGAATGCCAGAGGTGCCTGAGGCGCCTGGTGTGCAAAGCGGATGGCAATGTCCGCCTCGCCCTGCTGAAGGTTGACGGTGCGCGTGGTCGGATCGATGGCGATGGAAACGTCCGGGTGGCTGCGCTGAAAGGCCGTGAGCGACGGCACCAGCCGCAGCCGTGCGAACGAGGGCAGGGCGCTGATGCGCACCACGTCGCGCCCCTGCACCAGGCTGCCGAAGGTGGTCTCCAGCGCCTGCAGCGGGGCGCGGGTCTGCTGGTGCAGCCAGGCTCCCTCGGCGCTGAGCGTGACCACGCGCGTGGTGCGGTGGAACAGCGGGGTGCCCAGCAGCCTTTCCAATTCGCGGATGCGGTGGCTGACGGCGCTGTCCGAAAGGTTCAGTTCTTCGGCCGCCTGCTTGAAGCTCTGGCTTCGCGCCACGGCATCGAAGGCGGCGATGAGGTGAAGGGGCGGGATGTTGCGCATGGCTGGCCGGCATCGTACTGGAGCCGGGCGCGCCGGTGGCCGGCGCCTTCATCCGTGCTCTCATTTTTTGCAAACAGTGACCCCTGAAAACCGCCCATCTCGGACACGGCGCCCCATTCGCAGCGGACAATCGTCGGGCCAGGAATATGACGGGATTTCGACAGTTCCCGCCGCCTGCTGGCCAGCCAAGGACTACCGCGCATGACAGAAGACCCCCGCCGAGATTCCCCCGCAGATGC